>SHWL01000194.1 GCA_009693865.1 Acetobacteraceae bacterium | reverse complement strand
AATCTTGCTGGACGCCATTCTGCCCAGACCAAAACTGACAAACCGCGCCGCCCTGTTACGGTTCCGCCGCCACCTTGAGGAGGCGCCCAGACGCAGGACGCTCCAGGCCTGCCAGATCAGGCCACCCTAACTTCGCGCGTATGGGGCGCTGCCCCTTGGAGCCCCGCCAAGGGCAGCGGCCCTTGGGACCCATTAATTTGGTTGGGATCAAGAGGGGGCCAATGGAGACCTTGCGACATCCTCGTAGGCCCCCTCTTGATCCCAACCAAAAATAAACGGATTGCAAAGGCGACGGCCTTTGCTGGAGGTCCAGGAGGCAAAGCCTCCTGGCGGGTCCGAGGGCGGAGCCCTCGCGCATCCCCAGGCCCAAACGCCCGGCCCCTCGCCACAGGCCTGGAAACGGCCTATGATGCGTCCATGAAACGGCCCTTCCGGACACTGAAACTGAGCATCGAGTGAGCGACTCCATTCCCCCGGGCCATCCCGCCGACATGCAGCCGGTCACGCTCGAAGACGAGATGAGGCGCTCGTACCTCGACTACGCCATGAGCGTGATCGTATCGCGCGCGCTGCCGGATGCCCGGGATGGGTTGAAGCCGGTTCACCGGCGCATTTTGTTTGGGATGCATGAGGCGGGGTACACGCCGGACCGTGCCTACCGGAAGTCCGCGCGCGTCGTCGGCGACGTCATGGGCAAGTATCATCCGCACGGCGACTCGGCGATTTACGACGCCATGGTTCGGATGGCGCAGTCTTTCTCGCTGCGGGTGACCTTGGTTGACGGGCAGGGCAACTTCGGCTCCGTCGACGGCGATAACCCGGCGGCGATGCGGTATACCGAGGTCCGGCTCGCCCGTTCCGCCATGCTGCTGCTGGACGACATCGACCGCGACACCGTCGATTACGCGCCGAACTACGACGAGTCGGAGAAGGAACCGAAGGTTCTTCCGGCGCGTTTTCCGAATCTGCTGATCAACGGTGCCAACGGCATCGCGGTCGGCATGGCCACCAACATTCCGCCGCACAATCCGGGGGAGATCATCGACGCCACGCTGGCGCTGATCGCCAATCCTGACGCCTCGCTCGAAGATTTGATGCAGATCGTCCAAGGGCCCGATTTCCCCACTGGCGGCATCATCATTGGCCGCAACGGCATCAAGGGCGCGTTCGAGACCGGGCGCGACTCGATCGTCGTCCGCTCGCGCACCGAATTCGAGGAAGTCCGCAAGGACCGCATGGCGATCATCGTCACCGAGATTCCGTATCAGGTGAACAAGAAGGCTCTGCTGGAGAAAATCGCCGAACTGGTGCGCGCCAAGACGATCGAGGGCATTGGCGAAATGCGCGACGAGAGCGATCGCTCTGGCATGCGCATTGTCATCGAGATGCGGCGCGAGGCGACCCCTGAGGTTGTGCTGAACCAGTTGTTCCGCCACACCCAGCTGCAGACCAGTTTCGGTATCAACATGCTGGCGCTGGACGATGGGCAGCCTCGGCAGATGGGGCTGAAAGACGCGCTGCAGTGCTTCATTCGCTTCCGTGAGGAAGTGATTGTCCGCCGCGCCCGTTTCGATCTGGGGAAGGCCCGCGACCGGGCGCATAATCTGGTGGGCCTCGCCATCGCGGTGGCGAACATCGACGAGGTCATCCGGCTGATCCGCGCCAGTCCCGACGCTGCGACTGCCCGTCAGGCGATGATGGACCGCGACTGGCCGGCCGAGGACATCGGCGTGCTGCTGGCGCTGATCGACGAACCCGGTAACATCATCTCGCCCGACGGCACCGTTCGCCTGACCGAAGAACAGGCGCGCGGCATTCTGGAATTGCGCCTGGCCCGCTTGACCGGCCTGGAACGCGACAAGATCCAGGCCGATCTGACCGAGGTCGCGGACCAAATTCGCGCGCTGCTGGAAATCCTTGGCTCCCAGATTCGCCGCATGGAGGTGATGACCGAGGAACTGGCCGCCGCGCGCAAGGAAATCGTCTCGCCGCGGCGGACCGACATCGCCGATGTACTGTCGGACCAGGACGACGAGAGCCTGATCGAACCGGGACAGATGGTCGTCACGATCACGCGCGACGGGTTCATCAAGCGCACGACGTTGGAGACCTACCGCTCGCAGAACCGCGGCGGGCGCGGCCGGTCCGGCGCCTCGACCCGCGGCGACGACATTGTGACGCGCAGCTTCAACGGGCACACGCATCAATGGGTGCTGTTCTTCTCCTCGGGCGGCAAGGCGTACCGGGAGAAGGTGTGGCGCCTGCCGGAAGCGGGACCGACCGCGAAGGGCCGCGCGCTGGTCAATCTGCTGCCGGACCTTGGCGCCGACACGATCACCACAGTGCTACCGCTGCCGCAGGACGAGACGCTGTGGGAAAGCCTGCACCTGATTTTCGCGACCTCGTCGGGGACGGTCCGGCGCAACCGGCTGTCGGATTTCCGCAACGTCCGGGCCTCGGGCCTGATCGCGATGAAACTGGACGAGGGCGACAGCCTGATCGGGGTCGCCACCTGCCGCGAGGGCGACGACGTATTGCTCGCCACGCGCGCCGGCCGCTGCATCCGGTTCCAGTTGACCGACGACATCGTGCGGGTTTTCGCCGGCCGCGACAGCTCCGGCGTGCGCGGGATCAAGCTGCTCAATCGCGATCAGGTCATGAGCTTGTCGGTGTTGCGCCATCTCGACGCGACCCCGGCGGAGCGCGAGGCCTATCTCAAGCTGGCCAACGCCCGCCGCCGCGCGGGCGCGGAGGAGGAGCCGGAACCGGTGCCGGCGGCGGCCGAGGCGGAAGAAATCGAGGGCGAGGCCAACCTGACACCCGAACGGATCGCCGAAATGGAAGAGGCCGAGGAATTGCTGCTCACCGTGACCGACATCGGTTTCGGCAAGCGGTCATCGGCTTACGAGTACCGCGTGACCGGCAGGGGCGGACAAGGGATCGCCAACATCACCCTGGCGCCACGTAATGGGAAATCCGTGGTCGCGACCTTCCCGGTGCGGGAAGGGGACGATGTGATGCTGGTCACCGATGCCGGCCGCCTTATTCGGGTGCCAGGCGATCAGGTGCGGATCACCGGGCGCCAGGCGATGGGTGTGACCCTGTTCCGCGTCGACGCCGGGGAGCACGTCACCAGCGTGTTCCCGGTGGTCGACGACGTCAGCGACGACCCAGATATCACACCCTCCCTCCCTGGGCCTGAGCCCGGCGAGGGGACGGAGACCGAGGACGGAAACGATGTCTGAGAACGACAGGCCAACGCCGGCCGGCCTGATTTACGGAAAGGCTGACATGGGCCCTTCCCAGGCCAACCCTTCGCGCATCGCCCTGTATCCAGGAACTTTCGATCCGGTCACCAATGGTCATCTGGATGTGATCGCCCGCGCGGCACGCCTGCTGGACAAGCTGGTCGTCGGTGTCGCCATCAATACCGGCAAAGGGCCGCTGTTCACGTTGGAAGAGCGCGTCGAGCTGGTTCAGGCGGAGATCGAAACGATCGCCAACAGGAACGGCATGGTGATCGAGGTCATGCCGTTCGATACCTTGCTGGTTGATTTTGCTCGCCGGATCGGCGCCTCGATGATCGTGCGCGGCCTGCGCGCCGTCACCGACTTCGATTTTGAGTTTCAGATGGCCGGCATGAACTACCGCATGGCCCCGGATGTCGAGACGGTGTTCCTGATGGCCAGCGAACGGCATCAGTTCATCGCGTCGCGCCTGGTCAAAGAGGTGGCGATGCTGGGTGGCGACATTTCCACATTCGTTCCGGCTCTGACGCTGGAACGGGTGATGCGGCGTATTCGCGAAAACAAAGCCTGAACAGGAGTTTTTCATGCGCCGGCGTATCCTGATCGTGCGTGCTTTCATCGCGTCCGCCATCTCGATTGTGACTGGCGCCGTCTCTGGCGCGAAAGCGCAGGCGCCGGCGGCGGATCCCGAGAACACGATTTATCTGGATGTTAAATCCGGGCGGGTAGTGATCCAGTTGCTGCCCGAGCTGGCGCCGGGTCACGTCGAGCGGATCAAGTCGTTGGCGCGGCAAGGTTTTTACGACAACACACCGTTCCATCGCGTGATCGAAGGCTTCATGGCGCAGGGCGGCGATCCCACCGGGACGGGCACCGGCGGCAGCAAGTTGCCGAACCTGAAAGCCGAGTTCACGACGCAGCGGCAATTCCTGCGCGGGGTTTGCGGCATGGCGCGCACCGGCGATCCCAACAGCGCCAACAGCCAGTGGTTCATCATGTTCGCGCCGAATGCCTCTCTGAACGGGCAGTACACGATCTGGGGTCAGGTCGTGAAGGGAATGGAGTTCGTCGACCAGATCAAACGCGGTGACGGCAACAATGGCATGGTGAGCAATCCGGATCGCGTGGTCCGCATGCGGGTCGCGACGGACGTAAAGTAAAACCCGGCCTCGGATCGCGCCCGCCGGCGGGATCGCGGCCCTTACAAGTGAGATGATCATGAGCGAGAAAGCGGCGGCCCAGGTGGGCAACTTAGAAGATACAATCTATATCGATATTGAGAAGGGGCGGATTGTGATCCAGCTTCATCCCGATGTCGCCCCTGGCCACGTGGAGCGAATCAAGACGCTCGCGCGGCAGAACTTTTACGATGGGACGGTGTTCCATCGGGTCATCGAAGGCTTCATGGCGCAGGGCGGCGATCCGACTGGAACCGGGACCGGCGGCAGCGAGTTGCCGGACCTGCGGGCCGAATTCACCAACGAGAAAAAATTTCTGCGTGGCACTTGTGGCATGGCGCGCACCGGCGCGCCAAACAGCGCCAACAGTCAGTGGTTTATCATGTTCGCGCCGGCCTCGCACCTGGACGGTCAGTACACGATTTGGGGTCAGGTCACCGAGGGCATGGAACTCGTCGACCAGATCAAGCGCGGAAGCGGCGGTGGTGGTAGCGTGCCCGATCCGGACAAGATCGTGCAGTTCCGCGTCGCGGCCGATGTGGCGTCTCCGGCCTCGGAGAAAAAACCGCGGCGGCGCGCGAAAAAAATCGGTTGAGTGGCGTTCCGCCTGACCGTCACGCCAAAAGTTAACCCGGTAGTGCGGATATCTCCCCTTTTCGTCATGGCCCGGACCAGCCGGGCCATGACGGTGAAAAGAGAATATCCGTCTCCGGTCCTCGGTTACCCTGATGCCTGTGCGGACGAGCCGGGCAATGACGGGGTGATTGCAGCCCACTTCGATGCCGCGACATTTGCGCGCCGTGTTACCGCGCCAGCGCGCAACCGTGATCCTGTAGCACCTCACCCGACCCGCGATTGAGGGTGAGCAAATCGGCCTTGTCATTGAGGATCGCGAACCCGGCGATATCGTAGCGCCACGTCATGCCGACCACGACCAACGTGTGTTTTCCCATGTCCGCGGCGGCCGAGGGATCGCCGTTGGCCAACAGGCGGAAAGGGTCGGTCAACCCCAGATTCTGCCCGTCGACGCGGAACGCGCGCCAGGTTCTGCCGGCCATCGGAACCGGGAACGCCTCCCAGAATTGACCGATCTCATCGCGATGCGCGGCAAGGGCATCGCGCACGTCGCGGCGCACGCAGTCGATATGGATATGCAACTGATCCTGGGTTCGTCCGTACGCGGAATTGATCGCCAGCGACAGCGCCTCGCGTGGGAGTTTCTTGCCGGCGCGCGCCTCGGTCAGCAGCCGCGCGCGCCAGGCCCGGTCCCAGTAGTTGGGAGCGTTCTCCGCCAGAATCTCCGGGCTTTCGATGCCACCGATCCGCGCGGTCGGAATCAGCAGAAACTGCGTGGCGCCAACGATGTCTTTCAGAACGACATAGCCCGCGTCGAGGTCAACGACCGAGCAAGGACTTGGATCCTTGGCCTCGCGCATGTGCGGCACGCATTTTTCGCCGGTGATCTTCCACAGCGCTGACGGGTCGGCGGCCAGAGCGCCGGTGGTGGAGATGAGAAGTAACGTGGCGATCCAGCAACATTTCATAAGTGTATCGGTCTCCTGGAGCGAGGCTGGCGGCCCGCGGTATGATACCACGTGAGCAAGATCGTCGTACTGCCCGCTGTTCTGTCACAGCAATTCTCATTATGGCGCTGACGCTTCCTTTTTCGTCATCCTCCGGCGTGACCGGAGGATCGGTAGCGGCACATATCCGCGTATAATAGCGCCGGAAAGCAAGGCGTGGTGCCGCTCCGGATCCTCCGGTCGCGCCGGAGGATGACGATTTGGGAGAGGTCAGCAGCCATAATGAG
>SHWL01000193.1 GCA_009693865.1 Acetobacteraceae bacterium | reverse complement strand
TCGACGGCGGCAAAAGGAAGCTGGTCAGGCGATCGGTGGAGCGGAAATTGGCCATATCGGAAGGGTCCAGAAGGCGGCGCGAATCGACAAGGCGATTCTAACCGCGGGCCAACCAGGTAGCCAGGCCCTAAGTCCGACAGGCTGCTAGAGGAACGGCAGCGGTGCGACCGTCCGGGCGCCCTTGGATGTTCGCGGCTGCTCCTCTCCGCGGAACTTCGGCCGCGTTGCAATGGCGGCGTAAAGCATGCCCCAATCCGCCCGCCGGCCGCTCCCGGATGGCGCCAAAAGAAAGGAACCTGACCGATGGCCCTACAGGTGACTCTGCTGCTGACGTCGGGGGATCCGGACCCTACCTGGACCCTGACCGATGAGCGTGAACAGGCGTTCCGGGACATGCTGGCCGCCGCGCCGGTGCCGCATACGACGTTGTCCGGCGCATACCAGGCCACCGGCTATCGTGGGGTCATGGTCCGCGATCGCAACGATGAGCGGTGGATCGTCTATCGCAAGTGGATCCGGGGCGGTGTCGTGACCCGCGTCGACGATGACCGCGCCATGGAATTGTGGCTGCTGCGGACCGGCCAGGGCACCGTCGACCCGCGGGTCCTGTCAGACCTGATCCGCCGCGTCGCCCCGGCGGCCTGAACCCACGTCGACGTCAGGTGCCGCGCCCTCACAGGTAACGGCCGCGCTCCATGATTTCCAAAGTGTACGCCCGGCAGCTCGTGCCGAGTTCCTCCGCTCGCTCCAGCCTTCGCAGCGCGATCTCGCGTGGCGGCGTCTTCCACGCGGCCTTGTGAGCCCGCCGCCAGCAATACCGGCGCGACCGGAGGGTCGGTAGCGGCACATATCCGCGTATAACGGCGCCCGAAAGCGAGGCATGGTGCCGCTCCGGATCCTCCGGTCGCGCCGGAGGATGACGATTGGGGAGAAGTCAGCAGCCAAAATGAGATTTGCTGACCCGCCGCACCGCCTGTTGCACCGCGGCGCGTCACCCGGTAGCGTTCCGCTGGATTAGTATTTTTCGCGACGATCCGCCCACACTTGCGGTTGCCGCGTGAGACGGGCAGAACGTCCGTCGCGCCGGGATTCAGCCGGGGCGGGCGCGACAGGCGGTGGGAAACCGCCGTGACAGGGGTTGGCTTATCGGCCGTCGCGAGGGAACCAGGAGTTCCTCGCACGGCGACACCGCGTGCCGGAACGGCGGCGGCATGGAGGGATGGGATGGGATGGCGGACGGTTCGGCAGCGGCGATTGGGATGGCCGCCCCACTATCAGGTGAAAAGTCGCCCGCGACGTCGATGCGGCGTCTCGCGCGGCGGAAGTCCACGATCGCGTTCGTGATGTGCCTGCCGTTGATCTTATTGATCGTCGGGTTCGTGATCTACCCGGCGTTCTACGCGCTGTGGCTCAGCATGCTGAACAAGAAGATGACCACCTTCGTCGGCCTTGGCAACTTCGCGTTCCTGCTGAAACGCCACACCTTCCAATTGGTGATTTTCCAGAGCTGCCTGTTCGCGGTCACCGCCGTTGTGTTGAAGGCGTTCATCGGCATCATCCTGGCCCATCTGATGCACAACATCCCCGGCACGAACCAGAAGATCTGGCGCGGCCTGCTGCTGGTGCCGTGGGTGATCCCGCTGGCGCTGTCTACCCTGACCTGGTGGTGGATGTTCGACCCCTCCTACTCCGCCTTCAACTGGATACTGAACCAGTTCGGCTTCGAGAACGTGCCATGGCTGGGCGTTGGCGGGATCGCGCGCGCCTGCACCATCGCGGTGAATGTCTGGTTCGGCACGCCGTTCTTCATGATCATGTATCTCGCCGCGCTGAAATCGGTACCGGAACAGCTGTATGAGGCCGCCGCGATCGACGGTGCCGGCGCGATGCAGAAGCTGTTCTTTGTCACGCTGCCGATGATGCGCAACATCATCGCAATCACCGTGTTGTTCAGCCTGATCGTCACCTTCGCCGAGTTCGACATCGTCCGCATCCTGACTGCCGGCGGGCCGCAGGACATGACCCATGTGTTCGCGACCTATGCCTTCCAGGTCGGCATCCAGTCCGGCGATATTCCCCTGGGGGCCGGCGTCAGCCTGTTCATGTTCCCCATCCTCGCGGTCTCGGCCTTCTTCGTTCTGCGCGGCGTCACCCAGCGTACCAAGGACATCGCCGCATGAGCGCGACCACCATGGGCACGGCCGCCTCGCGGGCCGCCGTGCATAAAACCAGCCTCCATCGCCAACGGCTCTGGGCTTTGTGGGGCAGCTACATCGCGCTCGCGGTGTTCGTGGTGATCTTCCTGGTGCCGCCGTTCTACACGCTGATCACGAGCCTGAAATCTTCCGCGGAGATTTCGGCGCAGACCGGCAGCCCCTGGCTCGTGAAAAACCCGACGTTCGAGAATTTCTGGTATTTGCTCACATACCCGAACTTCCAGACGTACTATATCAACTCGGTGATCGTCACGATCCTGACCGTCACCGTGTCCATGGTCATCTCCGTGCTGGCCGCGTTCAGCTTGTCGCGGATGGGTTTCTGGGGCAGCCATGTGCTGTCGACCGGCGTGTTCCTGACTTACCTCATCCCGCCGTCCTTGCTGTTCATCCCGCTGTTTCAGATCGTCGGATCGATCGGACTGATCAACAGTGTCTGGTCCCTGGTGCTGCTGTATCCAACGCTCGCCGTGCCGTTCTGCACCTGGATCATGATCGGATATTTCAGTTCCATTCCCAGGGAACTGGATGAGGCGGCGTTGATCGATGGCGCGAGCTATCTGCAAATCCTGACGAAAATCTTCATCCCCGTCGCCATGCCCGGCATCATCGCGGCGACGATCTTCGCCTTTACCGTCGCCTGGGGCGCGTTCCTGTATCCGCTGGCCTATCTCTACACGTCCAACCAAATGGTGCTGACGGTCGGGATCATCTCCGATCTGATCCGTGGCGACGTGTTCCAGTGGGGCAAGATCATGGCCGCCTGTTTGCTGGCCTCACTGCCGCCGATCGTCATTTATGCCTTCCTGATGGACTACTACGTCGCGGGCTTGACCGCCGGTGCGACCAAAGGCTGAAACCGGCGCCTGCTCCCCCCCCCACGCCTGCCCACAACGCCTGAACCCACCACCCAATCCCACGCCTGATCAACGAAACTCCGACCGAGGAAACATAACACCATGGCTGAAGTCTCCTGCCGCAAAATCGTCAAGGACTACGATGGCGGCGTGCAAGCCGTGAAAGGCATCGACCTCGATATCGCCGACCAGGAATTCGTCGTGCTGGTGGGCCCCTCCGGTTGTGGCAAATCCACGACCTTGCGCATGATCGCCGGTCTGGAAGAAATCACCGGCGGCGAGATCCTGATCGCCGGGGAGGTCGTCAACGACGTTCCCCCGCGCGACCGCGACATCGCCATGGTGTTCCAGAACTACGCGCTCTATCCGCACATGAGCGTGTTCGACAACATGGCCTTCGGTCTGAAGCTGCGGAAATTTCCCAAGGACGAGATCAAGCGCCGGGTCGATGAAGCTGCCCGCATCCTCGACATCGGGACGCTGCTGGAGCGCAAGCCGCGCGCCCTGTCCGGCGGTCAGCGCCAGCGCGTGGCCATGGGGCGCGCCATCGTCCGCAACCCGAAAGTCTTCCTGTTCGATGAGCCTTTGTCGAACCTCGACGCCAAGCTGCGCGTGCAGATGCGTACCGAGATCAAGAAGGTGCACCAAACGGTGAAAACCACCACCATCTACGTGACTCACGACCAGGTGGAGGCGATGACTTTGGCCGATCGCGTGGTCGTGATGAACCACGGGATCATCGAGCAGGTCGGCACGCCTCAGGAACTGTACCACAACCCGGCGACCCGCTTCGTGGCGGGGTTCATCGGCTCCCCGGCGATGAATTTCATGCCGTGCGAGATCCTGGACGGCAATGGCGGCGGCCTTACCGTGCGCGTGAACGATCAGATAGTGTTGCCGATCCCCCAGGCGCGACTTGATCGTTACCGGCCGTACAAGGGCAGGAAGATGGTCTTCGGCCTGCGGCCCGAGCATCTGTTCGAGTACCACGAGCAGGCGAAACCGGGTTGGGAGCGCGTCGAACTCAAAGTCGACGTCGTCGAGCCCATGGGCATGGAAACCATGGTCCACTTCTTCCTGGGCGGCGATCCCATCTGCGCCCGCGTCGCGCCCGAGACCGATTGCCATCCCGAGGAAATCCTGGCGCTGACCGCCGACATGAACAACATGCACCTCATGGATGCCGATAGCGGCAAAGTGGTCTGATACGGGGTTCGTCCCCGATCGTCATCGCCCATCCCGCATCGTCCCGGCCCGTCCCGCGTCGTCATGGCCCGGCTCGTCCGGGCCGCCGGTCGCGGCACTGTGCTTAAGCGGGTGGCCCGGACGAGCCGGGCCATGACGGGAAGTAAAGGACGGTACGTCAATCCATAACCGCGACGATATGGATACAGGGCCGTGCCATGAAGCCGCGAACGTCGGGAGTGGCCGGACAGCCCGCGCCGGTCTATGACCGCCCCGGCCACGCCATCGGGGATATTTCATGGGTTTTAATTGCGGGATCGTCGGACTGCCGAATGTCGGCAAGTCCACTTTGTTCAACGCGCTGACCGCCACCGCCGCGGCGCAGGCGGCAAATTATCCGTTCTGCACGATCGAACCCAATGTCGGACGCGTCGGGGTTCCCGACAAACGGCTGGGTGTGCTCGCCGAGATCGGCAAATCCGCGAAGATCATCCCGACCTCGCTGGAATTCGTCGACATCGCCGGCCTCGTCCGCGGCGCCTCGAAAGGCGAAGGTCTGGGCAACCAGTTCCTCGCCAATATCCGCGAGGTCGACGCCATCATCCACGTCCTGCGGTGCTTCGAGGACAGCGACATCACCCACGTGGAAGGCTCGATCGACCCCGCCCGCGACGCCGAGGTCGTGGAGACCGAGCTGATGCTCGCCGACCTCGACAGCCTGGAAAAGCGCCTGATCGCGGCCCAGAAGAAAGCCCGCGGTGGCGACAAGGATAGCCTCGCCGCCGTCGCGTTGATGGAACCTTTGGTCGCCGCCCTGAGCGCAGGTAAGCCCGCTCGCACGGCCATCCCGCCGGGCCAGGAGGAGGAGGCGCGGCGCCTGCAACTCCTGACCTCGAAGCCCGTCCTGTATGTCTGCAACGTCGAGGAAAGCGCCGCCGCCTCTGGCAACGCCTTCTCCGCCGTCGTCGAGGCCCGCGCGAAGCGGGAAGGCGCCCGCTGCGTCATCGTCTCCGCCGCGATCGAGTCCGAGGTCGCGCTACTGCCGCCCGATGAGCAAACGGAATTTCTGGAAGGCCTCGGCCTTGTTGATTCCGGCCTGGATCGGGTCATCCGCGCGGGCTACGACTTGCTTGGCCTGGTGACTTATTTCACTTGCGGTCCGAAGGAAACCCGCGCCTGGACCATCGTCAAAGGCACCAAGGCGCCTCGGGCGGCGGCGGCCATTCACAAGGATTTCGAGCGTGGTTTCATCGCCTGCGAAACGATCGCCTACGATGACTATGTCGCGGGCAAGGGCGAGGCCGGCGCGCGAGAAGTCGGCAAGCTACGGATCGAGGGCAAGGAATACGTCGTGAAAGACGGCGACGTGCTGCTGTTCCGGTTCAACGTATGAGACCGGAGGACTTACCGTCCGGCCCCGCAGTTCGTGGGGCAGGGCGCCCGTACCGGTGGCGTGCTCTCGACCGATCAGAAGCTCGCCAACAATGCGACCCACGAGCAACTCCACGAGGAGTGGCAGCGGTTGCAGGCCGGCCCGCGTAACTTCGGCGCGATCGCGATCCTGAAGCAGGGCCTGAAGTGGCAGCCGCTTGGCCTCTCGATGGTCGACGCAGAGTTCATCGATTTCCGAAAATTTCAGCTTCGCGACGTGGCGCGTGGCTTCGACGTGCCACCGCATAAACTGGCAATCGAGGGCTAAGGCCCGACGATGGTCCAGATGGGACAGCAGTATTTGAACGGCCCGATCAGCGCCCATCGTGAGCGGTGGAAAGTAAACGTCCGGTCAGCCACGCGGTTACTCTGGCGTGAAAATTGCGTTGCGCCTGTCAGGCGGCGTCGCGCTGATCCAACCGCTGACGGATTCCGTCGAGGTTCCACGGCAGCAACTCGTGCACGCGTTTGACGGGATGATCGGCGACACGTTCAAGGACCGTGCGCAGATAGTCCTCGGGATCGAGCCCGTTCAGCTTCGCCGACCCGGTCAGTGTGTAGATCGCCGCGGCGCGTTCCCCGCC
>SHWL01000192.1 GCA_009693865.1 Acetobacteraceae bacterium | reverse complement strand
GGGGAGATGGGCCGGGCGGTCATGGCAGTCAAGGGGTAGACAATAATATTATGGCACTACAAAGTTTTTCCAGAATAAACTGGCGGTTTTCCGGGGATTTTCGGGAGTTCGTTACGGTAAGTGGCGAGAAAAGTGTTAAATATGGGTTAGGTGAGGCCGGGATCGGACGAAGTTCGATGACGGGCCGACCGCCGCGCGCGATAATCGCAGGCCGCCCGCCAATGCGCGGTCGATCGATTCGGGCAATTGGCGAGTTGCCTCGGCGACGCTGTGAGTGCTCATTGTCTCAATTATGGTCCGGGTATGAGCCGTAAGTCGAGCGCCGTCCCTTCGGCCTTACGCCTGCGCCTTATGCGCGACGCCCTTCTCGGCCATCAGCGTCTCCAGCTCGCCCGACTGGAACATCTCCGTCACGATGTCGCAACCGCCGACGAACTCGCCCTTGACGTAAAGCTGCGGCACCGTGGGCCACTGCGAGAACTCCTTGATCCCCTCGCGCAGTTCGTCCTCCGCCAGCACGTTCGCCGAGCTGAACGGCACGCCCATATGGGTCAGGATTTGCACCACGCGGGCGGAGAATCCGCACTGCGGGAACATCGGCGTGCCCTTCATGTAAAGGAATACCGGGTTCGCATCGATCTCGGTCTGGATGCGGTCGAAGACGGTTTCGGCCATGGATCAGAACTCCTCGTTTGACGTGTTCAGGTGGGGGCCGAGGTTTGCAATGCAAGAGCATGCAACTCCCCGCCCATGCGGCCGCGCAACGCGGCGTATACGATCTGGTGCTGGCGCACCCGGCTCAGGCCCCGGAACGTTTCGGATACCACGGTCGCGGCGTAGTGATCGCCGTCGCCCGCGAGGTCGTCGATCTTCACCGCCGCGTCCGGCAGAGCGGCCTTGATCAGCGCCTCGATCTCATTCGCGGCCATCGCCATGGAAGGCGGACTCCTCGATCAAAAACCTTACCCGTCCATCCAGGCCGGGAAGAAGCGTTCATGCAACGCCCGCAACTCATCGACCGATATGGTTCCGCCGTCGGGCAGAGTCAAATCCTTCCCGCCGGAGGTGCCGATGCGCGTCGCCGGGATGCCCGCTGTCTCCGCCGCCCGTAACACGGACGCCGAGTCGGGCACCGCGATCAGGTACCGTGCCTGATCCTCGCCGAACCAGAAGGCGTGGCCAGGGACGTCGCGAGGATGGGTGGACAGGCGAACACCAACCCCGCCGGCCATCGCCATCTCCGCGATCGCGACCAGCACGCCGCCATCCGACACGTCGTGGCAGGCGCGGATCGTGCCATCGAGAATCCGCGTGCGGACAAAATCGCCATTGGCGCGTTCCACGGCCAGGTCCACAGGCGGCGGCGATCCATCCTCCCGGCCCGCGATCTCACGCAGCCACAGCGATTGGCCCAGCCAACCCTGGGTGGAACCGATCAGCACGAGGTCGAGCCAGGGGGGCAAGGCCAGGCCCACGGCCTTGGTCACGTCGTCCAGCACGCCCAGACCGCCGATGGCGGGGGTGGGCAGGATCGCGCGGCCCTCGGTCTCGTTGTACAGCGACACGTTGCCGGACACGACCGGGAAGGCCAGCGCCTCGCACGCCGCCGCCATGCCGCGGATCGCGGCGGCGAACTGGCCCATGATCTCGGGTTTTTCGGGATTGCCAAAATTCATGTTGTCGGTGATGGCCAGCGGCCGCGCGCCCACCGCCGTCAGGTTCCGCCACGCCTCCACCACCGCCTGGGCGCCGCCCAGTTCGGGGTCGGCGAGGCAGTAGCGCGGCGTGCAATCGGTGGTCAGCGCGAGGCCGCGCGCGAGGCCCTCGAGCTTCACCACGGCGGCGTCGGCGGCGCCCGGCCGCTTCACGGTCATCCCACCGACGGTGCTGTCGTATTGATCCCAAACCCAGGCGCGCGAGCACAAATCCGGACAGGCGACCAGGACTTTCAGAGCGCCGGTCAGCCCCATCCGGTCCTCGATCCGCGCCGGGTTGAGTTTTTCCCGTTTCGGCGTGTCGATGGTGGGCCGCGTGTAAAGCGGGGCCTGATCGTTCAGCGGCGCCAGCGGGATATCGGCTTCCAGTGTGCCGTTGTGCATGACGGTCAGGCGGCCGGTGTCGGTCAGCTCGCCGATAACGGCGAAGTCGAGATCCCATTTTTCGAAAATGCCGCGCGCCATTTCCTGCCGGTCGGGACGCAGCACCATCAGCATGCGTTCCTGGCTTTCCGACAGCATGAACTCATAAGCGCTCATGCCGGTTTCACGCGCCGGAACGTTGTCCAGGTTCAACGCGATCCCAACCCCGCCCTTGCCGGCCATTTCGACCGAGGAACTGGTCAGGCCGGCCGCGCCCATGTCCTGGATGGCGACGATGGCGTCGGTCGCCATCAGCTCCAGGCAGGCTTCAATGAGCAATTTCTCGGTGAAGGGATCGCCGACCTGCACCGTGGGCCGTTTTTCCTCCGAATCGGCCGCGAACCCGGTCGAGGCCATGGTCGCGCCGTGGATCCCATCGCGCCCGGTTTTCGATCCGACATAAACCACGGGATTGCCGATGCCCGCCGCGGCGCTGAGGAAAATCTTGTCTTTCCTCGCGATGCCGACGGTCATCGCGTTGACCAGCGGATTGCCGTCATAAGCGGGATGGAAATTGATCTCGCCGCCGACCGTGGGCACGCCAACGCAATTGCCGTAGCCGCCGATGCCGCGCACTACACCGTCGACCACTCGTTTCGTCACCGGATTGTTGGGGTTCCCGAAACGCAGCGCGTTCAGATTGGCGATGGGCCGCGCGCCCATGGTGAAGACATCCCGCAGAATGCCGCCGACACCGGTCGCCGCGCCCTGGTAGGGTTCGATGAAGCTCGGGTGGTTATGGCTTTCCATTTTGAAGATCGCCGCCAGCCCGTCGCCGATATCGACCACGCCCGCGTTCTCGCCGGGCCCGTGGATGACCCAGGGTTGTTTCGTCGGCAACTGTTTCAGCCACACCCGGGACGATTTGTAGCTGCAATGTTCCGACCACATCACGCTGAACACGCCAAGCTCGGTGAACGAGGGCGTGCGCCCCATGATGGCGAGGACTCGCGCGTATTCCTCGGCGCTGAGGCCGAATTCGCTGGCGAGTTGCTGATTGACGTCGCGTTCCAACGGTTTTGTCATCAGGCGGCCGCGAGCGGCTGGCGCGGGTGCACGGAATATCTCAGATCATATCCCTTCGGCGAAGCGGCGCTGGTTTTGATCCCAGCGGTCAATGGCGAATTCGAAGGCCGATAAATCATCATCCGGGAGTGCCGTTCCAAACTCATGTGAATAGTTCAGTATTTGACGGGCCGCCAGCATCTTCGTTACGCGGTAACGGGTGCAGATCCGGTCAAGCGCATCGCTTGCGTCCGCGGCGCCGCGATATTCCGCGATCGCCCAGGCGCGGGGAAGCAGAAATTCAGCGGCGAACGCATTGGCCCGCTGCTCGACGCGCAAGGGCGCGCGCCCGCCAAGCACCTCTACAACGGGAAGCGAACGGCCTCGGTCGATCAGCAGATGGCAGACCTCGTGCGCGAGCGTCGCCCGGCTCCCGCCCGACAAATCGCCTTGCTGGCTGAAGGAGCGGTTGTGGAGGCCTTGCTCGTTGAGCAGCACAGCTGGCCCGTGATTGGCTCCCCAGACGCTGATGGCCTCAATCGCTGGATTGAGATTGACCGGTCTGATCGGCACGCCCCATCCCCGCAGCAACTGGTCGGGATCGGCCGGGAACCCAGGAATCCATACATGCAGCCGTTCGCGGAGCCATTGCGCGAGGAAATGCCCTTCCGAATGGGGGCGGTCCAGATCGGCGCGGCCGGCCAAAGCATCGAAGGCGGCGGCACCAATCTCGTCCAGCTCCGGAACGTCGCCGACCTGAAGCATGGCCAGCTCGCCTGCCACGATGCGCAGATCCTCGGGGCGCGCATGGTGCCCCATCATCCGGGCCGCGGCCGTCACTTCATTGAAATCGCGAAAGAGTTCGCTCCGCGATTGCCGGGTCAGCGCTCCGGAGCCGAGCAAGTACCGCGTATGGCGGGGCGGCAGTCCGAGACTGATGATTTGCGCGTCTTCATCCGAAATGGAGTCGCGGCTTTCCCACGCGCGAACGGCATCGTGATGAGAACGCGACAGGGTCAGGCGGGCGGCAATGGCATCGCCGAGCGAGGCCAATGTGCGGACAACATCGGAGACTGGCCAGCGCAGTCGCGCGGGTGGAGAGTCGAGGATCATATAGTTGCCCTCCCGCGTCACCCATAGGTCCGGCAAAGCGCGCGTGCCGCGCGAGCGCTTCGACCAGCAGCGGGCCAGATTGTGAGCCCGGCTGAATACTGCGAAGGACGACTCGATGTCGAGAGCATCAAGCGCGGGGCGGAGTCCGACAAGCGCTGAACGAAGCCCGGAAGGCCATGCGGGCGTCACCCCTTCCGGATACGACTGCGCCAGGAGCAATTGATTCCATTGCACCGCGAGAAAACGGAGAAGGTGGGTCCAATCGCCGGTGATCCCCTGACCAGAATCCTCCCAGACCGGCAGGCCGGCGATCATTATCGTCAGGCTTCCATGGCCACCGAGCGTCTCCGAGGGCCAGGTAAGCTGGAAAGAAATTCCGCGACGGGAGCCGCCGCGGACAATATCGTGCACACTTACCTCGCCAATCGGATGGCGCCTGCCGATAATATCGTCAAAATCCGCCTCAAGGTCAGCCATGTTGCCCCCTGATCGGCTGAGAGTAGCCTCCATACACCTTATCAGCCATGCTGGCGATGAAGCGTTTCGCCGCCGCCGACCCCAGTTCGTACCGCGGCTCTCCCTGCGCGGTGTCGTCCGGCCCCAGATCCTCGAGTTCCAGCCCCATTCTCTTGTAACTGTCGCGTGCTCCAAGGAGGCTGTGCCAGGCGATCCGGCCTTGAAATCCGAGTTGATCGCTCAGCACGGCCGCTCTCCACAGCAGCCATTGGCCAACCAAGCCAGTTTGAACACGCTCGCAGGCGGCGCGTTTGCGGACAGTCGATCGGTTCCATGGCGCTTTGCATAATACCTCGACATAACAGCCATATAGCCCGGTCGAGCCAGCCGATAACATTTCACAGTCTTTGCCCGACGTATTGACGATAACCAAACCCTCGCAGACGTCGTCGATCCAAAGCGAAAAATGATCGCAATCTTTATGAAGACGTCGCGTGAGATCGCGCCAGTCCCAACCCTCATCCCCCTCTCCCGTCAAAAGCAGCTGCCACAACTCCGTATGCTGGACCAAAGCACGCTCATCGATCGATGGAACAATGAGGGCCTTCAACGTCGTCGTCCCGCGTATCACCTCGACCCTGATCACGGTAGCGGCGTCGATCGTGACCGCCACCGGGCGTCCGCGATCCTCCACGTCCTTCGATCGAACCGCAACGCGCCGGCAGATCATTGCCACCGCACTACCTTGCAAATTTTATCACGCCGCCGCGAGCGCGTCGAACAACGGCTTGCCGTCGGTGCCGCCCATGAGCGGGTCCACGAGATCCTCAGGATGGGGCATCAGGCCGAGCACCCGGCGATTCGGGCTGAAAATACCGGCGATGGATCGCGCGCTGCCATTCAGGTTTGCCTCTGGTTCGATGTTCCCGGCGGAGTTGACGTAACGAAAGGCGACGAGGCCTTCCTGCTCCAGCCGGTCGAGTGTCGCGCCGTCCGCGAAATAATTGCCGTCGCCGTGCGCCATGACGGCGCGGAAGGTCGTTCCGGTCTGGAACCGGCTGGTGAAGACGGTGTCGCGACGCTCGACCCGTAGATGGCAATCCATCGACAGGAAGCGCAGCGAGGCATTGCGCAGCAGGGCGCCCGGCAGCAGATCGGCCTCGGTCAGGATTTGAAAGCCGTTGCACACGCCAAGGATGTAGCCGCCGCGAGATGCGTGATCGTGAACGGCGCGCATGACGGGGGAATGGGCGGCCATGGCGCCGCAACGCAGGTAGTCGCCGAACGCGAAACCGCCGGGGAGAACCACCAGGTCGAGGTCTCCGAGATCGGTTTCTTTATGCCAGATCATGCGAGGTGCGTGGCCTGAGGAATTCTTCAACGCGATCGCCATGTCGCGCTCGCGGTTGATCCCAGGGAAGACGACGATGCCGGCTTTCATGCGACGCCCGGCGTGGCGCGCGCGCTTGCCGTCATCCCCACCTCCACCGTCATCCCCGGGCTTGTCCCCATATGCGCTAACTTAATTGTTGACAAGGACAAAATACCTTGAATCAATGGGGACATGGCACCGATTCCCCTCCCCCAGGATTGGACCTGGGACACCGTCGTCGAGCGGCTCGAAGAGCGGCTCGACCTGGAAGCCTCCAGCCGCG
>SHWL01000191.1 GCA_009693865.1 Acetobacteraceae bacterium | reverse complement strand
CATCCTCCGGCGTGACCGGAGGATCGGTAGCGGCACATATCCGCGTATCATAGCGCCAAAAAGCGATGCGTTGTGCCGCTTCGGATCCTCCGGTCATGCCGGAGGATGACGATTGGGGAGAGGTCTACAGCCAAAATGAGAATTGCTGGTCTCCACCACGACTTCGCGGTGGCGCTTCCCCATGCGTTGAATAGTTGTGGTATTTGAAAGTGGGCTTGTCTCCAGGGACCGCGGTTCGCTGGCATCGACCGAGGTCATCGCCATCGACGTGTGGCGGCCCTTTCTCGTTCGAGGGCTAATTCGTGCTGCGTGCACCTGAGCTCGTTTCGCCACCAGCTCTGCCCTTATCCGCGTCTTTTCGCGTTCGGCGGACAAAATTGCTTCTCTTGCAACGTCGATTGTCTCTGCCTTTGCAAAATTGTGCGGTTCCCGATCAGATGGGACGGGGCCGCCCCTCGACACCCGCGATGGCTCCTCAGTAAGTCTACCTTTCCGCGTTACCACCCGATCGTTTGGATCGATACGATCGGCTCCGCGTTCTCAGTGAGGTTCGCGCCATCCAGTTCGATCGGGATGCTACCGGCAATACCCAGGAGGTGTCGCGACAGGCAGTCAGGTGTTTGGCGGCGGTTCAGAGACCGTGTCCGCGGGCGGCACGGCTCTGGGCGCGGTCATCGGTTCGGGCGGGAACGCGATTGTCAGTTCCGGCGGCACCGCCAGCGCCGTTACAGTCGCGTCCGGCGGGTTCGAGGTGGTGTTCGCGGGCCGGCCTGGCCAACACGGCAACCGTTCTGAACGGTGGCACGGAGATCGTCAGCTCCGGCGGCACGGCGGCCGCGACGGTGGTCAGCAGCGGCGGCGCCCTGACTATCGCCAACGGCGGGACGGTCGTGGGCACGACCCAGCGGCAGGGCGGCTTCATGGACTTCCAGGGGCTGGCATTCGACACCGCCGGATCGATCGATCTCGACACCGGCACCGGCGTGGCGACGATCGTCGAAAACGGCGGAACCGTCCTGACGCAATTCGCCGGCGATTACACCGGCCTGTTGTTTCGCCATGGCTCGCGAGGAGCCGTGGCGGCGGCGCCGGTAAAACACCCCCGCCTCCGCGGGGGCAGGCATGGACGAAACCGGCTTCCGGATTGGCGGCACGACACAATGGCCGCACATCGCATCGACCCTCCGGCTGACGCTTTAGCGCGTCTCACCGAAGCGGGGCAGCCTGATGGAAAACGTCCTCGTCATTGTCGTCCATGATCATTGGAAACCGTACGACACCCTGAAAGGCGTATTGCACGCGTTATGCAACGCGCATCATTTGCGAGAACTCAAGGCGCTCGCCGAAATCGAGAAAGAGGGCCGGGCACGCAAGATGCAACGTCTGTCGCGCCGGGCGTGTCATGCGGCAAACCTCGCGCGTGAACAGGGCGTGACGTTGTCCCCTCGTCTCATCGCGCTGATCGAACGGCGTTACGATGCCATTCTCACGGAGGGTTTCGCATTCCATGACGCGCAACCCGCATCGATCGCCACCGCGAGGAAACGCATGGGCCGAATCAGGGAACCTGGGCAGTTCCCCTCGGATGAAAGTGGAACGAGGCTATCGCGGCGGTCTCTGGCGATCAGGACGGGTTCATGCGGAGCCGTTTCGCGATAACGGCTGAAATTGCTCTCCAGTTCGGCCGACGCAACTCTTACCGTTCCCTCAGCAAACCTCCCGAGGTCAAATCGTGCAACGCTCCCCGGCGTTCAAGCCCCTCACCCCCGGCCGGACGACTGCTCCCGCAGCTTACGCGCCCGGTCGAGCACCTTGTTCTCGATTTCCGCGGACGTCGTCGGGCTGACCGGTGCGTCGACCCAGCGGCCGCCGTGACTGACCTGGCGGAATACGCTGACCCGGATGCCGTCGCTGCGCAGATCGCGGCCCAGGATATAGGCCGTGGCCTTGAACCGCTCGCCCTGGGCGTCGGCGGGCGTGTACCAATCGGTGATGATCACGCCACCAAAGGGGTCGGCCGAGGACAAGGGCAGGAAGCTGAGCGTATCCAGGGCGCCGCGCCACAGGAACGCGTTGACGCCGATACCGCCGCCGCCTCCACCTCCACCGCGGTCGTCAGTCCGGGTCTTGCTGTTGCCGAAGGTGAACAGGCCACCATCACCCCCCCCCAACGTCTCGAAGCTCCGATCGCCCGGTCCTCCGGGTCCCGAGAAACGCGGGTCGGTCGGGTTCGGTTTGGCGTAACCGCAAGCGGCAAGGACCGCCGATACCAACGCCAACAGCAGGAAATCCGTGACCCGTTTATGTCCCATCGACTCGCACACCCCGGATGAACTGTCAGGCGCGCAGTGTATAGGCCGGGCCTTGGTCATCGCCAAGAGTCACCGGTGTAACGGTCGCGGTTCGCGTTCTCGCCCATGACCAGCCTCCTGGGTGGGGGGTGGCCGAACGCGCCATTTCTCGAACGTCAATGCCAGACCAACCGGCGACGGCAATTCTCATTTTGGCTGCAGACCCCTCCCCGATCGTCATCCTCCGGCGTGACCGGAGGATCCGAAGCGGCACGACGCATCGCTTTTTGGCGCTATTATACGCGGATGTGTGCCGCTACCGATCCTCCGGTCAGGCCGGCGGATGACGAAACAGCAAGCGTCAGCGCCAAAATGAGAATTGCTGAACCGGCGGTGGGCGAAGGGAAACCGCCCGGCCATCTCCGGGGTACAAAAAAACGGCGGGGAAACTCCCCGCCGTTTTCCGTCCTGGTGCCTACGAAGAAATTACCAGGAAACCGAAGTTCCGATAATCGCGGCCTGACCTTTTCCGTCGCGCGTCACCGTCGTCGCCGTCGGCACCGCGCCGGTCACGAAGTCGAAACCGCCCTGATGGCGCCGTGCATACTGATACTCGGCCCACACATTCAGGCCGGGAGCGATGGAGTATGTCGCGGCCACCGCCAACGCGAACTCATTGCGCTGCGATACGCCGGTCAACTGCGCCGCGCCCTGAGACGTGATGATGTTGAATTGCGTGCCAACCACCAGCGGGCCATTCCTCCACTGAAGACCGCCCACGAACTGGTTCTGCGACGCACCGCCGGTCGGCCGCATCGCGAGCTGGTTGTTCACCGCGCCGCCCTGGTAGGTGAGCGAAGCCGTGATCGCGCCGATCCCGCTGTTCAGGACACCGTAAGCGCCGATGCTGACGAAGCTCAGGTTGTCATACCGGTTGCCCGTCACGCGTTGCGCGCCCCCGCTGAGGGTAGGAGCGCCGCCCGTGAAGGATTCCTTCGAGGCGGTTTCATACAGCCCATAGATGCCGAGCGCGACCGGGCCCATGGCACCCTGCCAACGCGCGCCAACCGCGACCTGGTTATACCAGCGGGTCGGATCGTTGCCGCTTGTCGCGGAGTTACAGGCGAACCCGGCCTGCGCGCAGGATGAGAAGCCGTTGCCCATGCTCGGCGCATACTGAATGCCAAGGTCGAAGCCGAAGAACTGCGGCGTCAGGTAGACGATCTTGGCGTTGCCATACTCGGCGCCCGCCTGCGCCAGGACGTAGGGAACACCGAACGCGCCGGTGACACCGCTGCCCTGCGGCGCGGCTCCGTTCAGCGAGCCCATGCCACCGTCGATGCCCGCGCCGGAGAAGATGCCCGGATCGAACAAGCTGATGACGCCGTCGGTGATGCCGTAGCGTAACAAACCGAAGGAGTCGGCCGCGACGTATCCGAAGGCGCGGCGCACGTACACGGTCTGGCCAGTGTTGTAGGTGCTTGGACCAGGCGCCGCGCCGCCGATGCCGCTGGCGGCTGTCGCCGCGGCCCCAGGAGCCGGAGCTGGTTGTCCGGCGCTGCCCGGCACGTTCACGCGCAACTCGACGCCCGCGCCGTAACGCAGGCCGTTGGTGGCCATGCCGTCAACACCCGGGTAGAACCGGATGTAGCTGTTCAGGGTGATCGGGTTGGCCTGGGCGGTCCAGGCCGGAACGGTCACACCGGCGGTCGCCACACCGGCGTTCGACACCGTCCCGGCATTCGCGGAAGCCGGGAGCGACACCTTGTGATTGGTGCTCCATGCCGCGATCATCTCGGCCTCGAACCGGCCGTTCAAGCGGATGACCACGGTGCCGGGCGTCGGCACGGCGTTGGTGCCGTATTTCGCGCCGCCGACATAGCCGCTGGCCTGCAACGTGTTGTTGTTGTTGTTAACCGACGGTCCCGAACTCCACGGCAAAGCGATCTGCCCCTGGCTCGGCTGCATCATCAGACTTGCCCCGGCGGGGCTTGGCCCCTGAGCCGAGGCGATGCCGGACGTCGCTCCCAGCATGGCCGCGCTGGCCAGCAAAAGCTTACGCATTGTGATCCCTCCTGTTAACGCCGGCCGAACCGGCGGAGATTTCAGGCCCCGCCCCAACACGGTACGCGTCGAGGGCCAGCCAGACCTGTGTTGGACTATTGCGGCCAGTTTGCTGTCTCCGCAATCGGATAAACCGGATTGCAATGGCATTTCTGAGACACTGTGTCGTATATGCCACATTCATGGCTCGCATGGACGCGACCTCCGGTACTCCCGGACCCAGCGGCCTTCCCCCCGCGTCCCCGCTTCGGTAAGTGCCAGAAGAGATCCCAGCGACCGGACTGCCCAGGCGCATGAGCCAAGCGAACCGCCAGATCGAAGCCCATCTTCAGCTTGGCAAACGCCTGCACGGCTCGGGCCGGCTGGCCGAGGCGGGGCAGGTGTATCAACAGGTTCTCGCCGCCGTCCCGTCGCACCCGGACGCGCTCCACATGATGGGCGTGCTGCTCCTGCAAACCGGCCAGCCGACGGCCGCGTTGGGGTGGATCGAGCAGGCGATCGGGATCAAGGGGACGGTGGCGGAGTTCCACGTACACCGCGCCCATGCGCTGCTCGCGTTGGGGCGGGCGGCGGAGGCGATCGAGGCCTGCCACGCCGCGCTACGCCTGAAACGCGGGAACGCGGAGGCGCATCAGGCCCTGGGCCACGCGTTGACAGACACGGGCGATTACCCCGGTGCGCTGAAGGCCTATCAGGACGCCCAGAGGCTGAAACCCGATCTGCCGGACGTCGCCAGCAATCTGGGGACCGCGCAGCACCACGCCAACCGGCTGGAGGACGCCGCGCGAACCCTGAGCCGGGCCGCCGCCCGCGATCCGAGAGACCCGGGTGTGCTTGTCAACCTTTCCCACGTTCTGAAAGATCTGGGCCGGTTTCAGGAAGCGGAGGCGCGGTTGGCGGCGGCGCTGCGCCTCGCGCCAGGCGATCCGCTGGCACTGTATAATCGGGCGTTGCTGTTGCTGCTCCAGGGGCGGTTCGCGGAGGCGTGGCCAGGGTGGGAGGAACGGTTCCGCGCCGGTGCGATCGCCGCGCGGGGGCTGACGAAACCCGTCTGGCGTGGCGAGAACCTGGCGGGCCGCACCTTATTGATCCACGCCGAGCAAGGTCTGGGCGACACCATTCAGTTCTGCCGCCATGACTTCCCCAGGGATGGCGAGGTGGTGTTCGAGTCGCAGCCTCGCATCGCCCGTCTGCTCGCCTCGCGGCCGGGCATGCCCCGGATCGTGCGGGTGGGCGATCCCTTGCCGCCGCACGATCTGACATGCCCGTTGATGAGCCTGCCGGCGATCCACGGCACGACGCTCGACACCATCCCCAGCCACGTTCCGTACTTGGCGGCCGAGCCCGGGGCGGTGGAACGCTGGCGGACGCGACTCGGCGATCGCGGGTTCCGGATTGGAATCGCGTGGCAGGGCAATCCGGCGCGGCGGGAGGACTCCGGGCGGTCGATCCGGCTGGAGCACTATCTGGGACTGGCCGCGGTACCCGGGGTCCGGCTGATCAGCCTGCAAAAGGACGACGGGGTGGAGCAACTGGCCGACTCCATGACCGTCGAGTCCCTGGGAGCGGACTTCGACTCGGGGCCGGATGGGTTCATCGACTCGGCGGCGGCGATGATGAGTCTGGACCTGGTCATCACCTCCGATACCGCGATGGCGCATCTGGCCGGGGCTCTGGGCCGTCCCGTGTGGGTGGCGTCGCGGGCGGTGCCGGATTGGCGATGGATGCTGGAACGGAGGGACAGTCCCTGGTACCCCTCGATGCGGCTGTTCCGGCAGACCGCGCGGGACGACTGGGCGCCGGTGTTCGCGGCGATGAAGGACGCGCTGATGGCGCGATTGGCGGGGCGGGATGGCTGATCCGATCGTGGCGGTGTCCTGGGGCAGCAGTTCTCATTATGGCCAATGGTAGGGTTGGGGTTGAGGGCGTAGCGGAAATCGATTGTCAGAATGGCCTTTTCAGGAAGGCAGTGGTGGCGGTCTGATGAAGGCCAGGGTTGCCAGGATATCCTCCCAGGCAGGAAAGACCA
>SHWL01000190.1 GCA_009693865.1 Acetobacteraceae bacterium | reverse complement strand
GGGTCACCTGCTGGCGCTGTTCCGAGGTCAGGCTCCGGACCACTTCCAGCCACGCTTCGAATGCTTTGTTGTCCATGGGTGTCGACCGCCGTTCCCAAGCCGCCATTCGCGGTTAACACTTCCCAATAAATAACGCAATGAGAGCCATTTGGTTAGAGATGGAAGGGGGCCTACTCGTTTGTTACAAACAACGAGTAGGCCCCCTTCCATCTCTAACCAAAAATGAACAGATTTCAAAGGGCTCCGCCCTTTGACGGAGGTTCAGGAGGCAGCGCCTCCTGGCGGGTTTCAGGGCAGAGCCCTGACGCCCGCCCCCATCTCACACCCTCACCGTGGCAGAGAGGTCGCGCCGATTGCCGGGCCGTCGCGCGGGCGTTACGGTTTGTGTCGCGTGGGCTCGCGATCGCGCCCTTTTTGGAGAGACACGGATGCGGTTGCTCACCCGATGCACGGCGGGCCTCCTGGTACTGACGGTCACCGCCTGCGCGGCAACTCCGAACCTCGGTTCCGTACGGCCGTACGCCCTGGACGATCTGGCAGCGTTACGTTTCAAGGCGGTACTGGTCGCGGGGGACAGAGCCACGCCAGCGTTCGATCACGCGACGGACGCAATGCGCGAGAGGCTTCTGGAGCGCCGGGTTGCCGCCGCCGACATTCAGCAATTGAGCGCGGACCGCGAGGTCGTCACGCGGGAGGGTGTGCGCAGCGCCACGCTCGACCATGTTCTGTCCGCGATTGGCGGGTTGCGGCCGGAACCGGGCCAGGGGTGTCTTGTGTTCGTGACCTCGCATGGCGGGTTTGGGCGGGGTTTGGTGTTGACGCCCTCACGCGACTATCTGACCCCCGCCGCGTTGGATGCCGCATTGGCCGGCGGGTGCGGCAACGCGCCGACCGTCGCCGTCCTTTCAGGGTGCTTCTCGGGCGGCTTCGCGAAGGCACCGATGGCGCGGGCGAACCGGATCGTCCTGACCGCCGCGCGGGAGGACCGGCCATCCTTCGGTTGCGGCGCCGGATTCCATTACACCGTGTATGACCGTTGCTTATTAGGTGCCAT
The DNA here is from genome assembly GCA_009693865.1 of Acetobacteraceae bacterium. GTDB lineage: Bacteria > Pseudomonadota > Alphaproteobacteria > Acetobacterales > Acetobacteraceae > Rhodopila. The sequence continues at coordinate 5,439 of SHWL01000190.1, read as the reverse complement.
GGACACAGCCAACACCTGGAGGGCCGCCTACGGCATGATCCGGGACTGCGTCACGTCGCGAGAGCGCGAGCTTGGGTTCCGGCCCTCCGAACCCAGGGCGTGGTTCGGCGCCGCGGTCAACGGGATGCCGGTGCCGCGTCCGTGAGCTCGTGAGGTCGAAGCCGGCTGACGAAATCGCCCGCCGCCTCGATCGCGCCCGCTTCGACCAGATCGACGTGTCCCGCTCCCGGCGCGATCCAGAGTTCCTTTGGGTCAGGCGCCGCCCGATACAGGTCACGCCCCATTTGAAGCGGAATGATCTGGTCGAGGGCGCCATGCATCACCAACACCGGGGCGCGGACTCGTCCGACGATGCTCAGCGAATCAAACCGGTCCAACAATAAACTGTCTACTGGAACGAACTTGTAGCGCAGCCGGGCCATCGCGGCGATGCTGGTATAGGGCGCCTCCAGCAGGACCGCCGCGACCTCGTGGTCCACCGCGAGGCGAACCGCCAGTCCGGATCCAAGCGACTCACCCCACAGTAAAATGCGATCCAGAGAGAAACCCATCGCCCGAGCGGCCGCGAGGCTGGCGCGCGCGTCGATGAGCAACCCCGCCTCGGATGGGCGACCGGGATTACCGCCGAAGCCGCGATACCCGGGCATCAGCACGCCCCACCCCAGGCGGGCGAAGGGGGCCAGCCGCCATGCGCGATGCCCGATATGTCCGGCATTGCCGTGCAGATGCAGCGCCACGAAGCCGTCGGGCCGCACAGGCGGCAGGTACCAGGCCAGCAAACTCAATCCGTCCGGGGTCTCGATGGTCACTTCCCGTGCCCCGGGAATTTCCGCGCGGCTCAGGTCCGGCCGGTTGGTGTCAGGGTGGTAAAGGATGCGCCGCTGGAACACGAACAGCGCGCCCATGCCCAGAACGTAAAGGCCCGCCAGCAAGGCGGCACCGATCAACACGACCCGCATGGATCCAACCCCATTGAATTTCCCTGCCGGGGCACTCTTCCCCTTTGCAACCGTCCGTGGTCAGAATGGCGCTTCCGAGGAGAAGCCGCCATGTTTCAGATCACGCACCTGGATCATCTCGTCCTGCGGGTCAGCGACCTTCAGGCCACGATGCGCTTTTACATCGACGTTCTCGGCTGCTCTGTGGAGAAAATACAGGAGGGGCTTGGCCTGTATCAGCTTCGCGCCGGCAGCGCGCTGATCGACCTCGTGCCGGTCGATGGCGAGTTGGGGCGGCGGGGCGGCGCGGCGCCCGGTAAGGAGGCGCGCAATCTCGATCATTTCTGCCTGCGCATCGATCCCTACGATGCGGACGAGATCGTCGCCCACCTGCGGCGTCACGGCGTCGAGACCGGACCGGTCGCGTCCCGCTATGGCGCCGAAGGTCAGGGTCCGTCGATCTATGCCGTCGATCCCGAGGGCAACACCGTGGAACTGAAGGGTCCGCCCTGGCCGCCAGGCACCGCCGGTTAAGGCATCGCTGGCGGCGGCACATCCACTGGCTTCGGAGGCCCATCCGGCGTCACCGTGTAATCCGGCACGATCCGCGCCTGATTGCCGGCGATGACCAGCACTTTCTGGCCGACCGGCAACGCCTTCTTGTCCTTCTGCGTGACGCTCAGCAGGTCGCCGTTGGCCTTGCGCACGATGTACTCGAAGCCATCGACGTCGGCGACCGCACGCTCGGCCGTCATCCCGGCAATGCCGCCAATCAACGATCCGCCGATCGCGCCCAAAGCGCCGCCGACACCAGCGCCGGCCTGAGCGCCTGTCACCCCGCCCGCCGTCGCCCCCGTCACACCGCCTACCGCGCCCTGGGCAGAGATTTTTACCGGGCGCACGCCGACGATGACCCCGGGGTCCACTTTGTTGGCCTGCTGCACCGCGTTGGAACCATAGGTGTCCGGGGAATAACTGGGCGCGCATCCCGTCAACGGCGCGCACGGCATGAGAAGAACCGGCAGGGCGGTGAAAAGGCGCTTCACGGAGCAGACTCCATCGTTCCGGATCAGGACGCTACAGGCTGGCGAAATCGCCATGGCGTCAATCCCCGGCATGGCGCGCCGGGACAGCCCGTCGATCCTGGAAGCCCGCGACCGCCGGCCGCTGTCGAGCCGCGGCGGAAGCTGGCGTGGAAGATCGGCCGCGAATGACAGGGCGACCGGGCGCGGCCGATCCTGTATTACAGCAGGGCGATGGCGTGCCGGCAGCGCCAGGGTGCATGCAATCGCATCGCTGGAGAACACCGTTCATGATTTTCCGCGGCTTAAGACCGCGCGGCTGAAGGAGGCTCGCTGATGGACCTGCATCTGAAGGGCAAAGTTGTTCTGGTAACCGGTGCCAGCCGGGGCATTGGCCTCGCGACGGCGAAAGCCTTCGCCGCGGAGGGGTGCCGTCTGATGCTGTCCGCGCGATCGGCAGGCCCTTTGGCTGATGCGGAATCGGCGTTCCGAGCCGCGGGCACGCCGGTTGCCAGCCTCGCCGCCGATGTCACGAAACCCGAGGACGCGGCGGCCGTGATACAGACCGCCGTTTCGGCATTTGGCGGGATCGATGTGTTGATCAACAACGTGGGTGGTGGTGGTGGCGGCCCGCGCATCGAAGGCAGCACGGACGATGACTGGAGGAACGTTCTGGATGTGAATCTGGTGCAGACGGTGCGCATGATGCGGCTTGCTCTCCCGCACATGACCGGGCGCGCGGGGGCGGCGGTCATCAACGTGGCATCGATCTCCGGCTGGACGGCGCAACTGGCGATGTCCGGACAATATGGCGCGGCCAAAGCGGCGCTGATTTTCAACACCGAGAGATGGGCGCTGGAATTCGTGCCGCACGGGGTGAGGGTGAACACGGTCTCGCCGGGATCGATCCTGGTGCCGGGCAATGGGTGGGACCGGTATCGTTTGGCCAATCCGGCTTATTATGACGATTACGTCCGGCATGGGTTTCCGATGGGGCGTCTGGGGACAGCCGAGGAAGTGGCCGATGTGATCGTGTTCACGGCGTCACCGCGGGCGAATTGGGTGAACGGGCGGAACATTCCGGCGGATGGGTTGGAGCAGCCATACCCTCCGCTGGACCGGCGGGCGTTCTGAGGGAGGAATGCCATGGCTTTTTCCTACTCAGTCATCCTGAACGATACCCAGAACCTTGGCGCCGCTTTGGACGCGGGCCTGGTCGCCGACATGAACGCCGCGCTCGACGACTGGTCGCGGTACATTGCCGGCATCGGCACGCTGATCGTGCAGCTCAACATCACGCCAACAACACGAGAGAATGGCGGTTCGGCGTCATCGGTTTTCGTTCGCGCCGACGGCTCGCGCAATCTGTTCATGCCGTCGAGTATCTACGAGTTGACCACCGGCCAACACGCCGCCGGGACCACCAGCGATATCGTGGTCAACGTCGATCCCACCTATTTGCGCGGCTCGGTCTGGGTAAATCCGAACCCGAACGCCGCCGCGGCGATTCCGGGGAACCTGCAGGACCAGGTTTCGATCTTTCGTCACGAAATCGGCCATGGCCTGGGGATCGGAGGGTTCACAAGCGGCAACGGCAATCTTGGGCGCGCGGAATATCTCTGGGATACCTACCTGCAGAAGGACAGCGCCACCATCGTCTGGTTCGTCGGGCCGAACGCGGTCGCGGCCTATGGTGGTAAGGTGCCGGTCACCACGCTCGCCAATGGCGAGGCCTATTTCCATTTGGCCAATTCGATTGGCGAACCGCTTGGGCAAGACCTGATGAACGGCGTCGCCTTCAATGGCGGCATATCGTATGACATTTCAGATATCGACCTCGCGATCCTGAAGGATCTCGGGGTGCCCATCAGCAATTCGACGGCGTTGCGAACCGGCGGGGCCACCGCCAGCTTGCCGCCTTTGAACCTGACAGCGGCGGTGACCCTCGCGGGCCGCATGGGCCAGGAGTGGACCGCGTTCGCCGCCGCCGACTTCACGGGCGCGGGTAAAGGCGATATCGCCTGGCGTGACGCGTCCGGCCGGATTTCCGATTGGACGCTGGATGGCGGCAGGATTACCGGCGTCGCGCTCGACGACGGCAAGATGGGCGTTGAGTGGCAGGTCGCCGGGTCGAACGATTTCAACAATGACGGCCGCGCCGACCTGGTGTGGCGGGACAATGGGAACCTCGCCGTCTGGCTCATGAACGGTAGCCATGTCGCGGGCTCCGGCTCAGTGAACGGCCATATGGGTACCGAATGGCAGGTGGCGGGAACCGGCGACGTGAACGGAGACGGCCGCGGCGACGTGAACGGAGACGGCCGCGGCGACGTGATTTGGACCAATGGCAACGGTCAGATCGCCATTTGGGAGCTGGACGGAAGCAGGCTGGCGGCGTTCGCCACCACCTCCGGGCGCATGGGGACGGAATGGCGCTTCGCCGGCACCGGCGATTTCAACGGCGACGGCCGCGACGACCTGTTATGGGCCAACAACTCTGGGCAGGTCGCCGAATGGACGATGAACGGCACGAATATCGCCGGGGTCGCGACCAGCAGCGGCCGTAATGGCGGCGAGTGGCAGGTGGCCGCCGTGGCGGACTTCAACCGCGACGATATCGCCGACATCTTGTGGCAAAGCACCGGCGGCAAGGTTGAGATGTGGTTCATGCGAGGGGCGACCGTAACGAAAGTCGTTCCACTCACCGGACAGATGGGCGCGGAATGGCACATCGCGGGGGTACGCGACCTGACCGGCGGTGGCACGCCCGATATCGTGTGGGCGAACGACACCGGCCAGACGACGGCGTGGCTGCTCGACGCGGTTGGCGGTACCCTGACCGGCGGAGGCTCGCAAAGCACCTTCACGTTCAACCAGCTCGCCGAAGGCGGCATGGAGATCACCGATTTCCAGGCCGGCGCGGGAGGCGGAACCCTGAATTTGCGCGGCTTGCTCGCGAGTATCGGCTACTCCGGCGGGAATCCGCTTGGCGACGGGGAGATCCGCCTTGTGCAAAGTGGGGCCAACACCTCGGTACAGATCGACGCGCATCCCGGCACGCGGGACTACGTCGCTGTCGTGACGCTCGACAATGTCGCCGCGGGGGCGATGACGCCGGGGAACTTCATGTTCTGAATGGCCGGGACACGGATGACGGCACCTTCCCGCTCATACCAATCGCCCGAACACCTGGCCCAGGGCACCGCCCCCCTTTTCCGTCATGGCCCGACTCGATCGGGCCATCTGATCCGGCGCAGTGCCGCCACGGATGGCCCGATCGAGTCGGGCCATGACGTAACGTGTAAGAGTCCGGTGTTCGGGCGGTAGGTATTATACCAGCCGTCCTAAAGGTTGACTCTCCGCCCGGGGCTGGGAATCGGTCCAGATCTTCGATTCGATGACTTCCAGGCCGCTCCCCGGCCACAGGAGGACCGAATGGGCCAGCCGCTCGCCATCACCCGAACCGAATACACCGCGGA
>SHWL01000189.1 GCA_009693865.1 Acetobacteraceae bacterium | reverse complement strand
GAGGGGCATAAGAATCCGGTGGTGTCGGTCGCGTTCAGTCCGGACGGACGCCGCGTGGTGACAGCGTCCTGGGACAACACCGCCCGGGTCTGGGACCTCTCCGGCGAGCGCCCGGTCGCCGTCGTTCTCGAGGGGCATGAGAATCCGGTGGTGTCGGTCGCGTTCAGTCCGGACGGACGCCGCGTGGTGACAGCGTCATCTGACAACACCGCCCGGGTCTGGGACCTCTCCGGCGAGCGCCAGGTCGCCGTCGTTCTCGAGGGGCATAAGAATGGGGTGGTATCGGCCGCGTTCAGTCCGGACGGACGCCGCGTGGTGACAGCGTCCTGGGACAACACCGCCCGGGTCTGGGACCTCTCCGGCGAGCGCCAGGTCGCCGTCGTTCTCGAGGGGCATAAGAATCCGCTGGTGTCGGCCGCGTTCAGTCCGGACGGACGCCGCGTGGTGACAGCGTCATATGACAACACCGCCCGGGTCTGGGACCTCTCCGGCGAGCGCCCGGTCGCCGTCGTTCTCGAGGGGCATAAGAATGGGGTGGTATCGGCCGCGTTCAGTCCGGACGGACGCCGCGTGGTGACAGCGTCATATGACAACACCGCCCGGGTCTGGGACCTCTCCGGCGAGCGCCCGGTCGCCGTCGTGCTCGAGGTGCATAAGGAGGGGGTGGGTTCGGCCGCGTTCAGTCCGGACGGACGCCGCGTGGTGACAGCGTCATATGGCAATACCGCCCGGGTCTGGGACCTCTCCGGCGAGCGCCCGGTCGCCGTCGTTCTCGAGGGGCATAAGAACAGGGTGCAATCGGCCGCGTTCAGTCCGGACGGCAACAAGGTCTTGACGGTCGTCTCCTCCGGCATCAGTCCGACAATGCTGATCTGGCCATTCCCCGCCGATCCGGCCACAACGATCATGGCCGCACGCCGCGCGCTAACACGATGCCTTACCTTGGCCCAGCGTGAAACTTTCGGTCTCAGCGTGCCGGCGATCGCCGACGTCGACCGGGACGCGATCCACCCGCCGGTGGACGGAGAATGTCCCTGGGGCAGACCGGAACCAGGAGCGCGTTGATTCGCCAAAAACCAACCTTGCACCCTCCCCCTCCCTCCCCTATACCCCGCCCCTTGCTCGCGCGCCTGGGCCTGAAATGGGCATGCCCAGCCGCGGCACCATCCAACCAGTCCTCTGGCGGATGGACACCGGAAAGGAGACAAAATGCCCAAGATGAAGACAAAATCGTCGGTCAAAAAGCGGTTCAAGATCACCGCGACCGGCAAGGTGCTGGCCGGCCCGGGGAATAAGCGCCACGGGCTGATCAACCGCTCGCAGAAGGCGAAGCGCACCAATCGAGGCAGCCAGACGCTGACCGAGATGGACGCCAAGACCATCAAGCAATGGGCGCCCTACGGGCTGGTTTGAGGGAGAAGCACCATGGCACGAGTCAAACGCGGCACCACCACGCATGCCCGTCACAAGAAGGTCCTGAAGCAATCCAAGGGCTTCTACGGGCGCACCTCCACCACCTACCGCGCGGCACGGGAGCGGCTGGAAAAGTCGCTGCAATACGCCTACCGCGACCGCCGGGTGAAAAAGCGGGAGTTCCGCGGCCTGTGGATCCAGCGCATCAACGCCGCGACGCGGGAGCACGGGTTGACGTACTCCCGATTTATCAACGGCCTCAAAAAGGCCGGGATCGAGATGGACCGCAAGGTTCTCGCCGCCATCGCATACGATGACCCGGCTAGCTTCAAGGCCATCGTCGAGAAGGTCCAGGCCGCGCTCGCCTGACGCGGCTATCCTGGGACCTGCATCCACGGCCACCCGGCTCGCTCTGGGTGGCCGTTCGCGTTAAAGCGTCGCCGGACGTTCGCCCCACCCCCGTCATCGCCCGGCTCGTCCGGGCCACCCGTTCCAGCACAGTGCCGCGGCGGGTGGCCCGGACGAGCCGGGCCATGACGGGGGTGGGGAGGCGACACTGAGACCGGCCCAGAATTCGCATGAGACCATACCGATGACCGATGACCTGCTTGCCCTCAAGACCGAGACGGACGCCGCGCTCGCCAAAGCCCAGGACCTGCGCGCCTGGGATGCTGTGCGGATCGCCGTGCTCGGTCGCAATGGCGGCCTGACCGGGCTGTTGCGCGACCTCGGCAAAACCCCGCCGGAGCAGCGGCGGGAGCGAGGGGCCGCGCTGAACCAGCTCAAAGACGCGCTGACCGCCGCGATCGAGGCCCGGAAAACCGCGCTGGAGGCAACCGCGCTGGACGCGCGCCTGACGCATGAGCGGATCGACCCGACGCTGCCGCCCCGCCCTCGCGAGACCGGCCTGATCCATCCGATCGCCCGCACGATGGAGGAAATCGCCGCGATCTTCGGCGCCATGGGCTGCACGTTGTCGGACGGCCCGGACGTCGAAAGCGACTGGTTCAATTTCGGCGCGCTGAACATTCCCGCGCATCATCCCGCGCGCGCCGATCACGACACGTTTTATCTGCCGGCCCGGGAGGGGAAACCGCCGCCGGTGTTACGGACGCATACGTCGCCGGTGCAAATCCGGACCATGTTGACCCATAAGCCGCCGATCCGGACCATCGTCATCGGCCGCACCTACCGCGCCGATCACGACGCCACGCACTCGCCCATGTTCCACCAGTGCGAGGGTCTGATCATCGACCGCGACCTCAATCTGGGCCACCTGAAGGGGTGCCTGATCGATTTCCTGCGCACGTTCTTCAACATCGCCAACCTGCCGGTGCGGTTTCGTTCCAGCTATTTCCCGTTCACGGAACCTTCGATGGAAGTCGATATCGGCTGGAACCGCCGCACCGGGGAGCTTGGCAACGGCACCGACTGGCTCGAAATACTGGGCTCCGGCATGGTGCATCCGCGGGTGCTGGCCAACTGCGGCATCGACCCGCGGGAGTGGCAGGGTTTCGCCTGGGGCATGGGCGTCGAGCGCGTCACGATGCTCAAACACGGCATGAGCGATCTGCGGCCATTCTATGAATCCGACATCCGCTGGCTGCGTCATTACGGAGTCAATCCGTTGGCGCCGACGATGCTGCACGAGGGAGTCTGAGTCATGAAATTCTCCCTGTCCTGGCTGAAGACTCACCTCGAAACTGATGCCTCGCTCGAAACGATCTCGGACACGCTGACAAAAATCGGGCTGGAGTTGGAGGGCGTGGAAAACCGCGGCGCCGCGCTGTCGGCGTTCCGCATCGCGCATGTGATTGAGGCCGTGCAACACCCCAACGCCGATCGTCTGCGCGCGTGCAAAGTCGACACCGGCGAGGGCATCGTTTCGGTTGTCTGCGGCGCACCGAACGCGCGAACCGGCATGAAAGCGGTGTTCGCCGCGCCTGGCGCTTTCATTCCGGGCACTGGCGTCACTCTCAAAATTGGCGAGATTCGCGGCGTGCAAAGCGCCGGCATGCTTCTGTCCGCCCGCGAAATGGGACTGGGCGAGGATCACGCCGGTATCATCGAACTGCCCGGCGATGCCCCGGTTGGCATGGCCTACGTCACCTATGCCGGTTTGGACGATCCAATCATCGACATCAGCGTTACACCTAACCGCGGCGATTGTTTCAGCGTGCGAGGTGTCGCGCGCGATCTGGCCGCCGCTGGATTGGGCGTGCTGAAACCGTTTCGGCCAAACAAAGTTCCGGCCTCGATTGACGGGGGACCTCGTTGGCACATCGACTTCCCTGACGCCTGTCCATGGATTCTGGGCCGCGCCATTCAGAATGTAAGAAATTCGCCAAGCCCGAAATGGTTGCAGGACCGTCTGACTTCCGTTGGGCTGCGGCCAATCAACGCGCTGGTCGATGTCACCAATTTCTTCACGACCGATCTCGGCCGCCCTTTGCACGTTTTCGACGTGGGGAAACTGACTGGCGGCGTGCTGACCCTGCGCCGCGGCGCCGGTGAAACGATCCGCGCGCTGAACGGCAAGGACTACATCGTCGACCCTGAGGATTGCGCGATTTGCGATGCCGCGGGCGTGCAGTCCATCGCCGGCGTGATTGGCGGCGATGCCACCGGCTGCGACGAGACGACGCGCACCGTCTTCGTCGAATGCGCCTTGTTCGACCCGGTCCGCATCGCGCTGACCGGACGGCGGCATCAGATCGTTTCGGATGCCCGGCAACGTTTCGAACGCGGTCTCGATCCAGCGCTGATGCCGGACGCGATCGAGGCCGCGACCGCCATGATCCTCGAACTCTGCGGTGGCGAGCCTGGGCCTGTTGTCTCGGCGGGCGCCGAACCGGCCTGGCAGCGCGACGCCACCATGCGCTTCGCCCGCGTCGCCGGACTGGGGGGCTCGGATATCTCAGCGGATGAGGCGGTCGCGTCCCTGGAACGGCTGGGCTTCACGGTCCGGTCCCGAGATACAGAAAAAGTCACGGTCGCGGTGCCATCCTGGCGGAACGATGTCGCGGCGCCCGTGGCGCTTGACCTGTCGCCGTCATTGTCACCCGAAATGGCCGCGAAAATGGCGGCGGCCTGCGCGGTCATCGAGCCGGAATGCGATCTGATCGAGGAAGTGCTGCGCCTGAAAGGCCTCGACGCCGTGCCGCCCGTGTCGCTGCCACGCATGGCGCCGGTGCCTTTGGCCACGCTGACGCCGAAGCAGCAACGCGCCGCGCTGGCCCGCCGCACGCTGGCCGCTCAGGGCCTTGCGGAATGCGTGACATTCAGCTTCATGGCGGTGTCGGACGCGGCGCCCTTCGGCCCCACACCGGACGAGCTGCGCCTGACCAATCCAATCGCCGCCGATCTGGACCAGCTACGCCCGACACCGGTCGCGACCCTGGCACTGGCCGCCCAACGCAACGCCGCCCGCTTCTACCCGGACGTGGCGTTGTTCGAGGTCGGACCCGCGTTCCGGACCGATGCCGAGGACGGCCAATGCCTCACCGCCGCCGGAGTCCGCGCCGGCTCCACCAGCCGCTCCTGGGCGCGTCCCGCCCGGGGCGTGGATGCGATGGACGCCAAGGCCGATCTGTGGGCCGTCATGGCGGCGGCCGGCGTGCCGCTGGACTCGCTGACGGTCACTCCGGACGCGCCGGGGTTCTATCATCCGGGCCGCTCCGGCTCCGTGCGTCAGGGGCCGAAAACGTTACTTGGCTCGTTCGGAGAATTACATCCGCGCATACTTGCCTCGCTTGGCCTTACCGGACCCGCGGTGGCGTTCGAACTCAACCTCGATGCGATCGCCGAACCGAAACGCCGCCGTAAGGGCGCTCCCGATCTGCCCGCGTTCCAGCCGCTGCGGCGCGATTTCGCGTTCCTGGTGGACTCCGGGGTGACCGCCGATGCTGTGCTGCGCGCTGCCCGTGGGGCGGACCGCACGCTGATCGCGGGTGTCTCGTTGTTCGACGTGTATGAGGGGGAAAAGCTGCCGGAGGGCAAGAAGTCGCTCGCGATCGAGGTCGTGTTCCAGCCGCGTGACCACACATTGACGGATGCCGAAATCGAGACCGCCGGGCAGAAGGTCGTCGCGGCGGTCGCAAAGGCGACGGGGGCAGTCCTGCGCTGATCCCCGTTCATACGGGCGCATAACGCATCAACGGGTCGTTAACATCTGATCGGTAAAAGGGAAGGCGACCGGCGGGACTCAGCCCGCCGGTCAATAACCGGAGTCGATTGATGTCATACCATCTTCTTCTCCTGTTGCTCATCCTGGTGATCCTTGGTGTCAAAGTCAAGATCTTCATCGGGCGGTAGCAGGGAGCGGCCGGTCCGTTCGCGGACCGGCCAACCCCGGTTCACGGCCTCAATCAGGAATAAATCGCCACGCACCCGCCGCGTCGCGCCGGAGTAACGTCCGCCCGTGACCGAAAGGCTCACGCGTGATGCCGCGCGCATGGATCTCGTCCCTCGCGACAATCATGTTCGCGTCTGCGAAGCCCTCAGGATACAATGCATCGACGCTCGCCGGCCACAACTCACGCATTTCGTTCCGGTCTTCGAGCAGACTGACGCGGCCGCCCAGCGCCACATACATGTCGCCGGAATTGTCCTGCCACGCGAGCGTGACCAACGGATCGCGGCGGATCTCCGCGACCTTGCGGGATCCTCGCCGGCACAGAAAGCGGCGAGTCCATTCGTCGTGGCCCTTTGGGCTGGCGAAGATACGGACCGCGCGCGCATGGGCGCCCCCTTCCTCGGCCCGCGTGGCAACCCAGCAATAGGGCAGCCTGTCGACCGTCTCGCGCGCCGCCGCGAGCAATCGCTCGATTTGCGCCGCGTCCATTTCCAAATCCGTGGTCGCCGCCGGCATGACGTGCCTCCATCGTGGGGTGGGATCCACACCATCAGCAATTCTCATTATGGCGCTGACGCTTGCTTTTCCGTCATCCTCCGGCGTGACCGGAGGATCGGTAGCGGCACATATCCGCGTATAATAGCGCCGGAAAGCAAGGCGTGGTGCCGCTCCGGATCCTCCGGTCGCGCCGGAGGATGACGATTTGGGAGAGGTCAGCAGCCATAATGAGAATTGC
>SHWL01000031.1 GCA_009693865.1 Acetobacteraceae bacterium | reverse complement strand
CGATCGGGCTCCAGCCTCCCCTCGTCATGGTTCGGCTCGACCGGACCATCGGTCGCGGTACAGTGCCGCTTCGGATGGTCCGGTCGAGCCGAACCATGACGTGGAAAGGAAGGCGGCGCGACTCGGTAGTCTTTGGGCGTCGCCTAAGTCGGGACATCGTCCATTGTCGGCGTATCCGGGCGGCGAGAAGCTGGATCGCGACGCCATCGTCGGCGTGCCCTGTGAAATCTGGATCCCCGCTGCCCGTCCAGACGTCTTGCGGGTCGACAACGTGGCTCGGCTACGGGCGAGGATGGTCGCGCAAGGCGCCAATATTCCCGCGACTCCCGAGGCTGAAGCCGCGCTGCATGCCGCCGGCATTCTGGTCTTGCCGGATTTCAGCGCCAACGCGGGCGGCGTGATCTGTGCCGCCATCGAGTATCGTGGCGGTACCCAGGCGGCCGCCTACGCGACGATCGCCGGAAAAATCGCCGCCAATACGCGAGACGTACTGGAGGCCGCCGCATCCCGGCATTGCCCGCCAAGGGAGGCCGCGCTGGCTCTCGCTGAGCGGCGGGTGGCTGACGCGGCGGCGTATCGCCGGTGGGGGTAAAGCTGGCGCGTGCCGGGGGCCGGTCGTGAAGCCATGAAGTGAGATGCGGCGGTAAAGGTGGGATTTCGCGTCCCGGCCCGGGATCCGTTGTAGCCGCGGAACTGTCAGTTCCGCAGCCGCACCAAAGTGAAAATCCCGAACGGCGCCACCTTGCTGGTCTCGATTCCGGCGATATCCTCGGCCTCGAACAACGCCTGCATGGCGAAATCGGGGTGCCACCCCAGGCGCCGGGACATCGGCGCCATCGCCCGTTCCACCCACCAGCGTGGACCACCCTGGGCGGCGAAATGATTAACCAGCAGGATATTGCCGCCCGGCTTCACCACGCGCCGCAACTCCGCGAGCAAGCGGCGGGGATTCGGCACCACCGAGGCCACGAACATCGCCACCGCCGTGTCGAACTGCCCATCGGAGAAATCGGTCGCCTCGGCGTCCATTTCCAGCAGGCCCTCGACATTCCGCAGACCAAGTTCCGTGACCCGGCGGCGCGCGAGGGCAAGCATTTCCGCGGACAGATCGATGCCGACGATTCGCTTGTCAGGTGTGTAACGTGGCAAGGCGAGGCCGGTGCCGACTCCGACTTCCAATACGGCGCGCCCTGGCAGGCGGTTGACCAGCGCGGCGGCCCGTTTGCGTCCCGCCGACGAGACTCCGCCGAACACGACATCGTAAAAGCCAGACCAGCGCCGGTATGCGTCCCGGATCGCGGCGGCATCGAGTGCGACCTCAGGTGTAGCGCCTGGCAGGCGCCGCGATCGGACGCGTTCTTCCAGGGTATGACTCATCGCGGCCCATCCCCAATTCGTTGTCTGCCTAGATGACAGATCGGTGTCGTGCAAGCCCTACGTGATCGGCCCAGTAATTCTCATTTTGGCTGCTGACCTCTCCCCAATCGTCATCCTCCGGCGTGCCCGGAGGATCCGGAGCGGCACCACGCCTTTCTTTCCGGCGCGCTTATACGCGGATTTGTGCCGCTTCCGATCCTCCGGTCACGCCGGAGGGTGACGAAAAAGCAAGCGTCAGCGCCAAAATCACAATTGCCGTGACCGGCCCGCGGTCTTTGGCCCATGGCCCAGGTTCGGGACATCGAGTGCGACATGGCCGCCGCGGGGATCGCGGGCGTCGCCTGATGACGGGTCAGGCCTCCTCCCCCAGGTTGACCGCGGCCGCGCGGCCATTGGCCTGTTGTTCGATCTCGAACGACAGTTTTTGCCCCTCGTTGAGGGTGCGCATGCCGGCCTTCTGGACGGCGCTGATGTGAACGAAAATATCTTTGCCCCCGGCCTCCGGGCCGATGAAGCCGTAGCCTTTGGTTGCGTTGAACCATTTCACGGTGCCAGTGGGCATCGTCGTGTCGCCTTTCCGGTCGCGGGCGGTCCGTCAGGGACCCCAGGCAGGCCACCCTGTTGCACAGGGGCGCGACGGCGATACTCACCGCGACGCCCTCCCTCGGTGGCGTTCCCGGCATCGTTCAGGCGGCCGGGATGGGCCTCCGGACGTGACGTTATCCGTTCGAAGCGCTGACGGCAACGAATCGTGTCACGAAAGACGCGAAAGATTGACCGCGTGAGAGAAAAGCTCGGAGGGGGGGGAACCCGCGGGCAATTCAGCCCGGCATTTGCCAGGTTTCGGCCGATTGTCCCGGCGCGCATCCATATCCCGCTTGCATCGGGGCGCGGGCCGCGCCATTTGTGCGGCAACCGGCTGGCGCGGCCAGAACCGGGGGCGCGGGTTGGACGGAGGAATCATGGGCAGCTTCAGCATTTGGCACTGGGCCGTCGTGCTTTTGGTCGTGCTGCTGCTGTTTGGCGGCGGCAAGGTCAGCAGTCTGATGGGTGACTTCGCCAAGGGCATCAAGTCCTTCAAGAAAAACATGGCGGAACCCGACGACGTCTCGATGGAGGCCAGCGCCGACAAGAACGCGGGCTCGATCACCGGACCGGACGGAAAAGCCCAGCCCGCGGCGCGCGAAACCGCCAAAGAACGCGCGTAGCGTCACATTTGTCCGCGATCGGGACGTGATCGCCGGGCCATGGCGCGCGGCCGGCTCTCGGTCCCGCTGATCGTCAAGAACCGCCGGGCAACGACTTTACGTCAGAAGCGCTGGCCTTATCCTGAGGAATGCTGGTTACCTACAGCAGCATAACTCAGGATCGAGGAGCCCTCATGCCCACACATCGTCTCTCCGCCGGTCCGGAGACCGCCCGCTGGGGCACGTTCGACGCCGCCTATCCACCCCTCATCACGATCGAGTCCGGCGACACCGTCGTCCTGGAATGCGTCTCCGGCGCGCCCGAGGTCATGCCGCCCCCGGGCTCCGGCATGACGATCCCGCCCGCGCTGGCGGCGATCCATGCCTCGAAGATCCCCCGCGCGGGAGGTCATATCCTGACCGGACCGGTCGGCGTGGCCGGAGCGGAGCCTGGCGACATGCTGGAAGTCCGCATCGATGCGATCGAAGTGGGCAACGACTGGGGTTATTGCGGGTTCCGCCCGCTGGCCGGCACGCTGCCCGAGGATTTTCCGGACCGGTATCTGAGCCACATCCCGGTTGACCGTGCCAAGGGCACCTGCCGTTTGCCGTGGGGCACTGAGCTGACACTGGCGCCGTTCTTCGGGGTCATGGGTGTCGCGCCGCAGCCGCGCTACGGCACGATCTCCACCATCCAGCCGCGCGAACATGGCGGCAACCTGGATAACAAGGAGTTGACGGCCGGTTCGACGTTGTTTCTGCCTGTCTGGGCCCCAGGCGCGCTGTTCTCCGCGGGCGACGGCCATGGCGTCCAGGGCGACGGCGAGGTCTGCATCAACGCGCTGGAAATCTGCCTGACCGGAACCTTCACACTGGTTCTGCACAAGAAGACTGGCGCGGCGCCGTTGCTGACCTATCCGCGCGCGGAAACGCCAGGCCATTTCATCACCATGGGCATGAACGAGGACCTCGACCTCGCGATGAAACAGGCGCTGCGTCAGATGATCGCCTTCATCGCCGCCCGCTCCAATCTGTCGCGGGAGCAAGCCTATCAATTCTGCTCTCTGGCGGTCGATTTCCACGTCACCCAAACGGTGAACGGGGAAAAGGGCGTGCATGGTTTGCTGAAAAAGGGGCTTTTGTTCTGATCGACGCGCTCGGGAAGGTCTGAAACCCCATATCTTGTGGTGTGGGACTCGGTTGTCCACAACTTTTTGTGGGAACGTGCATTTCTTCCATTGAGACCTGGCTTCGACCACGATACTGTATCTGGTGTCTGGATCCGAGGGAGGTCACAAGATGGAGTGGAGCGACGAGATTATTGGCCAGTTGCGCGGGCTCTGGGCGGAGGGGCTTTCCACCGCCGAGATCGGGCGCCGTCTGGGCGTGACGAAGAATGCCATCGTTGGCAAGGCGCACAGACTCGATTTGCCCGCCCGCCCGTCGCCGATCCGCCGCGATCCCGATGCCGCGCCGGTCCGCCTCGCGGTTGTCCGCCGGGTCGAGGGTCCGACGCTGCCGCCTTTGGCAAGCACGGTGAGCGATGGGGATCAATCCTTCACCGTCATCGGTACCACTCCCGCCGCGCCGGTCCAAAGGGCGCCAGCTGCCGCGCCACGGGTGATCGCGCGACCGGTCGTCATGGCGCCGCCCTCGCCTCGGCCGGCGATGGCCCCGCCACGTCCGATGGCGGCCCCTCAGCCCCGGCAGGTCGCCGCCGCGCCCAGACCTTACGGGCGGATCGTCACCTGCTGCTGGCCGTTGGGCGAGCCGGGAACCCGCGATTTTCACTTCTGCGACGTGCCGTCCGAGCCGGGCCGGCCGTATTGCGAGGACCACGTGAAGGTCGCTTACGTCAGGGTGCGCGACCGGCGCGAGGACGCCGCGTGACGCATCCCCTTGCCCGTCTTGCCCTTTGACAGTCACCCGCCGCGAGCGTAATCGACCGCCGCCCGATATCGGCTGGCCGGGGCGACGCGGGGTGTGACATGGTCGATACGACGTACCGGACTTTTGGCCGAGACACAGTTTGACCAATCCGGACCCTGCTGAGCCCGCGCCGAGGACGGCTCCATCGGTAAGCGCGCTCCTGGCGGTGATCGGCGTCGTTTATGGCGACATCGGCACCAGCCCGCTGTATGCCCTGAAGGCGAGCCTCCAGGTCTTCGAAGGCGTTCCGATCAGCGAAACCGAGATTCTCGGTCTCCTGTCGCTGTTCTTCTGGTCGCTCATTCTGATCGTCACCGTGAAATACGTGTCGCTGATCATGCGCGCGGACAATCACGGCGAGGGCGGAATTCTGGCTCTGACAGCCCTGGCGCAGCGGGTTTCGGTCAACGCGGGAACCCGTCACGCGCTTGGCCTCGTCGGGATCGTCGGCGCCTGTCTGTTCTTTGGCGACGGCATCATCACACCGGCGATTTCGGTCATGTCCGCGGTGGAGGGGTTGGAGATCGCGGCACCGACCCTGAAACAATACGTCCTGCCGATCAGCCTGGCGGTGATCATCGCGCTATTCGCGGTGCAGTATCGCGGCACGAGCAGCGTCGGACGGATTTTCGGGCCGGTCATGGCCGCCTGGTTTCTGCTTCTGGCCATCCTGGGTATCGCTCAGATCATTCATCGTCCTTCGGTGCTGCTGGCACTGTCGCCGTTGCATGCGATCGCGCTCTGCGCCACTTACAAAGGCCTCGCGTTTTTTGCTCTTGGGGCCGTCGTGCTCTGCGTGACCGGGGCCGAGGCGCTATATGTCGACATGGGCCATTTTGGGCGCAAACCGATCCGGATCAGCTGGTTCTTCATCGTTCTTCCGAGCCTGACCCTTAACTACTTCGGCCAGGGCGCGTTGATCCTGCGGGATCCGTCCGCGGTGGAAAATCCGTTCTTCCTGATGGCGCCGGAATGGAGCCGGTTGCCGCTGGTCCTGATGGCCACGGCGGCGACCGTGATCGCCAGCCAGGCTGTCATTTCGGGCGCTTATTCCGTCGCGCGGCAATGCATGCAGTTAGGCTTGCTGCCACGCCTGACCGTCCGCCACACCTCGAACACCGAGGAGGGCCAAATCTATGTTCCGCAAGTGAACACCGCACTGCTCGCGGGTGTCCTGATCCTTGTCGTGCTGTTCAAAACCTCGAGTAATCTGGCGTCGGCCTACGGCATCGCGGTCACGGCCACGTTCATGTGCGACACGGTGCTGGCGATGGTGGTGTTCCGCCGTCAGTTCCATTGGCCGCGCGCCGCGGCCGTCGCGATATTTGGTGGCGTATTCCTCGTCGACGCGGTGTTTTTCGCCGCGAACAGCCTGAAATTGCTCGAAGGCGGGTGGGTCCCGCTGGTTCTCGGCCTCGCGCTGATGGCTTTGATGACCTCGTGGCGGCGCGGGCGGGAATTGCTGTTGGCGCGGTGGCGCCAGGACAGCATGCCGATCGCCCCGTTCCTCGCGCGCCTGCCGCGATCGCGCAGCATCCTCCGCGTGCCTGGGCTCGCCGTGTTTCTGACCGGCAACCAGGATTACGTGCCAACGTCGTTGCTGCATAACCTCAAGCATAACAAGGTGTTGCACGAGAAGGTAATGTTCGTGACCGTGCAAACCACGGACCGTCCGGAGGAAGCCCCAGACCAGCGTTCGACGGTCGAGGAACTGGCGCCCGGCATCCATCGCGTGATGCTGCGCTATGGTTTCATGGAAAGCCCGAACATTCCGCGCGCGCTGGAAGATCTGGGACCCGAAGCTGGTTTCGACGCGATGCAGGCGAGCTACTTCCTCGGCCGCGAGGTCCTTGTTCCCGGAATGGCGCCGAATATCTCCTGGTGGCGGCGCTGGCTGTTTCTCTGGCTGGCGCGCAACTCCGTCCCGGCCACGGAGTTCTTCCGTATCCCCAGCGATCGCGTCGTCGAATTGGGCGTCCGCATCGCGATATGATGCCCGGGGTTGTTCCGGCGCCCGCCGGGTTATAGCGTCCCGGAAAACACCGTCGTGGGAGAGTGATCATGGCAGGCATCAAAGTTCGAGACCTCGCTTACGGCCGGATCCGGTCGCCGGATCTGGACGCCCAGGAGGCATTCCTGACGGCGTTTGGGATGGCGCGGGCGGCGCGGACGGACAAAGCGCTTTACATGCGCGGCACCGATCCGGCGCATCACATCCACGTCACCGAAAAGGGCGATCCCGGGTTCATCGGGTTCGCCTGGGCTGTCGCGGACGAGGCCGATCTGAAGGCCGTCGCGAAATTGCCCGGCGCCTCGGGCATCGAAACGATCGACGAGCCCGGCGGCGGCAAACGTGTCCGCCTGACGGAACCCAACGGCTATACGATCGAAATCGTGCATGGCATCGAATCCCTGGCGCCGATCCATGTCGCCCGTCAGGCCATCAACTCCGGCGCCGCGCCGCTGAACCGCGCTGGTGAGGTGATCCGGTTCCCCGTTGGCCCGTCCACGGTGAAGCGGATCGGCCACGCGGTCATGGGCTCGCCGAAGAACCAGGAAACCGTCCGCTGGTTCCGCGAAACTCTGGGCTTGATCTGCTCGGACGATGTTTATGCCGGCGAGAAAGACAATCTGATTGGGCAGTTCAGCCGGATCGACGCGGGCGACGATTACGTCGACCACCACGCGTTCTTCTGCATGAAAAACGCGCGTGCCGGGCTCAATCACTTCTCGTTCGAGGTGCAGGATATCGACGACGTGTTCATGGGCCACGAATACCTGAACGGCACCGGCAAATACGACCACATGTGGGGCATCGGCCGTCATCTGCTTGGCAGTCAGGTCTACGACTACTGGGCTGATCCCTGGGGCCGGATCCACGAGCACTGGGCTGACACCGACCGGTTGAACGCGCGTAACGGCGGCAATCTGGTGTCGGCGGAGGAAGGGCTGCGGTCGCAGTGGGGCACTCGCCCGCCGGAGAAATTCATCGGCCACATCAGTCCCTGAGGCCGCGGCCATGAAGAGTCTCGGTTCGGCGCCAGGGTTCCACCATGTCGCGATCCGCGCGGTCGACTTCGACGAAACGATCCGGTTTTATACCGAGGGCCTGGGATTTCGCCTTCATTTCCCGTTCTCGGTGCCAGGCCGGATCGATCGCGCGGCGTTTCTCGACGCGGGTGATGGCAGGTTCGTGGAGGTCTTCGGTCAGGGTTCCACCGTGCAGGCGGAGGGGCGGCGGCGAATGCGCTGGGAGGACCGGACCGAGGGCGCGCTGCTGCACTTCTGTCTGAAGGTCGAGGATACCGATGCGTCGTATGCCCGGGCGCTGGCGGCCGGGGCTGTGTCCCGTGTCGAACCGGGAACACGGCGATTGAGCGAGGAGCCTTTGGTCGAGGTGCGGATCGCTTTTGTGACCGGCCCGAACGGCGAAGTGATCGAGTTCATGCAAAGCGAGCAGATGTAAGCGCGCTTCGGACCGGCGTGGCGGCGGACTTTGCGAATCACCGCCGATCCGGATCAAATGCGTCCATGACGGTCCGAGTCGCGCGCGATCCCGAAACCTCGCTGTACGCCCATGTGAAGGACTTCCTCGAAGTCCAGGGGTTCGAGGTGAAAGGCGAGGTCCTTGGCTGCGACATTGTCGCGGTGCGAGAGGACGAACCGCCGCGCGTCGTGATCGCCGAACTGAAAATGGCGCTGAATCTGGAGCTGATTCTCCAGGGCGTCGACCGGCTGCGCGCCGCGGACGAGGTCTGGCTGGCGGTCCGGCAAACAAGGCGCGGGCGAGATCAGGACAGGCGCGCCCAACGGCTGTGCCGTCTGCTTGGGTTTGGCCTGCTGGTAGTGACCGCCAGTACCGGCCGCGTTCAGGTTCTCATCGAACCCGGGCCGTACATACCGCGCCCCGATATCCCCCGGCGCCGCCGCCTGCTGCGGGAGCACGCCGCCCGGCACGGCGACCCGGCCGTTGGAGGCTCGACACGACAACCGGTGATGACGGCCTATCGTCAGCAGGCATTGGCCTGCGCGGCTGCGCTGCGCTGCGGTCCGTCGCGGCCCAGGGACCTGGCGGTTTTGGCTCCCCGGGCGCAAAGCATTCTGTTTCGCAACGTTTATGGCTGGTTCGAGCGCGTGGAACGCGGGGTTTACCGGCTGGCGGAACCCGGTGAGGCGGCTTTGCGCCGCTGGCCGTCGGGATAACGCGCGCGCGCCGCTCGCGAGACCATTTGTTACGGCAGTGCCAGCATTTTTCGCCGAGCGTCCTCCAGGTCATGAGCTGTCTGCAGATTCATCCACAATTCCGCCGATGTCCCCAACCGGCGCCCCAAAAGAAGCGCGGTTTCGACTGAGATCGACCGCGTTCCGTTGACGATCTCGGTGATCCGATTGGCGGGGACGCCGAGTTCCCGCGCAAGCGCGCGGGCTGATAATCCAAGCGGTTTCAGGAACTCGAATTTCAAGATTTCACCGGGCGTGACGATCGGTAAAATCTCACCGGTGCTGACGTCTGAAAAGTCCATGGTGTCCAGGTCTTCCCGCTTGATCATGGTTTCTCTCCGTCAGTGCTAATCCGTAATCTCAACATCATGTGCCGCGCCGTCCCTCCAGATGAAACACAGCCGCCACTGATCGTTCACCCGAATGTTGTGTTGTCCCCGGCGGTCCCCGGTCAATGCCTCTAACAGGTTGCCGGGCGGATGGCGGAGGTTCTCAAGCCGCACAGCGGTATCTATAGCGGTTTCCGATCAGGTTGCATCGAAAACCCCCCTCCCGTCATGGCTTGGCTCGTCCGGGCCATGACGGGGGGAGGCGATTCGACCAGGTCGGAAAACACTTTAACACTCGCAACTTGAGCCACGCTTGCCCCAACCGCCAACCCTTGCTCCAATCCCGCACCCGACGTGGAGAAATCGCCAATGGCACCTGAACGCGTGACGATCTGGGCTGCGCTCGTGCGCGCCCTACCGCCTGGATCAGCGATGGTCGTTTCAGGTATGCCTCCCGCCATGCACGCCGCTTCAGGGAACCGCCCTTCATGACCCACGACCGTATCGTCATCGCCGGGGCCGGTCACGCCGGAGGATCCGCCGCCGCCATGCTGCGCCAACTCGGGTGGAAAACCGGCATCACGCTGGTGGGCGAGGAGCCCTTGCCGCCGTACCAACGCCCGCCTTTGTCGAAAGCCTGGCTGACGGGAGAGGCGGACGCGGAAGCCCTCGCGCTACGCCCCCTCGCTTTCTACAACGACGCCGATATCGAGCTGAGACTGGGCGTCACCGTCACGAAAATCGATCCGGCCGAGCATGCGGTGACATTCAACGACGGCGATACGATGCATTACGCGCATCTGATCCTCGCCACGGGGTCCCGCGCACGGCGGATTCCCTTACCGGGCCTCGACCAGGCGAACGTGCTGGAACTGCGCACCGCCGCGGACGCCGATAAATTGAAAGCGGTGTTGGGACCGGGAAAGCGCCTCGCCGTGGTGGGTGGCGGCTATATCGGCCTCGAAGCCGCCGCGTCGGCCCGCGCGTTGGGGGCGGAGGTCACGATCATCGAGCGCGAACCCCGGGTTCTGGCACGCGTCGCCTGCGAAATTCTGTCCACCTTCTTCCAGGACTTTCACCGATCCCAAGGGGTCAAGATCATCCTGAACGCGGGCGTGCAAGCGCTGGAGGGCGCCAATGGAGCCGTGACCGGTGTCCGCCTGGCCGACGGGCAGGTCATTCCCTGCGACGCGGCCCTGATCGGCGTCGGCGGCGTGCCGAATGAGGAACTGGCCAAAGTCGCCGGGATTTCCTGCGATGGCGGGATCGTGGTCGATCTGGATGCGCGGACCTCGGACCCGGCCATCTTCGCGATCGGCGACTGCACGAAGCGCCAGTTGCCGATGTACGAACGCACCATGCGGCTGGAAAGCGTACCGAATGCGCTGGAGCAGGCGAAACAAGCCGCCTCCGCCATCTGCGGCCGTCCACGCCCGCCGCCCGAGGTGCCGTGGTTCTGGTCCGATCAATATGAGTTGCGCCTGCAAATCGCCGGCATCCCGTTCGACGCCACCGAGATCGTCGTTCGGGGCGACGTCGCCGCTGGCAAGTTCGCGCTGTTCCATCTGACCGCCGATGGCACCGTGCAGGCGGTGGAGGCTGTCAATGCCTCGACCGAGTTCATGGGTGGGCGGCGGATCGTGCAGCGGCGCAAGAAACTGACGGCGGACCGGATCGCCGATATGGCCATCACGATGCAGGAACTGGCTTCATGATGTGGCCCGAATCCCGCCTCAGGTTCGCCGTGGCGCCGGGGGCCGAAGTCTGCTTAAACGCAACGACAAACCTTTGAGTGTTTTCGCACCTGGTCGAATTACCCTACCCCCCCGGTCATGGCCCTCCCCCGACTTGATCGGGGGAGGGCCATGACCGGGGGGGGTCGTGCGACATGATCGGAAAACGCTCAAAACGCCATGTTAAATACCCTGAGGGAACGCCCATGCCGAAGATCACGTTCATCGAACATAACGGAACCCCGCACACCGTGGAGATCGCGCTCGGTAAATCCGTCATGCAGGCCGCGGTGGACAACAACGTCCCCGGGATTGACGCGGATTGCGGTGGGGAGTGCGCCTGCGCCACCTGCCATGTCTATGTCGATGCCGCCTGGCTCCCGAAGACCGGACTGCCGGTGGAAGGATCGCAAGAGGCCAGCATGCTGAGTTTCGCCGCCGTGACACAGGATGATTCCCGCCTGTCGTGCCAGATTACCGTGACCCAGGCTTTGGACGGTCTCGTCGTCCGGATGCCCGAAGGCCAACACTGAACCGGAGGACCCGCCATGAACGCGCCCGTTCATTACGATGCCGCCCAGGAAGAAGCGAGGCTTGACGCAGCGTCGGTGGCGTTGAGCGAGATCGATGTCAGCGATCCGAAACTATATCAGAACGACGTTTACCATCCGTATTTCGCGCGTTTGCGTCAGGAAGATCCGGTGCATTACCGCAAGGACGGGATGTACGGTTCATTCTGGTCGGTTACCAAATTCAAGGACATCATGGCGGTCGAAACGCATCCGGAGATTTATTCCTCGGACGCGAAACTGGGTGGCATTTCAATCACCGACCGGCCGATGGAATTCCGCCGCTCCAGCTTCATCTCGATGGACCCGCCACGGCATGACGATCAGCGCAAAGTGGTCAGCCCGATCGTGGCGCCCGCGAACCTGAACAACATGTCCGACGTCATCCGCGAGCGGGTTTGCCGGGTGCTGGACAGCCTGCCTCGCAATGAGCCCTTCGACTGGGTGAAGCTGGTCTCCATCGAGCTGACCACGTTGATGCTGACCACATTGTTCGACTTTCCGGAAGCAGACCGGCATCTGCTGACTTATTGGTCGGACGTCGCGACACAGGACGTCAACGCGGGCGGCATCGTGGATTCCGAGGAAAAGCGGCTGGAAATCCTGACTGAGGCTGTGCGGGTTTTCACCGCGATGTGGCACGAGCGCGCCGCGAAACCGCCTGGCTACGACCTGATCTCAATGCTGGCCCATGGCGCCGCTACCAAAAACCTCGTCAACGATCCCGCCGAGTTCCTCGGTAATCTGACCCTGCTGATTGTTGGCGGCAACGACACGACCCGTAATTCCATGAGCGGCGGGCTGTGGGCGTTGTGCAAGCATCCCGCCGAATACCAGAAACTCCGCGACAATCCCGCGCTCGTTACCAGCATGGTGCCCGAGATCATCCGCTGGCAGTCGCCCATCGTGCACATGCGCCGTACCGCGTTGATGGATACCGAACTCGGCGGCAAGCAGGTCAGGAAGGGCGACAAGGTTGTCATGTGGTACATTTCGGGCAACCGGGACGAGGACTCGATCAACAATCCCAACGACTTCATCATCGACCGCGCGCGGCCGCGGCATCATCTTTCGTTCGGCTTCGGCGTCCATCGTTGCGTCGGCAACCGGCTGGCGGAGATGCAACTGATCACGCTTTGGGAAGAGATCATGAAGCGCTTCCCGAAGATCGAGTTGCTGGAGGAGCCGGAGCGGATTTACTCCAACTTCATCCATGGCATCAGCCGGATGATGGTGCGCATCCCGGCCTGACGCCGCGCTTTAACAGACGCGCCATCGCTCCCGATTGGGCGGGATGGCGGTTTTAAGGAACTCCATGGAGCAGAGCACACCGCTCGCCGTGCTGCCGCTGATAGCGGGCATGCTGGTTTTCGCGCTGCGGTTCTACGCGCGGGAAGGCGCGATCTCGATTTTCAGCATGAGCTTCATGCTGTCGACGTTGGCGGTCGTGATGTTGATCGGGTACATGACGCTTTTGGTACTCTCGATGCTGCCGCCATACGCGTGGGTTGCGTTCGGTGGGGTCGGCCTTCTGATGACGATCGGCGGATTGTGGTCGTTTTTCCGATAGGTTGAGGTGGCGGGCTTTCAGACGCCGCGTTCCGAGCGCAGGCCCTGCCGGAGGCGGGTCATCGCGCGTTCCATCAGGTCCGCGGACTGCGCGAAACAGATCCGCAGGTAGCCTTCCCCGGACGCGCCAAAGGCGACACCCGGGGCCACCGCGACTTTATGTTTTTCGACCAAAGTCTTCGCCAGCGCCAGGCTGTCCGTCAGTCCCTCGATCCCAACGAACGCGTAAAAGGCACCGTCCGGCGCGGCGTACCGCACGCCGTTGAGACCCGTCAGCGCCTGGCCGACAAGTTCGCGGCCTTTGGCGCAGTGCGCGCGAAACCGCGTCACCGTTTCGATTTCCCCGATGGCGGCGAGTCCTGCGCGTTGCGTGAACGGCGCGACCCCGGAATGGGTGGCCTCGACGATCTCACCGAACGAGTTTCGAAGACCTTCCGGCACGACGATCCAACCCAGGCGCCAGCCGGTCATGATCCAGGTCTTGGAGAAGCTGTTGCAGACGATCACGCGGTCGTCCGGTTCCGCGATGTCCAGCAGCGAGGGCGCGGCGGGGCGTTCATCGTAAATCAGCCGCGCGTAAACCTCATCGGAAATCAACCAGGCGCCGTGGCGGCGGGCGATGGCCAGAATGGCGCGAAGTTCTTCAGTCGAGGCGGTCCAGCCGGTTGGATTATTCGGCGAGTTCAGGATGAAAGCGCGCGCGCCCGCCATCTTTTGGTCCAACCGGTTCAGATCGAGGCGGAACGTCCCGGCCTCGTCGTGGTCCAGGTCCAACACGTCGACTTCGGCGCCTCGCAGCAGCAATGCGTTGGCGACATTCGGCCAGGACGGCGAGTGGATCACCACCCGGCCCCCGGCCCGCACGGTCGCCGCCAAGGCTATCGTGATCGCCGCCATCCCGGAGGCCGTGACCTGGATCCGGCTCTCGGCGACGGGTTTCGCGTATAAGCCGGTCAGATAGGCCGCCAACCCCTCCCGTAGCGCGGGCAGCCCGCGGACGTCCGGATATCTTGTATCCCCGGCCATGAGCGCCGAGATCGCCGCGTCGCGCGCCACGGCCGGACTGGGTTGGTCCGATTCGCCGAAGCAAAGAAAGTCGACGTCCGGCGTTGCGAAGGCAAGGCGCGCGACCTCGACGATTTTCGAAGCCGGGATCCGGTTGATATCCATTTCGAATTCAGAACAGGCCTTCGATCTCGCCGTCTTCGCGTAGGTGGATCGCCTCGGCTGCCGGGACGCGCGGCAGGCCGGGCATCGTCATGATGTCGCCGCAGACCGCGACCACGAAACCCGCGCCCGCGGACAGGCGCACTTCGCGAACCGGCAGCACGTGGCCGGTCGGCGCGCCCATCACGGTCGGATCGGAAGTGAAACTGTATTGCGTCTTGGCGATGCAGATCGGCACGTTCCCGAAGCCCGCGTCCTCGAACGCTTTCAGGCGCCGGCCCACCGCGTCCGGGATCGAAACGTCCGACGCCCGGTAGATCTCCTTGGCGATCGTTCTGATCTTGTCGGCGAGTTTCAGTTCCAGCGGGTAGAGTGGCTTGAATTCCGTCTTGCGGCCTTCGATACGGCTCATGACCGCGCGCGCCAGCGGCTCGGCGCCCGCGCTGCCGTCAGCCCAGTGGCGGCAGGAAATCGCCTCGACACCAAGCGCGGCCATGCCCTCCTTGATCGCGGCGAATTCGGCGTCTGTGTCGGACGTGAAATGGTTGACCGCCACCACCACCGGCAAGCCGAATTTGCCAAGGTTCTCGACATGGCGGGCGAGGTTGGCGAGGCCGCGTTTGACCGCCTCCACGTTCTCCGGGCCCAAAGCGTTACGGGCGACGCCGCCGTGCATTTTCAGGGCACGCACGGTTGCGACGATGACCGCGCACGAGGGCGTCAGGCCCGCCGAGCGGCACTTGATGTCCATGAATTTTTCCGCGCCCAGATCGGCGCCGAACCCGGCCTCTGTCACCACGACGTCGGACAATTTCAACGCGAGCCGCGTCGCCATGACGGAGTTGCAACCATGCGCGATATTGGCGAAGGGGCCGCCATGCACGAAGGCGGGCGAGCCCTCCAGCGTCTGCACCAAATTGGGCGCCAGCGCGTCCCGCAGCAGCACCGACATCGCGCCGTCGGCCTTGATGTCGGCGGCGGTCACATTCGTGCCATCGCGGCGCTGCCCAATGATCATCTTTCCCAGACGCGTTTGCAGATCGGCCATGTCCTTCGACAGGCAGAACACCGCCATCACCTCCGACGCGACGGTGATGTCGAACCCGTCTTCCCGCGGGAAACCATTCGCCACACCGCCGAGACTGCCGACGATGGAGCGTAGCGCGCGATCGTTCATGTCGAGGCAACGGCGCCATGAAATACGGCGAGGGTCGATGCCGAGCGAATTGCTCCAATACACATGGTTATCGATCATCGCGGCCAGCAGGTTGTTGGCCGAAGTAATGGCGTGAAAATCCCCCGTGAAATGCAAATTAATTTGATCCATCGGCACCACCTGGGCGTGGCCGCCGCCCGCCGCGCCGCCCTTCATGCCGAAGCTGGGGCCAAGGCTGGGTTCACGCAGGCAGATCGTGGCGAGCTTGCCGATCCGGTTGAGCGCGTCGCCCAGGCCGACGGTGGTCGTGGTCTTGCCCTCGCCGGCGGGGGTGGGGCTGATGCCGGTGACCAGGACCAGCGCGCCGTCCGTCCGGTCCTGGACCGAATTGATGAAGTCGAAACCGACTTTCGCCTTGTGGCGGCCATAGGGTTCCAGAGCGTCACCGGGAATGTTCAGCCGCGCCGCGATGTCGGCGATCGGCTTCAGGACCGCCGCGCGGGCGATTTCAAGATCTGGATTCATGGGGTCTCTCCCGCTCGAGTTTTGACGCCGATGTCGTTCAGGGCCTGATCCATCGTCGCGACCGCGCCCGCCATTTCCGGGGGGGTGATCGCACCGATACAGCCGATACGGAAGCCCGGCTTTGGGGTGTTGTAGAAGTTACTGATGAGAACGCCGCGCCGTTTCAGCGCGTCGACGAAGTGTTGCAGATTCCAGGCGGGATCGGCGGGCGCGCACATATTGACGATGATCGGTCCCTGGTGGTCCGGCTGAACGAACGGTGTCAAACCGAGCTGGATCATTCCGTCATACAGCGTTCGCATGTTGGCGGTGTAACGAACGAGTCGCGCCGCCGGTCCACCCTCCTGCTCCAAAAAATCCAGCGCGGTGTGGAGGGCGTTGATGATTTGTGCCGGCGGCGTGAATCTTGGCCTGCCATCGCCCCGGCTTACCACCTGCGTGTAAATGTCGGACAAATCGAACGACCAACTGCCGGCGACGCCGGCGCATTGTTCCAAACGGTCGATCCGCGCGATGACGTAGGCGATGCCCGGCAGACCCTCCAGACATTTGTTCGCGGTAAATACCGCGGCATCGATCTCGGGGTGCGCCGTCATGTCCAGCGGCAAAGCTCCGAAAGCGGAGACCGCGTCGACAATCATGCGCCGGCCCGCGGCATGAACGGCGGCGCCGATGGCGTCGATGTCATGCGCGATGCCGCTGCCGGTTTCGGACTGCACCAATCCGACATGCATGATCGTGGGATCGCGTTCCAGGGCGGCCGCGACCACGGCGGGCGGAGCCTTTTCCATTTGAACGATCGGCAGCGGTACGGGATCGCGGCCCGCCTCGCGCGCGAGGCGAACCATTCGGTCGCTGTAGCTGCCGGTCATCGGGATCAGTAACCGGCCTCCCGGCGGGATGAAGCTTCTGATCGCGGCTTCAGTGATGAAATGACCGCAGCCAGGCAGCGGCAACACGGTGTGCGTGCCGCCGGTGCCATGCGCGAGCTTCAGCAGCCGCGCCCGGACCGTCGCGTAGATGTCGAGAAAATCGAAGTCCCACGGCGCGATGTCCACGCCGGCGGCGGCCCGCACCTCGGGTCGGGTCATGACTGGGCCGGGGATGAGTAACAACATGGGGAAGGCTTCGCACGCTCTTGGCAGGAAATCCACCCGTCCCGGTCATCGGGTTGCCAAAACCAGCGGGATGGGGAACATACCCGCCAGTATATGGCGGAGGATGCAACATGATCACCAAATTCGACACGCTGTACGCGGGCCACGTCGATCTTGAGAACATCGGCTATGGCGGGACGCCGATCAACGATCGCCGGTATGACAATGCCCATCTGTCCTCCGCGCTTTCCAAAGCCGAGGCGATGGCGAAGCGGGCGGACGCGTTCGGTTACAACACCTTCTGGATGGCCGAGCATCACTTCCAGAGCGAGGGCACCGAATGCATCCCGAACGTGCTGCTGATGGCGCTGCATCTGACGCATGTGACGAAGAACATCAACATCGGCACCGGCTTCAACATCACGCCGATGTGGCATCCTCTGCGCCTCGCGGAGGATTACGCGGTCGCGGATATCCTGACCAAAGGCCGCGTCACGTTCGGCGTCGGCCGCGGCTACCATACCCGCGAGGTCGAGACCTTCGGCTCACCGTTGATCGATCAGGACGCCAACCGCGAGCTGTTCGAGGAACAGGTCGAAATCATCTTCAAGGCGTTCAACAACGAGTCGTTCTCGCACAAAGGCAAACACTACACGCTGCCGCCCGAGGTGCCCTACCGCGGCTATCAACTGAAGGAGTTGACGCTGGTGCCGCGGCCCATGCGCCTGCCGGTGGAATGCTGGCAGCCGGTGCAGGGCGGGTCCGAACGCGCGCTGGCTTTCATGGCTAAGTACGGCATTCAAGGGATGATCGGCGGAGGTTCGGCCGATGGCGGCGCGATGCACAACGTTGTACTCAAATGGCAGGATGTGCACAAGAAAATCGGCAAGGACATCGAACTGGGCGAGCGGCTGTGCTTCGGCTTCCACGCCTATATCGGCGAGAACAAAGCCCAGTGCATGCGCGAGGCCGCCAAATATTACGAAGAGAACATGAAAATGTTCGGCGAGCTGCGGCTGAACCGCGCCATGAGCGATGAGCAAATCGAGATCATGCGCGATCCGAAGCTCGCACCGACCGCGAAGCTGCCGCGGATCGAGGACGCGGTGAAATCAGGCGGCTTCCTGACCGGGTCACCGGACGAGATTATTGAGCATCTGATGAAGTTGGAAGAGGCCTATCCCGGTCTGGACCGGATTTCGATCAGCCTGTCGGTCGGCGTGCCGGAAGCAGTGGCGTTGGAACAACTGGAACGATTCGCGAAAGAGGTCATGCCGGCGTTCAAGAACCGGAAGGTTGAGGTGAAGGTGCCCGAACTGGCGAAGTAATTCGCGATTGCCCACCACGGCATCCCGGGGCTTGTCCCTGGATGCCGTGGTGTGGTCGCGCGGCGGTACGTTACCGCCGCACCAGTTCTACCATGATCCCCTCTGGCCCCCGCACGAACGCCAGCCCCAATCCTGGGCTTTGCGTCAGTGGCCCAACCGCGATCTCGGCGCCTTTCGCGCGTAGTTCCTCGCAGGCCTCGCCGGTGGCTCCCCTACCTACAAATCCAGCCGGTAGAAGCGCGCGGCAGTCCCGCTGAACAAATCGGTCTTTTCGCTCGCGCTCGCGCTTTTCGCGAGGATTTTGCACGCGTTCCAGAACGCCTGGTAACCGTACGACCCTTTGTCGACCGGAAAATTACTCTCAAACATGCAGCGATTGGCGCCGAACGCTTCGATGCAGGTGTCGACGTAGGGCTTCCAGGCCGCGGCCAGGGTTTCCGACGATGGCGGGTCCGCTTTTTCGTGGAAGTCCCAACCATTGATGCGCATCGCCATGCCGCCGACCTTCACGACCACGTTCGGGCAGGTGGCCAGTTCCCGCATGGATTTCGCCCAGACGGAGAAGACCTCGTCGCGCTTGCCGGCATATGCGCCGATGGCCAACGGGCCGCCGATATGGTTCAGGCAAATGCCTGTATCGGGGAACGCGCGAGCCAACGCGGTGACATCGCCGATCTGCGGGTGATAAAGCCAGGCATCGAATGTCAGGTTCAGCGGCGCCAGACAGGCGAAGCCATTTCGAAAAGTCGCGTCGCCCATCAGACGCGGAGGCGGGGCATAAGCCGGATTCATCAGGGCCGGGTCAGGATCATGGGCGGTGATGTGGCGGATGCCGCGGAACCGCCCTCCACCGGCGCGGATATGGGCCTCCAACACAGCGGCCGCGCGGCTACCGAGCCGAAGATCCGTGTGTCCAACGATACCCGCGCAAATTTGCGACGCGCCATACCCGCCCGAGGCGCTCATGGCGGCGACGCCGTTGACGAATTCGGTTTCGCCGACCGGACGAAATTCTTCAGGGCCGCCAGCGCGGTGCATCGACCGGCATTGCACGAACACCGTGCCCACGATGTTGTGGCCGCTGTTCGTGTCGGCCAACAGATCGTCGAGCATGTAGTTCCAACCTGGCCGCTCCCACAGATGGTGGTGCGGATCGACGATCGGCAGCGCGGGCTCCAGGACCGTTTCGGTGCGGCGGGCCAGCCATTCGTCGCGGACCGCGAGATAGGGGCTGGCGTGGCTCGTGGTGGTGCTCATGGTGCGTTCCTCCGTTGATTCACCCGCCGCGCACTGCGATCTTCAATCGACCTGGCCCTTGGGCAGCTTCTTCTCCACGATTTCCGCGTATAACGCGACCCCGTAGGGAATCGTCTCGTCGTTAAAATCGTACTTGTGATTATGCAGCGCGGCGCTATCGCCATTGCCGAGGTTGATGTGCGCCCCCGGCACCCGTTCCATCATGAAACTGAAATCCTCCGACCCCATGCCGGGCGGGGAGAAACGGTCGATATTCTCCTCCCCCACCAGCGCCGCCGCCGCGTCCCCATAAGCCTGGGCTTCCGCCTCATTGTTGACCATCGGCGCGAAGATCAGCCGGAAATCGAGTGTCGCCTCTGCCCCGAACCCGGCGGCGATCGAGGCGACAAGCCGTTCCATGTTTGTCTGGATCGTCGTCATGGTCTGACGATTCATCGTCCGAACAGTGCCCGCCATGACGGCGGTCTGCGGAATGACATTATAGGCGTCGCCGGATTGAATGCGCGTGATGCTGAGTACCGCGTTCTCACGCGCGGAAATGTTACGTGAAATGATCGATTGCAGCGCGGTGCCCAGATGGCAGGCAACCAGCACCGGGTCGATGCTCTGCTGCGGGTGCGCGCCATGCGCGCCCTTGCCCGTGATCAGAATGTCGAAAAACGCGCCCCCGGCCGCGCGAGCGCCCGGGCCGGTGATGTATTTTCCTACTGGCAGACCGGGACGGTTGTGCATCCCATAGACCGCGTTGCAAGGGAACCGTTCGAACAGCCCGTCCTTCAACATCGCCTGGGCGCCACCGACGCCTTCCTCGGCGGGCTGGAAAATGAAGTTGACGGTGCCGTTGAAATTTTTGGTCTCCGCCAGATACTTCGCCGCGCCAAGCAGCATCGTCGTGTGCCCGTCATGTCCGCAGGCGTGCATGCGTCCCGGGTTCTGGCTGGCATAGGGAAGCTCGGTCGCCTCCAGGATCGGCAGCGCGTCCATGTCGGCACGCAGCCCGACCGAGGCCTGGCCGTTTCCATTTCGCAACACACCGACCACGCCCGTGATGCCAACGCCGCGATGCACCTCAAGCCCCCATTCCTCCAGCTTACGCGCCACGATATCGGCCGTGCGGACTTCCTCCAGGCCCAGTTCGGGGTGGGCATGAATGTCGTGACGGATCGCCACGAGTTCGTTTTGATAGGCGCGGGCGCGTTCGATCGTGTGCTGGCTCATCATGCGGCTCCGAAAGGTCCGAGGATTTCGTCGTTGTGTTGGCCCAGTGTGGGCGAGTCGCCGGCGGGATACGGGCGTTGTTTGTCAAAAGAGAGCGGCAGGCCGACGATGCGCAGATTGCTGCCCGGCAATGTGCGCATGATGTCCATCGCCCGCAACTGCTCGGTTTCCGCGAGTTCGGCGATGTTGTTGACGGGCGCGACCGGAACGCCGGCGTCGCCGATGATCCCGAGCCAGTCTCGGCGGGATTTTTCCAACAACACTGGTTGCATCGCGGCGACGAGGGCCTCGCGATTCGCGGCACGCTTCCGGCCATCGGAAAACAGCTTGTGGTTACGCCATGCGGGGTGGCCCATGGCAATGGCCAGTTTCACGAACAGCCGGTCATTGCCCGCGGCGATGCAGATCGGCCGGTCCGCGGTCTCGAATATCTGATATGGGGCCAACGTCGCGCTGGCCGCGCCGTGCCGTTGCGGCAGATTCCCGGTGACGTTGTACGCGTTCAGCGGGCCTTGCACCCAGGCCACCGCGCTTTCGAACAAAGACGTATCGACGACGCAGCCTTTTCCGGTTGCCTCGCGCTGCTTCAGCGCCGCCAGAGCGCCGATCACGCACCACATGCCAGTCGCCGTGTCGTTGATCGCCGGGGCACAAAAGGTTGGCGGGTCCTCGGGCCGGCCTGTCAACGAAACCACTGCGCCATAGCATTGCAGCAGCGGATCGAAACCCGGCGCCATTTTCAACGGACCCTGATGACCGAATGCCCAGATCGAGCAATAGATCAGCCGCGGATTAACCAACATCATCGCGTCCGGTCCGATCCCGAGATCGTCGACGATCCCCGGCCGCAGGTTCTGGATCAGGATATCGGCATCTCGCGCCAGTATCTTCAATTTCTCGACATCCGCG
The DNA here is from genome assembly GCA_009693865.1 of Acetobacteraceae bacterium. Classification (GTDB taxonomy): domain Bacteria; phylum Pseudomonadota; class Alphaproteobacteria; order Acetobacterales; family Acetobacteraceae; genus Rhodopila. Next base: position 12,862 of record SHWL01000031.1, on the reverse strand, counting down.
GGACTCTTGATATCCAGAGTCACTGAACGTTTCGCACGGTTATTGGTATGGAAACTGACCGAATCGCCATTGACGAACGGTGGGCCCCACATCCGCGCGTCGTCGCCGCCGTCCGGTTTTTCGACCTTGATCACATCGGCGCCAAGATCGGCCATGATCACGCCCGCCAGCGGTCCCGCCAGCGCCTGACCGATTTCAATGACCTTCACGCCATTCAGCGGGCCCGCCATCGTCAGTTCCCCAGGTTCAGACGTTTGAAAAAGGCTTCTTCGCGCAGCCCGAACTCCTGCCCGTTCAGGTCATCGGCGGCCGGCGTGCACAGGTAAACGATGGCCGCGGCGGGAAGCTTGACCGGCGTCAGATTCTCGCGTGGGATCTTACTGATCACATTGATCCCTGACGCGCGGATCGTGACCTGCATGTCCGTATCGGTCGTTCCCGGCTGGAAGCCAAAAATCCGGATGCCGTTGGCCTGGTTCTCCAGCGCGACCGCGCGCGTCAGCATCGCGAGGCCCGCCTTGGCGGTGCAATAGGCGCCCCATCCCTCCAACGGACGCATGGCGGCGCCCGAGGACAGGTTGACGATGGTGCCGCCGCCCGCCGCGATCATGCGCGGCAGCAGCGCCCGGATCGGGTGGTAAGCGCCAGTCAGGTTGATCTCGATATTGCGCGCCCAGACGGCCGGGTCGCTGTCCGCGACGGTGGCGATCGGCTCGATCACGCCCGCGTTGTTGATCAGGATATCGACTCGGCCGAAACGGCCTTCGGTTTCCGCCACCAGCGCCTCGACAGCCTTGTAATCGGACACGTCGCAGGCCCGTGAGCTGGTCTTGCCGCCAGCCTCGACGATACTCCGCGCGACATCGGCGGCGAGGCGCCCGTCCCGCGCGGTCAACATCACGGTCGCACCCTCGTTGGCCAATGCGGCGGCCGCCGCGGCGCCGATCCCGCGACTCGCACCGGTGACGATAGCGACTTTGCCCGCCAGGCTGCCCATGCGGTTTGACTCCTCTACGTTGACCCCAGGTTTACGGGACCGGGCGGCGGGCGGCAAACTGCCGGGGAATAAAAGGGAGATAACCTATGCGCGTATCGATGGGATTGCCCGTTCACGATTGGTCCGCCTGCGCCAAAGCGGCGCGCCAGGCCGAGGATGACGGCGTCGACGTGCTCACCAGCAATGAATTGCGGCACGATCCGTTCACGCCGCTGGCTTTCGCGGCGTTGGCGACCGCGAGTGTCACGCTGGTGCCCTCGGTCGCCATCGCGTTTCCGCGCAGCCCGATGATCGTCGCCAACCACGCCTGGGACCTCAATCGCCACTCCAACGGCCGCTTCGTCGTCGGCCTGGGCTCGCAGGTCAAAGGCCACAACGAACGCCGGTTCAGCGTGCCCTGGATCGCGCCCGCCGCGCGTCTGGGCGAATACGTCGAGTCGCTGCGCGCGATCTTCCGCTGCTGGGAACACGGGGAGAAACTGAATTATCAGGGCAAGCATTATCAGTTCTCGCTGATGACGCCGGAGTTCTCACCAGGTCCGCAAAAATTGCGGCTGCCCCCGATCGCCATGGCCGCCGTCGGACCGCTGATGCTGAAAACCGCCGCGCGAGTGGCCGATAGTGTACGTTTGCACAGTTTCGCGACGAAGCGATACGTCGACGAGGTCGTGCGGCCATTGCTCGCCGCTGAACTCGCCAAAGCCGGCAAGTCGTTCGAGAATTTCGAGATGACCGGCGGCGGGTTCATCGCGACGGGTCCGGATGAAAAAGCGGTCGAGGCCGCGGCGGAAAAAGTTCGTTACCGCGTTGCGTTCTATGGCTCGACCCCGGCCTATCGCGGCGTGTTCGATCAGCATGGCATAGGCGATCTGGGGATCAAATTGAACGAGATGTCGCGGGCGGGCCAATGGGGAGACATGGCACGTCAGGTGTCCGATGACGTGCTGGATTTGTTTGTTGCCCGCGCGCCGTACGAAGGCCTGGCCGAGGCCGTGGAAAAACGTTACGGCGGCATCGTCGACGCCGTGTCGGTCGATTTCGTCGAGGGCACGCCAGCCTCAGTCCGGCGCGGAACGATCGAGGCGTTGAAGAAGATCCCGAGCGTGTTCAAAGGTTTCGCCGCCTGATCACGCGGGCAATTTTGAATACCAGTCCTCGACGTCTTCCCGTCGCACGCGTGCCGTGCCAGCCCTTGCGACCGCGGCGGTGCCGGCCGCGACGCCCCATTTGAGCGCCTCGCGGTTCGATGCGCCGCGCGATAAAGCCGAGGTTATGCCAGCGGCGAAGCTGTCTCCGGCGCCGACCGCGCTGCGAAACGGTACGGGAATGGCGGGCATGCGCAGCACACCTTCAGCCGAGGCCAGGATCGCGCCTTGTTCGCCCAGGGTAACGGCGACAAGGGCGGCGTGTCCGGCGAGGACGAGGGACATTGCCTCGGCCTCTTGCTCCGCCGCGGTGGGTAACGCGTGGCCGACATACCCCTCCAGTTCGCTCAGGCTCGGTTTAACGAGGTCCACGCCCGCCTCCAGGGCGGCGCGCAGTGGTGCGCCGGACGTATCGACCGCGAAGCAAATGGCGCGACGGCGCGCAAGGCGGGCGATTGTCGCATAAATGCCGGGCTCCAGGCTGCCGCTGGCGACGATCCAGCCGCATTCGATCTGTTCGAGGCGCGCGAGGATCTCGCTCCAGTCGTGCGGTCCGGCGGTGGGTCCTTGCGGGACGAACCGGTATTCCAGCTTCGTTGCCTGCTCGAACACGGTGAAACTGATGCGGGTGCGGCCGCGGCAGTGGATGGGTTTCGTGCGCCACGCCCGCTTCGGTCAGCAGGTCTTCGATCAACGCGCCGGTCACGCCGCCCGCGAGAATCACGGCCAATGTGTCGCAGTCCAGAGCGTGCGGCACGCGGGCGGCGTTGATGCCGCCGCCGCCGGGATCGATATGTTCGTCGAAGGTGCGGGTTTTATGCGTGGGCCGGACGGTTTCCGCGGAACACGCGAGGTCGATCGCCGAATTCAACGTCACGGTCACGATACGGGTCATGACGGATACGCGATCGCCAGGATCTCGACGATCTCGGTGCCTCGCGGTGTCCGGACCGAGACCTCGCCACCCACTCGCGCCCGCAACAATGCCAGCGCGACCGGGGAGGCAATGCTGATTTTTCCCTGAGCCATGTCCGCTTCATCGACACCGACGATCGTCACGGTCAGTTCCTCGTCCCGCTCGTTGATGTAGGTGACCGAGGCGCCGAAAAACACCTGCGCGCGATTGGTCTGGTGGCGGGGATCGATCACCTCGGCATGGCGCAGCCGGCGGATGAGGAAGCGTGTCCGCCCGTCGATCTCCCGCAGGCGGCGCTTGCCATACAGGTAATCGCCGTTTTCCGACCGGTCGCCATTGCCGGCGGCCCAGGAGACGATGTCGACGATTTTTGGGCGCTCGACGGCGCGGAGCTGGTGGAGTTCGGCGTTCAGCGCGGCATGGCCGACGGGCGTCATGTAGAACTTTCCGCCGGCCAGGCGCGGCGGGCCGTCGTCCTCATCGTCGATGATTGTCGTGCCGCTCATGGTCCCATGATATGCGCATCACCGCCGCGCGGCCAGGACTTGCCGACACGTGCCTCATGCCGCCAGATGTGGCGATGGGGCGCCCCCAAAGGGAAACGCAGGGAAAGATAGACATGCTGACAACGGAGGGTTTTCGCCTGGACGGTAAGGTCGCGCTGATCACCGGTTCGGGCCGCAATATCGGCCGCGCGGTGGCGGAGTGCTTCGCCGCGGCCGGCGCCAAGGTCGTGATCAACGGTCATCGCGATCAGGCCGCGCTGGACGAGACGGCCGAGGCCATCCGCGCGCGAGGCGGCGAGGTGCTGCCGGTGCTCGCGGATGTCTCCGACCATCGGGCTGTCAGCGACATGGTCGACCGGACGGTGAAAACCTTCGGCGCCATCGACATTGTCGTTTCGAACGTCGGGATTCGCAAATATCGCGCATTCCTGGACATCACGCCCGAGGAATGGGACGACGTTCTACGCTCCAACCTGTCCGCGGCATTTTATCTCGCTCGCGCGGCGATCCCGCATATGCGCGAGAAAAAATTCGGCCGTATCATCGTCATGTCGGGTGCTGACGGGTTCTGGGGTCATGTGACGCACCGCGCGCCGAACGTCGCCGCGAAAATCGGCATGCACGGGTTGGCCATGGCCATCGCCCGCGAATTCGGTGCCGACAACATCACCGCCAATACCGTCTCCCCCGGGCCGATCGATACGGTGCGCGATTGGACGCAATATGTGCATCGAACGCGGGAAGAGGTGATCGCCGAAGTGCCGTTGGGCCGTTATGGCCATGTCGACGAAATCGCCGGCGCGTGCCTGTTCCTGTCGAGTCCGGCGGGCGGCTTCGTCACCGGTCAGGTGATCCACGTCAATGGCGGCACCAACATGTATTGACATCCCTGCAAGCTGTCGGGAGGTAAGATCATGAATAGCCGGCCACCTTTATCCACCAGGCGATGGATCGCCGCATTGCTCGCGTTCGCCTTGTTGTGTTTTCACGCTATTGCGTTAGCGCAACAGCCGGTGACCTCCCGCCCGGTTCCGGCGTCTGAGGCAGGCACGCTTCTGGGCCGCGGCGTGACCGATTCGGCGGGCACTGACGTGGGACTTCTGGTCGATGTTCTCGCCGATAAGGACGGCAAACCGCTGGCTGGCGTGATCAATGTCGGCGGCTTCCTGGGGGTCGGCATGCGCCGGGTCGCCGTGGCCTGGCGGCTGCTTCGGTTCAGCCACGCCGTTGGCGACACTCGGATCGTCATGGATCTGACCCTGGATGAGGCCGCGGCGGCCCCCGAAATGAGCGGGCCCGCCAACACCCTGATCGTCGTCGATCGCCCTGCCCAATGAAACCAGATCGCGGGATGGACGGGCTCAACCTGCTGCTGGCGGGAATGGGGTCGGCTTATGGCGCGTTCGTTCCGGTCTATTTGACCAGCCAGGCCTGGACCCAGACCCACATTGGCGTCGTGCTGACAATCAGTACCGTCGTTGGAATTCTATCGGCGGTTCCGGCGGGCCTGATCGTCGATGCCTTCGGTCCCTGGCGCCGGACCATATTGAACTGCGGGATCGTGGCGACCGGGATTGTGCCGCTGGTCTTCGCGGTTTTCCCGCGTGGCTTGCCGATCCTGGTGGCGATGGTGATCCAGGCCGCCGCCGGGTCGTTCTTTGGCCCGATCATCGCCTCGACCAGCCTTGGCCTTGTGGGCCGCGAGGGTCTGGGTGAGCGGATCGGCCGCAATGGCCGCTATGGGTCGATCGGCGCGGGTCTGGGCGCGGCGGTCATGGGTCTTTGCGGATACCTGGGGTCGCAACGCCTCGCGTTCTTTGTGGCCGCGCTGTTGACGGTGCCCGCGCTGCTGGCGGCACGGGCGATCGGACAGGAGAGGGCGCCGGTCGCCCCGGAACCCGCGGACGAGGCGAAGCCAGGTTTTTTCGCGCCATTCGCATTGTTACGTGATCGCCGGTTGCTGATTTACGCGCTGTGTGTCGCGCTGTTTCAGGTGGCCAGCATCGCGGTTCTGCAACTGGCCGCGGTCGATGTCACGGCCCGCCTCGGCTCCCGCGGCGCCCTGGTGATCGCGGCGTTTCTGATCGTGCCGCAGGTCGTGGTCGCTCTTATCTCTCCCTGGATTGGCCGTGTCGCGGAGACGTGGGGACACCGCACGGTGCTGCTGGTCAGCTTCGCGACCGTGCCGATCCGGGGCGCTTTGTTCGCGACGGTTCGCAACCCCTACGTGCTGGTGCCTGTGCAGGTGCTGGAGGGGGCGGGCGGCGCCGCGTTCGGGGTGATGATGCCGCTGGTCGCGGCGGACCTGACCCGTGGGAAGAACTATACGTTGTGCCTGAGCCTGCTCGGTTTGGCGGGTGGCGCGGGAACGGCGGTCAGTTCGGCGGTGGCGGGTTGGACGACTGACCATTTCGGCCGGGCGGCCGCGTTCTGGGCGCTGGCGGCGGCAGGCCTGGTCGCGGTGACGCTGGTGGCGCTGGCGATGCCGGAAACGCAGGAGAAGCCGGGCGAACGAAACGGCAGTCGATGACTTCGGATGGCGACCTCTGGCCTCGCCTCGGGGCCCAGCGCACAATCGCGCACCAGTTCAAAACCCGGAAAAGACCATGACCATCCATCCCGAACTCGCCAAAGCCTTCGAAGGTGTCACCACGGCCACCATCACCACCGTCCTCTTGAAGAAGGGCCTTCGCAACGTCTGGATGCGCGGCACCAAACCCATTCGCCCAGGGCTGAAACGGCAAATTGGAAAGGCCTTCACGCTGCGGTTTGTTCCGGCGCGCGAGGATCTCGCGACCCCCGCCTCCTGGGCGTCGCCGATCTCGACCCGCGCCGCCATTGAGGCGATGCCGGAAGGCTGCATCGCAGTGGTGGACGCGATGGGAGTGACCGATGCCGGGATTTTCGGCGACATCCTTTGCGCACGGATGGCCAAACGCGGCGTATCCGCGCTGATCACCGATGGCGTCGTCCGAGACGTGGCCGGTGTTCTCGGCACCAACCTTCCCGTCTGGTGCCAGGGCGTCGCCGCCCCTGCGAGCGTCGCCGGCCTGACATTCGTCGGTTGGGGCGAACCGATCGGCTGTGGCGGCGTCGCGGTATTCCCGGACGATCTCATTGTGGTCGACGACGATGGCGCCGTTGTCATCCCCGCGGCCCTGGTCGAGGCTGTCGCGACCGAGGCGGCGGAACAGGAACGCCAGGAAGCCTGGATCATGTCGGAAGTGGACAAAGGCGTTCCGCTACCCGGGCTGTATCCCCCGAACGCCGTAACCAAAGCCCGGTACGACGCCTGGGCCAAGGGGCAATGATCGGCGGATAAAGTAATTTCCGATCAGGCTGCTTCGGGCCGGTATTCTCCAAATCGTCATGGCACGGCTTGTCCGGGCCACCGGTCGCGGAACTGTGCTGGAACAGGTGGCCCGGACAAGCCGTGCCATGACGAACGAGGGGCCCCCGACGCAACTCGATTGAAAACGCTCTGACATCAATGCCGATGGCCGTCAGGAGACGCGGGCGCCTTGTCCGTTGCCGCATCATCGTTGCCGCCATGATTATGTCGGCCACCACCCATCATGCTTTGCATCACGAGTTTGGCGTAATCCGCCTGGCTCATCGCCGGTAGCTTTTCAAGGAATGCGACCGTCACCCACAGTTCCTCGTCGCTGTGATCGCTCCAGGCGGGCATGCCGGACATTTTGATGCCGTTCTTTAAGATCCAGAACAGTTCGCCCGGTGTGTAGCGCTTCGCCACATCCGTGAGATCGGCGGGCCGCGGATAAAGCCCCTTCGCGATATCGCCGCGCGGCACTCCGGGCGCGCCATGGCAGGACGCGCAATGGGCCGCGTAATGCTCGGTGCCAGCGATGACATTTGCCTCGCTGGTCATTCCGGGCGGCGGGTCGATGCCGGCAGCCCGCGTTTTGACCGAGCGCGTGCGGACAGTCTCCATTATCCAATAGGTCACGGGCCAGTGGGGCGTGGTCGCAGCCACGTCGTAAACGCCCAACCAAACAAAGGTGAAACCGCCAAGCACGCCAAGCCCAAGCGCGGTAGCCAGCGTGAGAATAACCGTGCGCATCAGAACCAACTCCTGATGCCGAAAACGAATTGCACCGCGGCCGCAGCCTCGCCTTCGCGGCGGGCAAAGCTCGCGGTTTGGCCGAATCGTCCGACATAAGCGACACCCACATACGGAGCGAATTTGCGCGTGACCTCGTAACGTAGTCTGATTCCAGCATCGATATCGGAGAGGCCCGCGCCAACCCCACGGCCGGGATCGGCCTTACCATGGAAATTCAATTCGACTTCCGGTTGCAAGATCAGACGTTGCGTGATGAGAAGATCGTACGAAACCGAAAAGCGCAGCGCCGCGTGTCCCCCGTCGCTCAAATAGGCCGTTGCTTCATAGTTGAAGAAGAGCGGTGCCAGTCCTTGGACGCCGAGCGCCACCCATGTGCGGCCTCGGGCGGAATCCCGATCGGTGCGCACGCCCGCCTGCAAATCGGCAAAGGTCGTGATCGCCCGGTCAAAGAGCAGTTCATGCCGGCCGTCCTCGATACCGCCTTTGCCACGGGCAAAACCCTCGGATTTAAGCCAAAGCTTATTGTAATCGGTACCGATCCAGGCCTGGCCCTGCCATCGAAAACCATTCTGGCCACCGCCAATGCGGCCCTCGGCCTGATCGAGAAGCGCATGGGCGAAAACGCCATTGTCGTTCATGTCCGTCATCGCGGCGCTGTGATCCATGGCGGTGGACATGAGCGGCTTTTGAGGGCTCTGTGCCAGCGCCGAGGTCGCGGTCCCAAAGAGAAGCCCGGCGAAGTAAAGGATACGCTTGGCACTCATGACACATGCACCTCGCGGAACATGCCCATCTCCATGTGATAGAGAAGGTGGCAATGAAAAGCCCACCGCCCAGGCTCATCGGCCGTGACGAGAAAGCTTAGTCTTTCACCAGGTTTCACCAGAATGGTGTGCTTAAAAGGACGGAACGCGCCCTGGCCGTTGTCGAGCTCGCTCCACAAACCATGCAAATGGATGGGATGTTCCATCATGCTGTCGTTGATGAGCACGAAGCGAACGCGCTCGCCGCGTTTGAGCTCGATCGGCTCTGCCTCCGAGAATTTCCGGCCGTCGAACCCCCAGATAAAGCGCTGCATGTTGCCGGTGAGATGCAGCTCGATTTCGCGTGAAGGCGGCCGCTTGTCGTTGCCTGGCCGGAGCGCGCGCAGATCGGTGTAGCGCAAAACACGCCGTCCATTGCCGTCGAGACCGGTCCCGGCCTCATCGAGACGCGCCTGGGGCATCATCGCGATGTTATCGACCGCGACGCCCAGCTTCGGCGCCCCGGTGGGGCTGTCCATTTTCATGCCGCGATGGTCCATGCCGCCCATGCCCATATCCGCCATGGTGCGCAGTGGACGCGGATCGAGCGGTGGTACCGGCCCGGTCATGCCCCCGCGCGGCGCGAGCGTGCCTCGCGCGAACCCACTCCGGTCGGTCGCCTGCGCGAAGATGGTGAAAGCCTGATCGGTGTTGGGTTGCACGATCACATCGTACGTTTCGGCTGTGCCAATGCGAAATTCATCGACGGCGACGGGTTCGACATCGTTCCCATCGGCCTGAACGACGGTGAGTTTCAAACCCGGGATGCGTACATCGAAAATACTCATCGAGGAGCCATTGATGAAGCGAAGGCGCACGCGCTCGCCGGGACGAAAAAGCGCGGTCCAATTGCTGGCGGGCGGCTGTCCATTAACGAGGTAGGTGTACGTCGCACCCGTGACATCGAGGATGTCGGTCGGGCTCATCCGCATTTCGCCCCATTCCAGGCGATTCGAAACCGTCGAGGCCAGACCATTCCGCCGTACATCGTCGAAAAAGGCTCCAACCGTTCGTTTCCCGAAATTATAGTAATCGCTCTGGAACTTAAGATTGCTGACAATCGTTTCGGGACGTTCGTCAGTCCAGTCGGACAACAGAACGACATAATCGCGATCGAACGCCTGCGCGTAGCCGGCGCGCGGCTCGACGACGATCGCGCCGTAGAGGCCGCTCTGTTCCTGAAATCCCGAATGGCCGTGATACCAATAGGTGCCGCTTTGGGGGACGGGAAACCTGTAGGTGAAGGTCTCGCCGGGCGCGATTCCGGCGAAGCTGAAACCCGGCACGCCGTCCATGTGCGTGGGTGTGCGAATGCCATGCCAATGGATCGAGCTTGGCTCGGAAAGCCGGTTGGTGACGGCAAGCGTGACCGTATCGCCCTCTCGCCAGCGCAAGATGGGAGCGGGCACCTGACCATTGACGCCGATGGCGGTCATCGGCCGGCCGGTAATGTTCACGGGTACCGGCCCGATTTCCAGCGCGAAGTCGCGGCCGGTCAGAAGCGGTCCACCGGCGGCGAGCGCGCGATGGAGCGGGCTGACCGCGAACGAGCCGGCCGTGGCAATGCCTTGAATAAAGCGGCGCCGGCTCACCACCGAACCGCTGTGAACCAACGATCGGGGCGTGCATGTCATCGTTTCGCTCCCGCTGGCTGGACGGACTGGACCTCGTACATGCCGGCCTTGCCCTTTTGAATCGAGAAATCAACGCGAGCCCCCGGCTTGACGCGGCTGAGATCGACCGACGGCGCGACGGCGAAGTCCATCGTCATCGCCGGCCATCCGATCGATGGAATCGGTTCGTGGCTCAGATTGATTTTACGCTGAGCGGGATCGACGGTGTTCACGGTGGCGGTCGCGTGGGTATCGCTGACACCATCATGGACAAGCTGAACGGTGGCGGCGCGATTTGGTCCTGGGGTGCCTCCAGCCAAAGCGATGCGCGTCGCCGCCACGCGAGATGAGGGTCCGAGGTCGACGGCCGCCGGTGCCGCTGGGGCAGGTGGCGAAGCCGCGCATGCGGGCAAGGCAATGAGGATGACGCTGGCGAGTACCAGCGGACGACAGATGACAGGGGACATGGTGGTTCTCTTTCTGGCCGTCACGGCGCGCCGAGGCGTGGACACGTGAAAGCGGCTGGATCCGTACGAAGGCGGCTGAACGCGTGGGCCGGCGTCAGGCCAGGACACGCTCTTCCAGACCTCGGGCCTTACGGCGACGAGGTTGGTTCAGGCGGTCGTTCGGGGTGGCGCGAGATCGGGCGCGACCGCGCGGCCGGAGAGGGAAACACCAGCTTCCCACCAGGTCACCGCCGTGACGGCGACAGCGGCGGCATTGATGAATGTCAGCGGCGGCAGGCCGGCCACCGCTGAGCACGCGCCCAGGCAGCATGCGAGGCATCCGGCGCCCTGGTGATCGTGATGCGCCGGGACCGTACCGCCATGGTGGCCATGCTCATGGGCACAAAGGCTGGAGGACGCGACGGACGCGGCAAGGCTGATCGCGCTGCCGCCCACCAGGGCGAGCATGCACAGGATCATCAACACTCGTCGCGCGAACCGCCGCATGGATCGAAATCTATCGTGCCGCGTGATGCAGGACAATGGTTTCCGTCCAAGGCGGTGACTGGCTGGTGAATTTGCGGCTTGGCTCCCCTCCGCGAACCGTGATTCATCACGGCCAAAGTCTGGACCCGCCGCCGCTTCCTGCTACATAGCCCGGTCCCTCCAGCGTCAGGAGCCTCCCATGCCCGACAGTCTCCCCATGCACGGCGACACCATCATCGTCGACATGATCCGGAAATTCTCCCAGGAGCGGTTGGCGCCGCTTGCGGCTGAGCGGGAGAAGTTGGGGCGGATCGAGCCGGAGATCATCCGCGAACTCGGCGAGCTCGGCGTGTTTGGCGCCACGACGCCCGCGGAATGGGACGGCAGCGAGCTCGACCCGGTCACGTACGCCTTGCTGCTGGAGGAAATCGCGGCAGGCGACGGCTCGGTGTCCACGATGGTGTCGGTGCATAACTCGCCCACCTGCATCGTGATCGCCAATTCCGGCACGGACGCGCAAAAGGACCGGTGGCTGCGGAAACTGGCGACCGGGGAGGCTGTGGGATCGTTCGGCCTGACCGAGCCGCAGGCAGGCTCGGACGCCTCGAACCTGCGCACGCGGGCGGTGAAGAAAGGCGATAAATATATCGTCAACGGATCGAAACAGTTCATCAGTAACGCGACGCATCCCGGCAGCCTGGTATTCTTCGCGGTGACCGATCCGTCGGCCGGCAAGCGCGGGATTTCCTGTTTCGTGATCGAAAAAAATCACCCCGGCTTTTCGATCACCAGGACCGAAGCGAAACTGGGCCAGAAAGCGTCCGACACCTGCGCGCTGAGTTTCGAGGATGTTGAAATCCCGGAAGATCAGCGCATCGGCGCCGAGGGGGAGGGCTACAAGATCGCGCTCTCCACTCTGGAAAGCGGCCGCATCGGCATCGCCGCGCAAAGTGTCGGCATGGCGCGTGCCGCGTTGGACTATGCGATCGGCTATGCCAAGGAACGGACCGCGTTCGGCGGCAAAATCGTGGACTTCCAGGCCGTGGGATTCCGTCTGGCCGATGCAAAGACGAAGCTGGAGGCGGCGAGGCAATTGACGCTGTACGCGGCGCGGCTAAAGGCGGAGGGACGGCCATCCCTGGAAGCGGCTTGCATGGCGAAACTCTTCGCGTCGGAAACCGCGGAAGCGGTCTGCACGGCCGCGATCCAGACGTTGGGCGGCTATGGGTTCCTTGCCGATTATCCTGTGGAACGAATCTATCGCGATGTGCGCGTGTGCCAGATCTATGAAGGCACGTCGGATGTGCAGAAGTTGATCTTACAGCGCATGCTCTGAACTGGCGAAACGCGAGCATTGGTTGCGCGGCGCGCCCGCGTTCGGTAAGGGAAAGACGAAGACGGCTCCGGTGCTGACTGAATGGGGGCTGGCCGGAATTGAGGCCTTGCGGGACCGGGTCGCCGTGCTCGTGATCGTGGACGTGTTGTCATTCTCGACTGCTGTCGACGTGGCGGTATCGAGGGGCGCGACGGTCTGGCCTTTTCCCCATGGCGCGAATGATACCGCGCAGGCTGAGGCGGACAGAGTGGGCGCGGTATTGGCTCAACGGCGCCGGGCGGCTGGGGGGCAATTCAGCTCGTCTCCGGTCAGCCTCGTGGAAATCCCGCCCGGAACGATGCTCATGCTTCCCTCGCCCAATGGCTCACGGATTTCGGCTCTTCGCTGTTTGGAGTGGGTGGTAACGAATTCACGTTGGCAGCCTGAGATCGAGCTTCCCTGCGATCAGATAGACCATGGCTTTGAGATTTCGGGTTGAGCGATAGCCACGCGCCTTCGCCTTGGCGGCCTGAACCAGGCTGTTGATGCCC
>SHWL01000188.1 GCA_009693865.1 Acetobacteraceae bacterium | reverse complement strand
GCTCGTCCATTGATGGAACTCCATTGTGCGTGTGCTTTGGCGGCTCACGAGCCGGAGTTTCATCGATGGATGGACGGAGACCACCCCTTGAAATGTCAAACTTCTACTGCCTCCCCGGCAGAGCCGGGGGAACTCCCATAGGATTAGAAATACGTAATATTACTGCCTCGTTCTCCCGACAGAACAGGACGATGAATAAGATGGGTTAAAGGCTGGCACGGCGAAGCAAGCAAGGAACGCCGCTGAAATTCCTCACGGCGGCGCGCGGCGGCTTTATCGCGAGGCCTCCGCCGAAGGTGAGAAAGCCGTCAATGCGATCGGCCGGCAAATTGAAATGCAACCGTTGCCCGCTGTCCTGGTTGTCCTTCGCGCCAGTTATATCGGCGGCCGGCATCTGTCGCGATAGCCGGCGGCGACCGGTTTTTCCCCGCTTCATCCGCGCGTGAATTCACCCGGCCGCGGATTTGAGTAGTTTCCGAGTCTGTTCGTATCGATCTTCGCCTACCCATATTCAAATTCATCGAGATCGGAAATCAAACCACGCACGCAACACATAACACGCTGTCGCCAAACATCCGCGCAATCCATCGAACTTCTGAACAAGTATCTCGCGGCGGGTTGTGGCGATGTGGATGCCGCCGGCCTTTTTACCGAAATCTCACGCGGCGCCGAAATGAGCCGCCGCACGCCCGTGCAAATTCAACAACGAGAGGAAGCCACGCCCTATATCGGGTTCGATTCTCGCGGCTGGTATTTCACCGGGCGGGCGCCGGAGCCTCACAGCAAACAAGAGGCCGGTCCTGCTTCAGAGCCTGAGCGCGCCTCCTGAATCTCGATAACTGAAGAACCGTGGCCGCTGGTCATGAACCCATCAGTCACGTCACGCGCTTCATCTTCATCGTCAATAACCTCAACGAGAGAAAATCACATCATGTCAAACCGTATGGCGACCCTCCTGCTTGTGGCGGGAATCGGACTGTCTCTGGCCGTTTGCGGCCGCTCCCCGGGCGAGCGCGCGGTTTCCGGCGGATTGATCGGAGCCGGGGCTGGCGCGGGGATCGCCGCGGTCGCCGGTGGCCCCGTTCTCGGCGCGGCATTGCTTGGCGGCGCGGTGGGTGCCGGCACCGGCGCGCTGACCGCCCCGAACCATCGTTAATCCGCGAGAACGAAAGAGATCGCATCGAATGAACAAGGACCGAGTGATCGGCGCCGGGAAGCAAATGCTTGGCGCGGTGAAGAAAGCCGCCGCAGAACTCGCCGGCGACGCGAAATCGCGGGCTGATGGGAAGGCTGAGCAGCTCAAGGGCAAAATACAAAAAGCCGCCGGAAGCCTGAAAGACGCGCTGAAGGGACAGTGAGGCCGATGCGTGTCTCCGCTGTTTGACTTAAGAAACCCCAATCGACGACACAATGTTCCGCAGGAGGAACCACCATGCATAAGACCTTTCGCCAGGTGCTCATCGCCTCGACCGCCATCGCCGGTTGCCAATGCGGGCTCAAAGCCGGACGCAGCGCGGCGGACGTCGGCATGGCCGCGACGACCGCCGTGGTGATCGGCATTGTCGGCGTGATCGCCCTGGACGCGATCTTCGCGGTCTGCGCCCATGCGCTGGATTTTTGATCCGATGGTAAACGAAACCACCATCCCGAAATTGCGGATTGAAGGTCTGGCCTTCGGTTATGGCCATACCGCCGTTCAGCGCGACATTTCATTCGACGTCGCAGCCGGGTCGATCTTCGCCATCATGGGTGGTAGCGGCCGCGGCAAGAGCACGCTGATGAAGGCCATTATCGGGCTGCTCAAGCCGATTACCGGGACGATTCAGGTTGGTGACGAAGACTACTGGCATGCGACCGAGGACCGCCGCACCGAACTCGGCCGCCGGTTCGGCGTGGTGTTTCAAAGCGGCGCCCTCTGGAGTTCGATGACAGCCGAGGAAAACGTCGCCCTCCCGCCACGCATGTTCTCGCCGTTAAGCGATGCCGCGATTTTGGCATTGGCACGATTGAAGTTGTCGTTGGCCGGACTTGACGCGGTGGGCTCGGTCATGCCCGCAAGCCTCAGCGGCGGCATGCGCCGGCGGGTGGGAATCGCCCGCGCGCTGTCGGCGACTTCGTTCTTGGCGGCCTGGCGCTCGGTGTTGTCGCCATCCTGATGTTCGGCGGCGCGGCAATCCTCGCCACCAAACCGCACGCGGTGGTTTATTTCCAGGATTCGGTCGCGGGACTCGTGGCGGGCGCGCAGGTCACGCTCCGTGGGGTGAGAATCGGCACGGTGCGAAGCATGAAAATCTACGTGAGATTGCCCAACGTACAACCGGTCATTCCGGTTTATCTGGAGATCGAATCCGGCCTCATGTCCTGGACCAGCGGCTCGCTTCCGGCACATGCCACCGATTTCGGCGCGGCGATCAAAGCTGGCCTGCGCGCTCAGTTGACCACGCAAAACCTCCTCACGGGACAACTCGGCGTCAACCTCGATTTCCATCCGGCCGAACTGCCCGGGAGCTTCCGATCGATATCGAAATGTTCGACGTCCGGGCCGATGGACGCTGCGTACTGACCGGGCGCTGGACGGTCCTGGGCGATGACAGGCGCACTGTCATGACGACCGGAAAAGCGACCATTGTGACGATGATGCCTCGATCGGCGGACGGGATCGCGGACCCAGCGATCGTCTCCGCCATGGCGGACGCTGTCGAGCAACTCGCGGTTCCGGTCGCGACGGCGTTAACGCGGTCGCGATGACCGAATCGTTGTCTTTCCCGCCCCGGGCGCGCGCGCTTAAACCGCGTCGGCGATAATCGGCGGCGTTGCGGGCCCAGGGATAACCTGGACGAGATCGAGGTAATTGCTTAAATCGTCAACCGATTTGCGCGACGCGATGGTGTCGGAGCTCTCACCAGCCAGTTCGATCGCGGCGCCGATATCGGTGATGGTCTGGAAACCAAACATCCCTCCGGCTCCCCTCATGCCGTGGCCAAGGTACTCAACGGTCGCGAAGTCTCCATGATCCAGCGCTTCCCCTATCGCGATCACGTTCTGCCGGCAGTTCCGGAGAAATGCCGGGGTTCGATCCGAGGATCCGGACTTCGCACGCGCGAGAACCGAGGTTTGCCGGCTGTTCTTTTTGCGGAACGATGGGTTCGCGCTCATGGAATATTCTCTGATCGCCTGCCGCAACGCCTCTTGCTTGATTGGCTTTGACAGGTACGCCGTGCACCCCGCCGCCAGGCATTTTTCTTTGTCACCCTTCAAGGCGGAGGCTGTCAGGGCAATGATTGGCGTGGGCGGCCGGCCGTTTTCGCGTTCCCAGGTGCGCATCGTCCGTGTCGCGGCCAGGCCATCCATGACCGGCATCTGGCGATCCATCAGGACGAGATCGTAGTGTTCCACCATGAATTTTTCACAGGCGATGGCGCCGTTTTCGGCGATGTCGATCTGGTACGGCGTATCCTCCAGATAGGCCAGCGCGATCGTGCGGTTATCCGGGGAATCCTCCGCCAGAAGTTTCTCCGGGCCATGAGCGGCGCGGATGATGACGAAGCATCGACAGATACCGTCCGCTCCGCCGGAGCGATCGGCGACATCCGGAAAGGTCACGTTGTGGGTACCGTTTTGATCGTCGTGGTATTGGTTCTGCTGTTTGGCGGTGGTGGTAGCTACTACGCCCACCGCAACCATGACGGTGCCGGCCCGGGAGGCGTTCTCGGGACGGTATCGATCGTCCTTCTTGTGTTTTGGCTGCCTGGCGGCGTTCAGGCCGGATGGCCCCGATCTTAAACTCCGATCGGCGCACAGCCCGCGTTCAGATGAAACGCGCCGTCGGATGCAGGCCCATGAAGTATTGACCGCAGATTTCGATGTGGCCAGTGCGGCCTTGCACCTGCTGCGCCGAGGCATGGATGTCGCGCATTTTCCGCTCGAACGCGTTGCTGGCGAAAATGGCGGTCGCGCCGGCCTCCTGATACGCGAATTCAGCGACTTTCTTGGCACCCTGAATGGCGGTCGTGGTGGCCAACCGCATCAGCACCTTGTTGTCCATGCTCAGCACGCCGGTGCGCCGGATGTTGTCCTCGCCCTCACGGATCGTTTCCAGCACGAATGCGCGAGCCGAGCGTAGCTTCGCCTCATTTACCGCGATCAAATGATGCATCACCGGGCTGTCGCGCAACGTTCGCGCCGTGTGAGACGGCTTCTTGTCCTGCGCGAGGTCCCGTAACGCGTCCAGCATGCCGCGGGCGATCCCCATCGAAACGCCGGCGAAACCGCAGGAGTAAGCGCTGGTGCTGGTGAACTGATAGAACGGATCGCCGATCCGCCGTTCCTCCCCGACATCGCGGCGGACCGTATAAGCCTCCGGGACAAACAGGTCCGTCACGGTGTAGGTATCGCTGCCCGTGCCGCGAAGGCCCACCACGTCCCAGGTGCTCGTCCAGGCGATCTGGTCCTGACGGAACAGCATCGTGCGCTCAATCAAATTCCCGTTGGCGTCCTTCAGCAGCGAGCCATCGGGCAGTTCGACGTGGCAATGCCCGCCCATCCAGGTCGCGTGATGGCCGCCACTGCCGAATGACCATTTGCCGGAGACGTTGTAGCCACCCGGCACGACCTTGGCGCGGCCCTCAAGTTGAAAACCCCAGGCCAATACGCCGCGCGGATCGTCGCCCCAAATCTCCGACGCGATCGCGGGTTCGACATACGCCGCGGCCATGGAACAACCGCTCGCCTGGCCCACGCACCACGCGGTCGAGGCATCGGCCGTGGCCATGGTCTCCATCAACTTCACGAACGTCTCGAGCCCAGAGCCATAACCATGCAACCGGCGGGGTAACAGCGTGCGGTACAGGCCCCTCGCGTGCAGCGCGTCCAGCACGGTTTCGGTCAACTGGCCGAGAGCCTCAATTTCCGGCGCCTCAGTCCTCAGCATCGGCGCCAGCTCTGACGCCCGGGCGACAGGGTCGGCGGCGAAATCGGGAAAGCCCTCTTTGGTTTGCAAATCCAACGCCGCACTCCTCGCCGCCGCCTCGTTCCACCGATGGGCCAACGCTCTGGCGGCACGGAACGCATGTCAATGGGGAAGGTGGACCCATGCCACGCGCGATCGCGTCGTCGCCAAACTGGTTCGCGGGGCATATCGTGGTGTCCTCGGTCATGAACGGGAGGGATGGGAGCATGCTCGTCGTTGAAAACGCGGAGGCGCCGGAGGTGCCGTGGCGGCCTGGATACCGGCACTTCAGTCTGGCGGGGAAGGCGCAGGGCATCGGCTGCGCTGTCAGCCGCGCGATCGTGGAGCCGGGCGCGGGCGCGCCGCTGCATGTCCACGCCACCGAGGATGAGGTGCTGATCGTCCTCGAAGGCACGCTCGATGTCCGGTTGGGGGAAGAGCGTCGCCTGGTCGAGGCGGGGCACACGATTTCCATCCCGGCGGGCATGGCGCACGGCTTTGTCGCCGTGGGCCCGGCCCCGGCCAAATTCATTGGTTTCCTGCCCAGGATTGGCGAGACCACGTTCCTTGAAGGCGGACCGCCCATGGGCGGTGGCCACCGTTAAGGACGCGCGGCGATGATCTACATGGTCGAAATGGCGTTGATCGACCTCGCGCGCCGCGCCGAGTGGGACGACTGGTATCTCGCCCACATGAAGAAGCTGATCACGATCCCTGGCATCCAGGCGACGCAGCGGTTTGAGGCGTTGGCGCCGCACCCGTCGCCCTTCGTGGCATTGCATCAGGTGACCGGGCCGGAGGTGTTCACCAGCGACGCCTACATCGCCAAAGCCGGCCCGGGCGGCACGGGGGAATGGCGGGACCGCATGAACAACTGGCATCGCAACGTGCTATCGGGAGTCGATCTGACGCCAGACGTGCCGATGGAGGGCGCTTTGGTGGTGATCGAGGAGGGCGCCAGCACGCCGATCCCGGTGCAATGGACGGAAGCGATCGGGCTCGATCGCAGCGTCCAACGGCGAGGGCTCGCGGTCATCGGCCAGCGCGCGGATGCGGAGATGCTGATCGGGCTGCCCGGTGTCCGTGTCTGCAAGCCGCTGACACCCCGGCTGGTTGCCGGCTGAATGAGGCGCCTGGGCGGAAGCAATATCCCGAGGTGAAATAAACGTTCCGGGCCGCCACTCCGGCGTGGAACGGCGGCCTGGCGAAATCGCGACATTTGTGACAGTTCACGCCCTGACGGTGGCCTGGCATCTCTGGGGCTCTGGACCTCAGGTTTCTCTCAGATGAACCCTTGCGATGCCAATCATATACTCAGGTCCATTAGCGCGGTCTCCGACCTGATTGCATCGGGCCTGCCCGTCCCTCGTCATGGCCCGGCTTGTCCGGGCCACCCGTTCCAGCACAGTGCCACGACCGGTGGCCCGGACAAGCCGGGCCGTGATGATTTGCTGAGCCCCAGAGGTCCGTGCGACATTGGGTTCTCGCGGATAAAAAGCCGTGTCCGACTGCGATGGGGTACGGCAAGTCTGGCGAAAGCGGTCCAGCAGTTCTCATTATGGAAAATCGGTCTCTGAACCGGCCGTCCCGAGCCAGTTCCCGCGATTTGGTCCTCTGTCGTTTCAGGCCTGACCGAGTCTGATCGGCCACACTTTTGCGCAAAGTGCGTGAGCCGGCCTTTCAGGCCTGGC
>SHWL01000187.1 GCA_009693865.1 Acetobacteraceae bacterium | reverse complement strand
GCACGGTGCCAATCCGTATGGCCAGGACAGGCCGGGCCATGACGGGGAGAGGTGGTACAACCAGATCGGAAAGCGCCTTAACGGAGAACGCGCGCCTTTATGCCCGGCCAATTGCAACGAAAAGGTTACACCTCGCCCGTGGGTTTGGCGGCTTCCCGCGTCACCTCGTAGAGAACATGCCCCGAGATGGGATTTTCATCGATCTGACGCAGCCAGGATGGCGGCTGCCCGGTCCGGACCTGATCGAGCAATGTCATCGTTTTCAGATCCTCGACGACCGGCGAGCGCGCGTGGGTCCCGCATGCCAGCACCAGAGAGACCTCGGCGGCATCGATTTCCGGCGGTACCGTCTCGGACGGCGGCGTTCGCCAGGCGGCGCGCAAGCGCAGAAACGCCGGAAGACCACGGTGATACAGCGATCCCACCGTGCGGACCCCGGTTTTGTAAAGCAGCTCCGGCGTGTCGTTCACATCGGCCAGGACCACGGCCCCGGCATGCGGCGCCAGCAAGGCCACGCCATCGGCGATCTTGCAGGCTGGTACAACCGCCATCGGCGCGGCGCGCGCCACGACCGGCAACTGACCGAGATACGGCACCTGAATGAACAGCAAAATCGCGGCGAGGCGGGTAAACGACTGGCCGATCTGGTGCCAGTTCAGCGTGGCCTGGTTCAGCATTGTCAGCGCGACCGGCAGGGCGATCGCGCCGGCCGCCTCGGGGTAGGCCGCGAAGCGCACATGCGTCCAGCCAACCACGATCAACCCGGTAAGGCAAAAGGCCGCATAAGCCGGAAACAACGCGCGGCGGCGGACCGCCAGCGTGATCGTCAGCAATAACGCCAGCGCTCCGGTCAGCAGAAAATGCAGACCGCCGAGAACATCGCCGACCGGCTGCATTTCGTTGATATGACTGAAAAACGCCGTCGATTGCGCCTCATCGACTGCCATGTTCGAGCGGAAGATCGCGCCCCGAAACGTTACCGCCCAGATCCCGCAACAGGCGAAGCCAATCGCGCAGGCCGCGATCGCCCGGCCGCGCATGTCGTGAACGAGCGAATGGACCGCCCATAACCCGGCGCCGGTCGCCGCGGCGGCCAATGCAAGGCCCGCGAACAGGATGCTCAGCCGGTCGATCTCGGGCGCGGCGATCCCTGCCGCGGGCGGGTCGGCCAGCAGCGCGAGCAACGTTACCAACGCGAAACTCAGGCCTGTCAGACCGATCGCGCGCGGGAGATCGCCGCGCGCGGGATACACGATCCAGGCCAGCCACAGCGCGCCGAACGCCATCATCGTCAGGGGAACGGTTTCGGGAGTGAACCAAACCCCCGCGCCAGCCCATGCGCCCAGAGCGATGCCGGCGGTGGGCGCGGCATGGCCCTCGATCAGACGCGCCGCCCACCCCCAGCAGGCCATGGCGGCAACAGCGATCACAACATGATGATGGACCACCCCCGCCATGCCATAGCTGACGATCGCGGGCGACAACGGGATCAGCAGGGCGCCCAGAAACAGCCATTTCCGATCGGCGAACGGGGCGGCGGCCCAGGCGGTTGCGAAGCCAAGGGCGGCGATGGTCAGCGGGCCAAACAGCAGCGCCGCGGCATACAAAGCGTCGGACTGGTTCAGGAGCACACCAAACGGCAAAGCCAGAACGCACAGCAGACTGTCGAGTAAATGCGACCAATGCAGGATCGTGCCGTGGCCGGAACCGTCGCGCGCCGCGGCGAACACGGTCGTGCCACTGTCCAGCATGTCGCGCAGCCGGACCAACCGCATGTAACTATCGGGATTGGTCAGTCCGCCCACGTGCCAATCGGGCGCGAACCGCGCGCTCATGCCAATGGCCGCGAACAATGGAAGAATGACGCAGACGAAACCCGTCCCGAAACCAAGCCGTACCGATCGTTGCATCGTTGAAACCTGCCTCCCAGCGAAGTTTGACGCATATATGTATGCGCTCCCCGCGGGAGTTTTCCGATCCGCCATGTCGCCTAAGCCGAACGGCCTAATCAACTAATCCATCTGGTTCAGCCTCCTGGCTGAATTTACCGAAATGAAATTTTCAACGAGTTTCATCGCTGTAAACAGGTGCTTCGAGGGAACAAACCATGTTGATACTTCGGGTAGGACAAACTTCAATCTGTGGTGGCAATGATGCTCAATTGCTGCGCAAACACGGCATCAGCAGCGAGCATACGGAAACCGGCCGGGACTCGCTGGAATTCCTCCGTCTGTATGATTACGATCTCGTGTTGATGGATCTCGACCTGCCGGACATGCCAGGACATGAGGCGATCCGCCTGGCGCGCGCCGCCGGTCTCGCGACGCCCTCCATCGTGCTGGCCAGCAACGCCTCGCCACAGGTCAAGGTAAAGGCGCTGGATCAGGGCGCCGACGATTTCGTTACCACACCGTGCCATCCGGACGAACTGCTGGCCCGCGTGCGCGCCGTCGTTCGCCGCAGTCAGGGGCATTCCAATTCGGTGCTGCGTCTCGGGCCGGTGGAACTCAGCCTGGATCGTCACGAAGTGCGCGTGAACGGCCTTAAACTGGCGGTTTCGCGCCGCGAGTTCGGGGTGCTGGAGTTGCTGTTCCTGAAACAGGGCGTGATCCTGAACAAGAACGCGTTCCTCAATCATCTCTATACCGGGATGGAAGAGCCGGAAATGAAGACGATCGACGTGATCATCTGCCGGTTGCGCAAGAAGCTCGCGACCGCGGGCGTGCCGACGCTGATCGATACGGTCTGGGGCTGCGGTTATATTCTGCGTGAACCGCAGATCATGACCGAAGCACAGACCGCTCCCACCGCGGCCGTGCTTGCCCAGGCGGCCGCCACCCAGGCCTTCCTGGCCGCGTTCCCGGGCCATAGCCAGGCCGCCTGAGAGTGGCGCGATTCGCCGGACCGGAGGCTTCCGGAGATGAAACGTTCGCGCCTTTTCCACCTCGCCGTGACCGCCTGCTGCCTTCTGGCTGGCGGTCCGGTGGGGGCCCGGGCTTCCCTCAGCGTATGCGAGCAGGCCGGCACGGCGGCGGAACAGGCGCACGGCCTGCCGTCCGGCCTGTTGCTGGCGATAGGCCGGGTGGAGAGCGGCCGCTGGGACGCCGTCCGTAACCGCTTAATCCCCTCCCCCTGGGCGATCAACGCCGCGGGCAAGGGCGCCTGGTTCGAAACCAAGGACGCGGCGGTTCAGACGGTAAGAACGTTGCAGGCCAGTGGGGTACGCTCGATCGATACCGGGTGCTTTCAAATCAGCTTGTTGCATCATCCGGCGGCGTTCACGGACCTGGAGCAAGCCTTCGATCCCGCCGCCAACGCCGCCTATGCCGCGCGCTTTCTTATCAACCTTTTCGCGCGGACCGGATCATGGGAATCCGCCGTCGCGTCCTATCATTCCGCCGATCCGGTAAGGGGCTTCGCGTACCGGGAGCAGGTCTTCGGCACGTGGTTAGCCCCCGGCCGGGCTCCGGCTTCGGTCCGCGCCGGCCTGCCGCCGGCATTGGCGTCATCCGATTTGGCCACGGCCTCTTTGGACAGCGCCCTGGCCGTGGGGTTGGAACCGATTCCCCGTATTACCGCGGGGGTTCAGGTCTGGATACCGATGCTGGCGGGCACATCGCCCAAGATTGTCGCCATGCCACCGCCGCCCGTTCCCGTCAGTCCGCCGCGCGCTCAGGTCCGGCCCGAGCCGCCTCCCGCGCGTCCGCCGGACGGTTAAGTATCGGACAGTATTCATAGCCGAGCGAGAGATGACCGGCGCGCTGGACCGAACCGGACATGTACCTGACGGTATTCGGAGATGCGACCCTTCTTGCGGCCTGACCCCCCGAGGCGAAGCAACCGAACCGCGCCGGTACGCCGATGGTACGGTCATATCGCGGCATTTCTTCCGACTCGTACCCGGATGCCGGACTCGCATCTCTGGGGCTCTGGGCCTCTGGGTCTCTCAGATGAATCCTTTCTTTTGCTTTCGCGCGGTCCGGGTGGGTGCCAACAGTCCTGGCCGGGAAGCCGCTATCGGCATCGCAAGGATTCATCTGAGAGACCCAGAGGCCCAGAGCCGCGGAGGGCAAATCGCGATGAGGGACACCGTGACCATGTTCCCGACGCAAGCACGGATCAACCCGATCAACCGGCCCGGCGATATTCGATCCGGGATCCGTCTGTGCCGATCGAGCTTAGCGAGGTCCAGGTCCGCGCGGCATCGTACCAGCTATCCAGCGCGACCTTGCCGACCAGTGAATAATGCGTCGCGCGCACCGAACGTCCGTCCGCGAGAGGGACCATTTCCTCCCCCCTGACCACCACGCGCGAGTCGATTGCCTCTCCGTCCTCCGGATTGAACAGCGGCCGTTCCATGCACAAATGGCTCCAGTGCGTCAGCGGCATCGCCGTCGCCGCCAGCGCCACCGGCGGCTTTCCCGCGACATCGACGGTGACCCGGTCCGCGGCCAGCCGGGCTTTCAAGGAAATCCGTGTGCCATTGTCGTTGGTTTCGCACTCAAGAGTCTGGAACCGGCCGTCGCGCCAGGCTTCGCTCGCCCTGAGTTCGTAACGGTACAGCACGATGGGGCCCAGACGCACGACGATGTCGACGGCGATGGTGGCGATCTGCGAAGCGCCGTCCTGGCGAAAATCGATGACATGCTTGCCGATCGGGGAACCATTACGCAGCACCTGGAAATGCAGGTTCGGCGGCAATGCGGCGTTGGCCGGCACGGCGGTCAACGCGGCGCCGCCCGCAAGCAGCGCGCGCCGGCCGATCATTCCGCCGGGTCCGCCGGCCGATGCAGGCGGTAAAGGCCCACATCCAACGCGCCCGCCCGGAATCCCGCCTCGCAATAGCACAAGTAGTATTCCCATTTGCGTTTGAACCGTTCGTCGAAACCAATCGTCCGCAACCGCGGCCAGGCGTCGTGGAACCGAACGCGCCAGTCCGCCAGAGTGCGGCCATAGCTTTCGCCAAATGTCCGCGTGCTGTCCAGCACCAAACCGGCGGCGGCGATCCGGTCGCGCATGACGCTGTCGGACGGCAACATGCCACCGGGGAAAATATGCCGCTGAATGAAGTCCGCGCCACGCTCATAGGCCGCGTAACGATCCTCCGCCATCGTGATCACCTGCAAGGCCGCGACCCCGCCGGGACGCAGCCTGTCATGGACCGTGGCGAAATAAGCCGGCCAGTAGTCCTTGCCCACCGCCTCCAGCATCTCGATCGAAACGATCCGGTCGAACGAGCCTTCGACATCGCGGTAGTCCCGCCGGAGCAACTCGACCCGCCCAGAGGCGCCACCGCCGGGGAAACGGTCGCGCGCGAGGTCAAGCTGCGCCGGCGAGAGGGTAAGGCCGGTGACATGGCATCCATGTTCGCGGGCCAGCCGTTCGGCCAGTCCGCCCCAGCCGCAACCGATTTCGAGAACGCGTTCGCCGCCGGAGAGCGACAGCGCGTCCATCGCCAGATTTTGTTTGGCGGTTTGCGCTTCCTCCAGAGTCGTTCCGGGGTGTTCGTAGAGACCGGAGGAATAGGTCATCCCGGGATCGAGCCACGCCGCGTAGAACGCGTTGCCCAGATCGTAATGGGCGGGAATGTTGCGCCGGCTGCCGCGCCGCGTGTTGCCGCGGAGAACATGGAACAAACGATAGGCGAGCCGGGCCAGACGAGAGCCACCCAGAGATGGCATCATTGTTTCATGGTTGCGCGCGGCCAGTTCGATCAGGGAGGGCAGATCGGGGCTGGACCAGTCGCCGTCCATGAAGGATTCGCCGAACCCGATATCGCCACCGGTCAGCAACCGGCGCACCGCGCGCCAGCGGTGTAGCGACAGCAACCCGGAGGGACCGGGATGCGGACCGGTGCAATGAATGGTCTCGCCGGACGGCAGTTGAATATGGAATTGGCCGTGCCGAACCTGGCGGGCCAGATGCAGCATGAAACGGCGCGCGAGGGGGCGGCTCGCGGGCGCCGTACTTGTCACGGAGTCGGAAGATATCACGATGGCCGGCATGCTGGGTTTCCTCTTATCTGGCCGGGGTCACGATGCTGACGGAATTTACCGGCGGCGCGGGACGGACCTGTAGCCGCAGGCCTTTGATCCAGAGCCGCATGGCTTCCCAGTGAATGCCGCCGATGACCTTCAAGGTCAGCAACGGCGTGCGAGCGAAGGCACGCAGCAGCGCCGCGTCGGTCAGCTCGCGCCGCCGCGCCGCCAGCGAAGCAACGATCATCGGACCCTCCGCGTCGTCGCCCCGGATGACCAGACTTAGCCGCTCATCGGGCACATGCACGCGGAAATGGTAGCGCATGTCCATCGCCATGAACGGCGAAACGTGAAGCGTTTTGGCGCATTCCTGGTGGAGGTCGGTCTGGCCCCCGTTCGGGATCACATCGGCCGGAATGAGATAGGTATGACGCTCGCCAAAGGTATTGTGCACTTCATGCAGGATCGCGGCGAGGCGGCCATCGCGGCGATGGCAGAACCACACGCTGATGGGATTGAAACCGTAACCCACTATTGTCCGGTCAATAGCTGAATAAATTCAATTGGTTATCGTCCATGACGTGTTCGGAACTGTCAGCTGTTTGAGAAATCACAGATTCTATCGAGGCCTTTTCAAATACTGTCACCGAAAACACCTGCATCAATGTGTAGAG
>SHWL01000186.1 GCA_009693865.1 Acetobacteraceae bacterium | reverse complement strand
GAGTCCGCTTCATACTGGAAGCCGAGAACGCCTTGTGCCACGATCGCGCACCCCGTTGGTGATGGTTTCTGATTCGCAAACCGAGACTATCTCCCTGATTCGTCAGGGCCAACGGGGAACTGATGTTTTTTTGATGCG
This sequence comes from Acetobacteraceae bacterium, assembly GCA_009693865.1. GTDB lineage: Bacteria > Pseudomonadota > Alphaproteobacteria > Acetobacterales > Acetobacteraceae > Rhodopila. The sequence goes on along the minus strand of SHWL01000186.1, from coordinate 6,618 downwards.
GAATTCAGGGCTTCGGGATTGGTTTGCGGCCCAACCTGGTGTCTCCCTCCGCGTGTCCACGGGATTGTGGATGGGGGGACGATGGCAGACGAAGGTTAACGAACCGCTGATAGTCCGGGCTCGATTTTGGGCTCCAGGCTTTGCTCAGGCCAGATCCGCGGAGACGCCGCGCTGGATGTCGCGAAGCCGCGGCGGATTGACGTGGGAATACGAGTTTCGGTCACGGGCGGAGAAGTTCCGCGGGGCGATCAGGTGGGGTCGGGTTTGTTCAGCCAGTGAGTGAGCGAGTAGATGGCGGTGCGCTCCATAGGATCGTTCGCTTTTACGAGGGACGCGAGATATGGCACGAGCAATACCCGAAGCGGCCGGCCCTCTCGCCGCGCCTGCATGATCACCGGGAGTGAGCGCCGCGCCATCAGGCTGACGCCGTACTCCTCATCGGTCATGCCGAGGAATTCGGCGAGCGATCGTGTTTCCTCATCACCGGACTCGTGCCACGCCTCGACAAAATCGTCGATCTGGTCCGCGGTGACGCGGCCTTGTTCGAGGAGTGTAAGGAACGTCTCCGTTTCTGTCCGCATGTCAGACACGAATTGTTCTGCCCTTTCGTGAGGGTTTGATGGCCGCGCCCGTTACCGCGTCAAGGGCGCCCCGGTGCCGGCCGCGAGGATCGAAGGCCTCAATTTCACCGTGGAGACCATCCCAGGTGAACAGAAAACCGTCAGTGTCGCGCCAACGCCGTTCGCCCTGGATGTAGCCGAGGTAAGCAAGGGAGTCGAGGAAACCCGGCTTCGGGATTGGTTTGCGGCCCAATCTGATGTCTCCCTCCGCGTGTCCACGGGGTTGTGGACGCGGGGATGATGTCAGACGAAGGTTAACGAACCGCTGATAGTCCGGGCTCGATTTTGGGTTCCAGGTTTTGCTCAGGCCGGATCTGTGGTGACGTCATCCGGACGTGGCGAAGCCGCCCCGGATTGGCGTGGGAAGACGAGTTTCGGTCTTGGGTGGAGAAGGTCTGAGGGGCTGTCAGGGGGCTTCGGGTTTGTTCAACCAATGGCCGAGGGCGTGGATCGTCGAGCGATCCTGAGGGTCGTTCGCTTCTCGCAGGGAGGCGAGGTATGGGGTCAGCAAAGCTCGTAACGACCGCTTTTCCCGTCTCGCTCTCACGATCAGGCCCAGGGCACCAGGCGCCATCCCGATCACGGCGTATTCGGTGTCGGTCATTCCCAGAAATTCAGCCAGGGAGCGCTGTTCTTCGTCGCCGGACTCGTGCCAGGCCTCGACGAAATCATCCAATGCCGCATCGTCCACCCGGCCCTGATCATACAGGGCAAGGAAGCACGCCGTATCCTCCCTCGCATCAGACACGAATTCTTCTTCCTTTCCGAGGGGGCTTGATTTGCGCGCCCGTAACGCCATCCAGGGCGCCGCGATGGCGGCCTCGAGAATCATAATACTCGATTTCTCCATGCAAAGCATCCCACGTGTAGAGAATTCCGCGGGGTCCACGCCAACGCCGCTCGCCGTAAATGTGGCCGAGGTAGGTGAGCGAGGCGAGGACGCCCGGTTTTGGGATAGGTATCCGGCCCAACTCATTCCTCCATCCGCGCGTGCACGAGATCGTGAGCGACGAGGAACATGGCAGACGAAGGTTAACGAATCTCTGATTTCTTGCGCTGCGGCGGTTTGCCGCGAACCCGCGGCCCGCGCCGATACCGGTCAATCGTTGCCGTCGCGACCCGAAAGCCGGACGGCCGGCAGGAATCCAACGTTCGGCCGGTCGGGATCGAAGCCGGGTAAATTGCCTTGCCGCGCCCAGACTGCGAACGCCCACACATCCCCCGACCATGGCGATGTCAGCCGCTTCGATCCCTCCGGATCGGCGCGGACCAGGGTTTCGTATTCCGTGACGAGATAGCGAGTGGCCTCCCCGGCGGACACCGGCTGCAACAAGGCCGCTGAGACGATCAACCCAACCTTGTCCCGGGGCAACGGGTCGGAGCCCAGTCGCACCGCCACCATCAGCGCTTCCGCGAAGGCGACGGCCTGGTCCGAGGTTCGAAGCTCGGACATCCGGCCGAGGATGGTCGCGATATCCTGAAGGGGTGGCGACGCCATGCTGGCTTTCGCCGCGACCGCCGCATAGGCCCGGGCCAGGGCGCTGAGTTGACCGGAATCGGTTGTCTTGCCCATCGCCTCGCGCAGCACGGCGAGTTCCCCCTGCGCGCGTGGATCATCGGCGGGCAGCTTCGCCGAGACCGCCGTATAGGCCTGGGCCAGGGCGCGGAGGCGATCGGAATCGGTTGTCTTGCCCATCGCCTCGCGCAGCGCCGCGAGTTCCTCCGGCGCGCGTGGATCGCCGGCGGGCAGCTTCGCCGCGACCGCCGCATAGGCCTGGGCCAGGGCGCTGAGTTGATCGGAATCGGTTGTCTTGCCGATCGCCTCGCGCAGCGCCGCGAGTACCTCCGGCGCGCGTGGATCGCCGGCGGGCAGCTTCGCCGCGACCGCCGCATAGGCCTCGGCCAGGGCGCCGAGTTGATAGAATTCGATTGTCTTGCCCATCGCCTCGCGCAGCGCCGCGAGTACCTCCGGCGCGCGCGGATCGCCGGCGGGCAGCTTCGCCGCGACCGCCGCATAGGCCCGGGCCAGGGCGCTGAGTTGACCGGAATCGGTTGTCCTGCCCATCGCCTCGCGCAGCGCCGCGAGGTCCTCCGGCGCGCGTGGATCGCCGGCGGGCAGCTTCGCCGCGACCGCCGCAAAGGCCTGGAGCAGGGCGCTGAATGGATAGGAAAAGGCTGTCTTGCCCATCGCCTCGCGCAGCGCCGCGAGTTCCTCCGGCGCGCGTGGATCGCCGGCGGGCAGCTTCGCCGCGACCGCCGCATAGGCCCGGGCCAGGGCGCCGAGTTGATAGAATTCGATTGTCTTGCCCATCGCCTCGCGCAGCGCCGCGAGTACCTCCGGCGCGCGTGGATCGCCGGCGGGCAGCTTCGCCGCGACCGCCGCATGGGCCTCGGCCAGGGCGCTGAGTGGATAGGAAAAGGTTGTCTTGCCCATTGCCTCGCGCAGTGCCGCGAGTACCTCCGGCGCGCGTGGATCGCCGGCGGGCAGCTTCGCCGCGACCGCCGCATAGGCCTCGGCCAGGGCGCTGAGTTGACCGGAAAAGGTTGTCTTGCCCATCGCCTCGCGCAGCGCCGCGAGTACCTCCGGCGCGCGTGGATCGCCGGCGGGCAGCTTCGCCGCGACCGCCGCATAGGCCCGGGCCAGGGCGCTGAGTTGATCGGAATCGGTTGTCTTGCCCATCGCCTCGCGCAGCGCCGCGAGTTCCTCCGGCGCGCGTGGATCGCCGGCGGGCAGCTTCGCCGCGACCGCCGCATAGGCCTCGGCCAGGGCGCTGAGTTGATCGGAATCGGTTGTCTTGCCCATCGCCTCGCGCAGCGCGGCCAGGGTTTTCGCCTGCGCGGGATCCGTGGCTGACAGCGCCGCTGAAATAGTTGTGGCGCCGTTCGCCAATGTACCCGGATCGATCGAGCCCGGACCATCCAGAAATGCGTGCTGAAAGGCCGCTCGCACCCTGTCGTCGAGAGCCGCGAACGACGTCGCGGCGGCCAGTGCGTTGACGGCACTCCGCACATGCCGGTCCCGCTGCCGCAACGCCGCGCCCGTCACATGGGTCAGCACAAGACTGTTCAACCGCCCGGGATCGAGCCGGATCAATGCCCGTAACACCGGACCTGGTGCCTCGTTGAACCATTCCGCATGCACCGGTGAGCCGAAAATATCGTTTTCGATCCGATCGCGTGTCACCCAGCTCCGGGACGCCAATTCGGCCAGGCCACGTGCCGCGTTGTCACTCAGCGTGCTTCCATTGCGCGCCAGATTCGATTCGATTCGCACGGCCGCCAGGTATTCGCGTCCGTACCATCCGGTGGCGAGCATGAGGCAAACCAACGCCAGCCCCGGCACCCAGCGGGCAAGGCTTTTCATCGCGTAACCGCCGTGCTCGCCGTAGCGAAACCGGCCGCGCAACCGGGCGGCCAGTAGCCAGACCTGGGTTCCCATCGACAGCAATGCCGCCCAACGGCGCGATTCCGCGAAGCTCCGGGCGCGTTCGATCAACAATTGCCGCCATTGATCGCGGTCCCGCTCCACCCGCAAGACCGGGCGAGCGAGATAAGCGTGATCCAGTTGCCAGCCCGCTTTGGCCTCGTCGCCCTGCCGGCGGACGACGTCATCCATTTCCAATTGGCGCAATGCCAAGGCGGCGTTTGGCTCAGCCACACCGGCGATCTCCGCGAGTTCGCCCGCCGCGCGTGGGCGGGCTTTATCAGGTGGTTGACGGTCGCGATCGACCAGCGCGAGCAGCATGCGCAGTACCTCGCCATCCCGGATTTTGCTCGCGCGGGCAGCACGGTCCATCGCGCCGGAGACGAACGCCGCCTCCAGCCCGCCCACCCGGCCGACGCGGGCGTAGGCGGCAGGCGTAAGGCGGCGCAAGGTCCGCAGCGCGCCCAGAGCGACCCGGAGTTGTTGAGGCAGAACGGCGCCGCGTTCTTCCAGATCGTCCACCAACCGGTCGCGTAACCCGGTCCAGCCTCCGGCGGGATTCTCGATCACGGCGGGTTTGTCCGCGGGCCGTTCGGTGACGCGATCGATGATGGTTCGTACCAGCCCGCGCTCGAGCCGCGGCAAGGCGAAGGGTGGGATGTCGGATTGAAATCGCAGGCTTTCCAGGCCCATTGCGGCGTCCTCGCGACAGGCCACGATCAGGCTGACCGTGTCAGCCGCGAGGCAATGCCGCAACATGCGCCAGAAGGCGTTGTCCGGCTCGATCGCGCCGGGCCCGCGCCAGACACGGGTTTCCGGCGGCAGGAACCGGTCGCGATGGCGCGGGTTTGCCTGGAAGTCGTCGAACTGGTCCATGAGTAGCAACGGCCGGCGCAAAAGCCGGCGGTAGCAATCCAGGAAAGCCTCGGCGAAGGCCTGAGGATCGCTGTCGGGCGTCAGGCGTGCGCGGTCCGGAAAATCGTCCGGCAATGCCCGCGCGAAACCTTCGCGCACCGCTCGTAACGGTTGAGTTTCCCAATCGAGCGGCGACATATCGATATAAATCGGCAAGAACCGCTCGGTGAAGCCGGGATCGTGCATGACACCGGCGCGCAGAAGGGCCGATTTTCCACATCCGGATTCGCTGACCAGAAAAACAAGGGAATCCGCCAGAGCGACAAGGAGCCGCGCCAGATCGTCACGGCGGCCGATCAAATGCTCCGGCGAGCGGGGATCGAGCTTTAATGATTCCGGATCGGCCAACTTGGAAACGGTCGACCTGCGGGACCAGAGGTAAGCGGCGACCAGCAGAATGACGGCGGTGGCGGTGAGCGAGAATTCCCGCCAGGACCAGTTTCTTGGGTCGAGTTCTCGCAAGAAAGCGGCGGCAGTCATCACCAGCGCCAACGCCTTGGTCAGCAGCGATGTCCATTGCTCGGTCAGTCTGCCAAGCTTTTCCACCCCGCTGCCTGTCCCCGATTGGCCATTGATACCGCCCTGCCATGGACGGTTCGACGATCATACGATCATGGCCCCACAGAAACAATCTCAGGGCAGGGGACCAGCAATTCTCATTATGTCTGGTGACCTCTCCCAAATCGTCATCCTGCGGCTCGACCGGAGGATACGTAGCGGCACGACGCCTCGCTTTCCGCCGATATTATATGCGGATATGTGCCGCTGCCGATCCTCCGGTCACGCCGGAGGATGACGAAAAAGCAAGCGCCAGCGCCAAAATGAGAATTGCTGGCAGGGGACAGCGATACGGGGAGATAGTACGGCGTCGTGAAATCGTTGTCGTTCCATGTCGAAACCTACTCCCACACCCGCCGCATCAACGTCACCGCGAACTGATGATCCATCTCCGGTCCGATCGCCTCCCATCCCAGGCCCGCGTACAGCCCCGCCGCGTGTTCGGTGTGTAACCATAACGTCCCCACACCCCGGGCGCGCGCCGCGTCCTCAACCGCGCGCACCAGCGCGGCGGCATGGCCTTGTCCCCGGAACGGCGGATCGACGAACACGCCGGCCAACCATGGCGAGAGGTCCGGCCTCGCGTCGAGGTCCGCGTTCACCAGGCTGGCCGTCGCGACGGGAATATCGCCGCTGAGTCGCGCGAAGGTTTGCTCGAATCCGGGCGCGGTCAGCGGGGCGGTCAGACGGTCCGTCACCATTTCGATTGTGCGGCCCTTGTGGCGGCCCCATTCGCGCCACAGCCAGGATGCGACCGTTGAAACCAGGTCCGGCCGCGCGCCCAGGGAAACGATCGAGGTGGTCATGACCTGACCGGCGGCCGCCACGCTTCCTCCGGCGAAGTCGCCGGCGGGCTCTCGCGGAAATCGAATTTCGTTTTCGACTCGCGCCCTTCTTCCAATCGCCACGGATACGTCTTGCGTGACCCGCGGCGATCGTCACCGATCTTCACGTTAGGCGACGCCCAAAGACTACCGAGTCGCGCCGCCTTCCTTTCCACGTCATGGTTCGGCTCGACCGGACCATCCGAAGCGGCACTGTACCGCGACCGATGGTCCGGTCGAGCCGAACCATGACGAGGGGAGGCTGGAGCCCGATCGA
>SHWL01000030.1 GCA_009693865.1 Acetobacteraceae bacterium | reverse complement strand
TCGACGGCGGCAAAAGGAAGCTGGTCAGGCGATCGGTGGAGCGGAAATTGGCCATATCGGAAGGGTCCAGAAGGCGGCGCGAATCGACAAGGCGATTCTAACCGCGGGCCAACCAGGTAGCCAGGCCCTAAGTCCGACAGGCTGCTAGCCAATAGATGCTTCATTAGATGCTTCATTGCAGTTGCGCCGACCGTGAGTGAGCCGGCGTTCTCGCTCTTTCGGAGCCCGAATAGTCAATGTTTCCCCTGATGCACTTCGTCACTTCCCGAGCCCAGACGAGGTGCCGCGCTCCGTATCGGGGGCCGCACGCCATCGAACGACAGGGGCGATCCCGTCAGCTTGTAATCCTCGCCGGGCACGTCCTGGAGAATGCCCAAGGCGCGGGACTGCGGCTCGTTCAGGGCTTCGGGCAGGGTGTTGATCGGAGCGGCCGGGACACCGGCGCGCTCCAACCGTTCGATCCAGGATGCCCTTGGCTGGGCGCGGAGAATCTCGTTCATCAAAACGACCAGCGTGTTCTTGTGGGTCAGCCGCGCGCGGTTGGTGGCAAAGCGTTCGTCCTCGCTCCATTCTGGCTTCCCCAGTTCTCGCGCGAGCTTGGCGAACAGCCGGTCGTTGCCGCAGCAGATGATGAAGGGGCCGTCCTTGGCGTCGAACGCCTCGTACGGCACCAACGCGGGGTGACCCGAGCGATGCTTCGGCGGCATCTCGCCCCCATTGACCCAGGCGTCGCCGCGTTGGGCGGCCCAGACCAGAGCGGTTTCCAGCAAAGACGCGGTTACGATCGTTCCGCTACCCGTTCGCTCCCGATTGCGCAGCGCGGCGAGCGCGCCGATGACGATCCACATGCCGGTGCCCTGGTCGCACACCGCGACGCCCAGGCGCATGGGCGGATCGTCCGGACCGCCATTGCAACTGGACAACCCGCTATAGGCCTGGATCAACGGTTCGTAGCCCGGCCGGTCCTTCATCGGGCCGACATGTCCGAAGGCAGAGATCGCGCAGTAGATCAGCCGAGGATGCCGCCCGGTCAGGGACGGGCCGTCGATGCCCAAAGCCTCCGGCGCGCCCGGCCGTAAATTATGGATCAGGATATCCGCGCTCGCCGCGAGCCGTTCGAAATCCGCTTTGCCCAGAGTGCTTTTCAAATCCAGGGCGACGGATTTCTTGTTGCGGTTCACCATGTGGAACGTCAGCGCGTCGCCGTGCCGGAAATCCACACCCATTCGGCGCGCGTCATCGCCGCCCTCGACGCGTTCGATTTTCAGCACTTCGGCGCCCAGATCGCCAAGGATGGCGCCGGCGAAGGGCGCGGACAGAACCTGCCCGAGTTCCAGAACCCGAATTCCTCGCAGCATGGATTTCCTCCCGGGGCATGCCGCGGCATCATGCCACCACCAGGACAGGAGGGAAGCCATGAGCGATCTGCCGAAACGGATCGAGATCCACGAGGAAGGCCCGCGCGAGGGTTTTCAAATCGAAGCCGGCCCGATCGCCACCCATGATAAAATCCGTTTCTGCGAGGCCCTGGCGGAAACCGGCTTGCACGATGTGCAGTGCGTGTCCTTCGTCGATGCGCGTCGCGTACCCGGCATGGCCGATGCGGTCGAGGTCGCGCGGGGAATACGCAAACGGCCCAACGTCCTTTACACGGGGATCGCGCTGAACCTGCGTGGTTACGAACGCGCCGTGCAAACGCCGCTGCACATCACCGGCGGCATCCAAATGAGCACGTCGAACACGTTCTCCATCCACAACACAAACAAGGACAACGCGGAGACCTTGGTCGAGCAGCGCCGCCAACTCAATTTCTTCCGCGAAAGCGGCATCGCCGTTGAATCCGCGATCGTGATGACCGCGTTCGGCTGTAATTTCGAAGGCGAGGTCGCGCCTGAAACCGTGCGCGATTGCGTGGGAAAGTTACTCGATCTGGCCGAGGAATACAGCATCGTCCTCGACCGGGTGCGCATCGCCGATACCGTCGGCTGGGCTTCTCCGGCCGCGGTGCAACGCGTCGTCGGAACGATCCGCGAGAAATGGCCGGACCTGAAACTCGCTTTGCATCTGCACGACACGCGCGGCACGGGCATCGCCAACGCGCTGATGGGGATGCAAATGGGCATCAGCAGTTTCGACAGTTCCTGCGCGGGCCTCGGTGGATGTCCGTTCGCCGGACATAAGGGGGCGGCGGGGAATATCTGCACCGAAGACCTTGTGTTCATGGCGCATGAGATGGGAATCGAGACCGGCATCGATCTCGACGCGTTGATCGAGTGCGCGCGGATGGCCGAGGACATCGTCGGTCATCCCTTGCCCGGCAAGGTCATGCACGGCGGGAGCTTGTCGAAATTCCGCCCGGGAGCGCATTGATGTCGGAGGTTCTCGTCGAAAAACGTGGCGCGGTGCAGTGGATCACGATCAACCGCGAGGAACGCCGCAACGCCATGAACGATGCCGTGTGTTTTGGCATCATGAACGGAATGACCGCGGCCACGGACGACCCCTCGGTCCGCGCCGTCGTCCTGACCGGCGCGGGAGATCGTGCCTTCTGCGCCGGAGCGGATCTGTCGGCGGGCTCGGGGTCGTTCAAATACGATTACTCGAAGGTTGGTGTTCCCTTCGTGAAGTTGATGAAGCAGGCGCGCGACCTGACCCTGCCTTTGATCGCCCGCGTCAATGGCCACACGATGGCCGGCGGCATGGGCATGTTGGGAATGTGCGACATGGCGATCGCGGTGGACAACGCGCGCTTCGGCATGCCCGAGGTGAAGGTCGGCGTTTTCCCGATGCAGATCATGGCCGTGCTGCAACGGTTAATTCCGAACCGTAAATTGTATGAGATGGCGCTGACCGGGGAGCCGATCACGGCCGCGGAAGCGTTGGACCTTGGGCTCGTAAACTATGTCGTGCCGGGCGCCGAACTGGATGTGAAGCTGGATTGGCTGCTGAAACGCCTGTTGGATAAAAGCCCGACCTCCATACGGCGCGGGAAATATGCCATGCGTCAGACGGAAAGCATGAATTTCGACAATGCCGCGGTGTTCATGGAGGCTCAGATCGGCACTCTGGCGTTGACCGAAGATGCGGCGGAAGGGCGTCAGGCGTTCATCGAAAAGCGCGCGCCCAACTGGCCGGGAAGGTAGGCGGAGCGATATAGTAACAATATGAAACAGAATGCCGATCGAGACCCCAACCCTGTCTGTTCACGGGCATGCCTGGGCGAAATATCGAAGCGAGCAGCATCGGAACGCGATTGGCATTCTGTTTCGGCGGTGATGGGATGGACGCATGGCAGGCGACGCGTTTTTCCCCAATCGACCGTTCCGCGCGGTGGAAATACAGCAAGCAAGGGTGAATCACGGATTTCGCGGATTCGAGCACGGATTGCACGGGAGACGCGGGCGGGAACATGGGAAACCCGAGCATGGCCGTCCTGTATTCGATTTCTGTCCGCGCAATCCGTGCCTGAATCCGCGAAATCCGTGATTCGCCCTTGCTTCGCCGCATTCATGATCGGTCTCTCACCAAATCCGACCATCTCACCATGACGGTATTCGGGGGCGTATCGGCAAGTCGCCCGGGCGCGTCCGCAGCGGGAGCGCCAGTTTCAATTGATCTGCTTTTCCTTCCCCACCCAGAACGGCTTCCGCAGTTCGGTCTTCAAAATCTTCCCCGCGCCGGACAGCGGTAACGGCTCCTCCCGGAAATCCACACTCCGAGGGCATTTATAATTCGCGATCCGCGTGTGGGTATGGGCGATCAGATCCTCCGCTGTCGCGCTCATCCCCGGTTTCAGCCGAACGATCGCGTGTACCCGCTCTCCCCATGTTTCATCCGGCACGCCTATGACCGCGCACTCGGCGACGGCGGGATGGCCGTACAGCGCGTCCTCAGTTTCCGCCGAATACACATTCTCCCCGCCGCTCACGATCATGTCCTTGACGCGGTCGACGAGATAAACAAACCCTTCCTCGTCCATGTAACCGCCATCGCCGGTGTGCAGCCATCCATTACGTAGCGTATGCGCCGTCAGTTCGGGCTGCTTCCAATAGCCCAGCATGACGACCTGACCACGCGCGCAAATTTCGCCGACGGTGCCGCGCGGCACTTCATTGTCATCAGCATCATGAATGCGAACCTCGATGCCAAGCCCGGACTGTCCCGCCGATTTCACCTTCGCGGCGTTGGGTCCCTCGAAGGTGTTATACCGGGGGTCGAGCAAAGTCAGCAGCGGCGAGGCTTCCGACTGACCATAGGCCTGCACGAATTCAGTCGTGGGCATCACCGCGGTCGCGCGCCGCAGTACCGCCTCCGGCATGGGCGACGCTCCGAACAGCAGGCGCCGCACGCTCGACAGATCGTATTTCGCCACATCGGGATGATGCACCATCATATTGATCATGGTCGGCACGATCAGCATCAGAGTAATCTGGTGCGTCGCGATCGTTTGCATCAGCCCTGCCGGATCGAATCGCGGCAGAAAATAATGTGTGCCGCCAAATCCCGTCACCACGAAGGTCATCGCATTGTCGGCCAGATGAAACATCGGCGCCGCGTGGACATAGCGAGAATCCTCGTTCGCCTGCGTGCCAGGGTAAATGTTCAGCGCGTTCGCCATGATGTTGTCATGTGTCAACATCACGCCCTTCGAGCGGCCCGTTGTGCCGCCGGTATAAAATATCCCCGCGAGTTCCCGATCGCTCCCGATCGAGTCCGCGAGCGGTTGGGCGGACGCGATCAACGCTTCATGATCCAGCATTCCGTCGGGCGCCGCGCCGTCGCCCATATAAATGACCCGCTTCACGTCGGGCGTTTCAGGCAACACCTTCGGCAGCATTGGCACGAAGGCATCATCGACGAACAACGCGGAACAGCCGGAGTCCGTCAGCCAGAACACGATCTCGGGCGGTGCGAGTCTCGTGTTGATCGGTACGAACACAAAACCGCCATGGGACAATCCGAACAGGCTTTCCAAATACCGGTCGGAGTTCAACGCCAGAATGCCGATTCGTTCGCCCGGTTTGAACCCCAGCCCGTGCATGGCGCTCGCGAGGCGCCGCATCCGGCCGTCGAAGTCCCGCCAGGTTCGGGTGCGGTCGCCAAACACGGTCGCGGGCTTGTTGGCTCCGGTCTGCACCGCGCGGCGCACGAATTGCGCGATTTGAGTCATGCCTGGCCCTCCCTGGGTACAGAAACACACCACATCGCGCCCTGGGCTGGCAACGACCTCTGGCGCGTCAATGTTTCGCGCGCCAAACCCGAGCGGGTGTGAGCTTCAGACGCAGCCAGTAGCCGAAGCTGAACCCGGGCCGGAGGGTCGTGTTTCGTCCCGCGACATCCAGATACCAACTCCGGCAACCAGTCAGCCAGACGGTGCGTTTCATCCACCGGTCGAGGCGCTTGTTGAAGCGCGCGGCCACGTCCAGGTCGATTTCGGTGGGATTGCTGTCCCGCCAGGTACCGCCCACGTCCGCGGCCCGCTCCGGGAGGAGAAAATCCGCGATGCCGGCTTGTCGCAGGCAGATGGCCATGCCGATTCCGCCGAAACCGGCTCCAATAATGGCAATCCCATGAACGGCGTCGCGCGGGACGTTAACTGAAGAAAGGTTGGGTGGTGCCGCGGGTGCCTTTGCGATCCAGCACCGCCAGGGTCGCGGTCAGATCCTCGCCGGACACAGTCAGCCCAAACGTGTCGCGCAGAACGGTGGCGAGCGAGGCCTCGTCCTCCAGCATCCGGCGCTCCACCCGATCCGGCGGTTGGCGCGTCGTCAACCGTCCATTGAACAGTGTCTGCCGCGCGCGGTCGGCGCCGGGACGGGCGACGATCAGGTGGCTCACGAACGGGCTGGCGGGATGCGTCGCGGTAAACCAGTTCGCGACCTTGTAATCGACGTCCAGCGCTGGGCGCTGGGACAGGCGGTAGATGTTCTGCCATTGGGCTCCTGGCTTCGCCTGCAACGCCAGTTCGTCGCCGACCGGAATTAGCCGCATCGGCTCGTGCGGCGTCGCTTGTTCGATATCGGCCCGCAGTGCCAGCGGCCCGGTAGGGGTCTGATTGCCGAACCCGGCATCGGCGAGGAATGGCCCATCGGGCAGATCGACCCGTAGTATCATATGCGCGGCGGGTTCCGCCGCGTCGATCTCCATCCCGCGAATGACGCGAGCGATGAGGCCGGTCACGTTGAATCCCAGCGACAGCAGGCCGGCGCGAAGCAGCGCGTTCAGTTCGAAGCAATACCCACCCCGCCCGGCGGCGATCATTTTCCGTTGCAACGACCCCAGGTCCAGACCGGGCGTCCGGCCGAGAAGCACGTCGATGTTCTCGAACGGGATTGTGCCAGTTTGCGCCGATATCACCGCGCGCAGAGTCGCGAGCGTCGGCTCCCGCAGCCCATCGTAGCCAATCCGGCGCAACCAGGCTCTGGCGTCGAACGTGTCATCGGACATGAAACTTCCTTTCCGCCGCCAGATTAGCACCCCGTTAACCACCCCAGACTAGCATACGCGCCGATGGTGCGCGCAAAGACGGGAGATCGTTGTGCCAATGGAGATACCAGATGAGACCGTCATCGTCGCCGACAACGATTCGATGATGCGCGGACTGCTTCGGACAGCGCTGGAGCGGCCCAGGCGGACCTTGCTGCTCTGCGCCGATGGGTCGGAGGCGGTGGAGCTTGCCGCGCAGACCCTCGCCACTCTGGTGCTGTTGGATTTGCGTATGCCCAGGATGGATGGGATCGAAGCGTGCCGGCTCATTCGGGACCTGCCGCGGTATGAAACCGTGCCGATCGTCATTTTGACCGTGTTCGACGGCGAGGTCCTCCGCCGCCGCGCCATCCGCGCCGGTGCCACCTTCTTCCTGGGCAAACCCTTTTCTCGCGACCAGTTGATGCGCACGATTACCCCCCTGATCGAAGCCCAGAAGCAGACCATGGAACCGGAGTGCTACTGACCCTGACGCGAATTCGGTATCATCCAGGGGCCAGGGGTCGAATTCATTGCTTGCCCCAACCGCCATGCGCGGATGACAATGGTCAGATGACGCGGAAGCATGACACGTCGCCAGGCGACCGGGCGCCGGATGGAACCGGTGAGGGCAGGTCCGGAGACCAGCGGTTCTTCGGCCCGAGCTTCGCCGCGCTGGATCTCGGCACGAATAATTGCCGCATGCTGGTAGGCACGCCCTCTGGGGACGGATTCCGCGTTGTCGACAGCTATTCCCGCATCGTCCGCCTGGGGGAGGGGCTGCATCACTCTGGCGCGCTGTGCCCGAACGCGATGGACCGGGCGGTGGCGGCTTTGCAGGACTGTGCCGACAGGCTGGCCCGGTCCCGCCCGCGGATGGTTCGCGCGATCGCCACCGAAGCCTGCCGTCGCGCCCGCAATGGCGGTGAATTTTTGGAGAGGGTCCGGCGCGAGACCGGCCTGGACGTCGGGATCATCTCCACGCGTGAGGAAGCGGAACTCGCGCTTGAATCCTGCGTGCCGCTGCTGGAGGGCGCTGGACGGCGCGCTCTGCTGTTCGATATCGGCGGCGGTTCCACCGAACTCGCCTGGGTGCGGCTGGGTTGCGGACCGCCCTCGTTGATCGGTTATGCGTCGTTGCCGGTGGGTGTCGTGACGCTGTCCGAACGCTTCGGCGCGGCGGCGTTCACCGAGGACGGTTTCGATGCGATGGTCGACGATGTGATGGCACGGCTGACCTGCTTCGAAAGCGTGCATTGTATCAGCCGCGAAATCCGCGACGGCGGGGTGCGGCTTCTGGGCACCTCCGGCACCGTCACCACGCTGGCCAGTGTGGTCCTGAACCTCGAACGGTATCGCCGCGCCTTGGTCGACGGCATTGCTTTGACGCGGCGCGAGGCGGACGAGGCGTTATCCAATCTGCGTGCCCTGGATCGGGACGCATTATCGCGGCACCCCTGCGTCGGACCTGAGCGGGCCGATTTCGTCATGCCGGGTTGTGCGATTTACGCCGCCATCGCCTCAATGTGGCCGGCGCCCGACGTGGTTGTGGCGGATCGCGGTTTGCGGGAGGGGATGCTGCTGCGAATGATTCGCGCCGACGGCGCGCGGCAGGAACGCCGGCGGAACCAGCCCGTCAGGCCGTGAGTTCCGTCGCATGAGTAAGACCGTGGCCCCGCCCGGCGGGCGCAAGCTGACAGTCAATGTAAAGACCGCGAAGAAACGGAGCCCGGCCTCGGCCGAGTGGCTGCGGCGGCAATTGAACGATCCCTATGTCGTCGCGGCGAAGCAGCAGGGCTGGCGATCGCGGGCCGCGTTCAAGCTGTTGGAGTTGGACGACCGGTTCAAGATCATCGTCCCGGGCGCGCGGGTGCTGGATCTGGGCGCGGCACCAGGCGGGTGGACGCAGGTGGCGATCAAACGTGGCTCGGGAGCGGTCGTTGGGGTCGACCTGTTGCCGATCGATCCGATCGCCGGCTCGACGCTGATCCAGGGGGATTTCAACGATCCGGACATGCCGGCGCGGCTGACGGAGGCGTTGGGCGGAAAAGCGGGCCTCATACTGTCCGATATGGCCCCTAACACCACGGGTCATGCGGCGACGGACCATCTGCGGATCATGGCGCTGGCGGAACTGGCGGTGGAATTCGCGCGGGAAATCCTGGCGCCGGATGGGGCCTTCGTGGCGAAAGTGTTCCAGGGTGGGTCGGAGCGCGACATGCTGGAGGCGCTGAAGCGGGATTTTGTCAGCGTGCGTCACGCAAAGCCGCCGTCGAGCCGGAAGGAATCGAGTGAGTTGTATGTGGTGGCAATGGGGTTCCGGGGCGGGTGAACAGCGAGCCTCGCGACTGGGCAGGCGGTGACGGACGTACTTTAGCCGCGCCGTTTCTCCTGGCCCGTGCTTTGAGTTATTGATCCATTCGAGATAGGCTGGGCCATGACCAAAAACATGGCACGGTCCGAGCGAACCAATGCGCGATCGGACTGGGAAACGCGATTGGAAACGACCGTTACATGCTGATCACCATCGGATGGCAGGTCGTCACCAGCGAAGCCGCCGCGGTGGGTCGCGGCCATTTCAGCAATGATCCCAGAGCCGGTGTATCTCGCCGGGCCTGAACGAAAATCCCCAGGAGGAATGATGCCAAAGACCCCGATCTGGCTTGCTGTCTGCCTGACACTGTTCGTCACCGGCGCAAAAGCCCAGCAGAACGCGTTCGAGCAATCCGGATTGGTGGGCAAACTGGAAAGCCCGGAAATCGTCACCGATCCCGCGAAGTGGCCGAAAGTGGTTGGGGAGGCCCCACAACTCGCGGCTCTGGTGAAGGAAGGCAAACTGCCGCCGGTGGCGCAGCGTGTGCCGTTGGAACCGCTCGTTCTGAAACCGCTGCGCAGTGTTGGAACTTATGGTGGCACATGGCGGCGCGGCTTTCTGGGGCGGGGCGATGGCGAGAATGGCAACCGTGTCCGGTCCGGCGATAAGCTGCTGTTCTGGGATAAGACCGGGACCGAAATCGCACCTTCTGTCGCGAAAGGCGTTGAGCTGAGCGCCGATGGCAAACGAACAACGTTGTTTCTGCGCAAGGGGATGAAATGGTCGGACGGCGCGGCCTTCACCGCCGATGACTTCATGTTCTGGTACGAGGATATGTATCAGAACAAGGACATCGTGCCGGCGCCCGCGCCGGAAATGTCCATCAATGGCAAACCGGCGCGCATGGTAAAAATTGACGAAACCTCCATCGCGTTCGACTTCGACGAGCCTAATTTTCTGTTCCCGCGCCAGTTGGCCGGTGACACCCAGGTGGGAGGCGGGCATTCGCGGTTGCAGTCCGATGGACGTGAGCTCGGTCTTTACGCGCCCGCGCATTATCTGAAGCAGTTCCTGCCGAAATACAGCTCGCTCGAGGCCGTGAACACAAAAGCCAAAGCCGCCGGTTACGACAATTGGGTCCAGCATCTGCGCTTCAAATCCGATTGGCAGTTGAACACCGAAGTGCCGACGCTTTCCGCCTGGGTCATGACGCGGCCGGTCAATACCCAATCCTGGCAGATGGAGCGCAATCCATTTTATTACGTAATAGATACATCAGGAAATCAGCTCCCGTACATCGACAGGGTACAACTAACCCTCGCGGAAAACCCAGAGGTCATCAATCTGCGCGCCATCGCCGGCGAGTTTGACTTCATGGAACGCTTTATCGATCTGGCGAAGCTGCCGGTGTTTCTGGAAAACGCCGAACGGGGCGGATACCGTGTATGGCTGGATCAAGGGGTGAACGGTTCGGATTCGTTGCTGTATTTTAACTTTGCCTACCGGCAGGACGCCGAAATTCACAAATGGTTCCAGATCGCGGATTTCCGCCGCGCGCTGTCCATCGCCATCGACAGGAGTCAGTTGAACGATGCTTTCTGGCTGGGTCTTGGCACCCCTGGCTCCGCGGTGCCCGCGGCGATCATACCGGAAAGTCCCGGGGAAGAGTACCGTCATACCTGGGCCACGCTGGACGTGAAAAAGGCCAATGCGATGCTTGATGCAATCGGCCTCGACAAGAAGGATCGCGAGGGCTTCCGGTTGCGCACCGATAATGGTCAGCGATTGCGGCTTCAGGTGGACGTCGCGCAGACCCTGACGCCGACCTGGCCGCAACAGGTTGAAATGATCATCCAGCATTGGAAAGCCATCGGCATCTGGGCCGATGCCAAATTGTTCGAGCGCAGCCTGTTCGCCACGCGCCTTCGCAACGACGATCAGCAGATGACGATCTGGTCCAACAACGGATCGGAAGCGTTGTTCCTGTTTCCCACATGGGTGCTGCCAAGCGATCCAAATGGCAGTCAAGGCGGCGTCGCGCACGCCCGCTGGTACGTCTCGAACGGCGCGGCGGGAATCAAACCCGAGATTCCTGAGATGGTGAAGGCCTACGAGATGCTGCGCCGGGCTGTCTCCGTCCCCGAGGGTGAGCGGAACAAGCTGGCGCAGGAGATTTGGAAGCTCTCGATCAATGGCGTGTGGTCGATTGGGTTGGTCGGTCTCTCACCGACCTATATGGGCACGCGGGTCGTCAACCTGAAGCTTGAAAATGTGCCGGAACGAGTGTGTATATCGCAACACTGCCGCACTCCCTGGAGTGGACGCCCCGATCAATGGTATTTCAAGCCGTAGCCGGTATCGAGGGCCAGTTTGACGGGGATCGTGCCGCGATGCGCGGCCAGCGCCTCGGTCCCCATGATGGCGAGTTATCCCCAGAATTCATCTATCTAGGGCCTGGACCTTCCAGGCATACACAATATATGGTGTGAGCCCTATCAGTCCGCCGGAGGGGTTCCCCATGGCCATCAACATCGGCGCCCGCCGCGCCGCCAAGAACCAACGCCGGAAAGTCGTCGTGGCGGAGAAGCGCAAAGCCGAAATGCTCGCCAGCGGCACCGCGAGCCAGGTCCGCATGGCTTTGGCGCATCCCATCCAGCACTGCCTGCTGTCCGAGGGATTGTTCGACTCCGGCATGGGCATTCTGGTCGTGGCGCGTGGAGCCACGCCCGCCAGCGTCACCATGGCGACCTTCCTGCTCGACACCTTCGCCCTGGGCGCGAAGGATGTCTTTTTCCGTTCGCTCAGTGCTCGCGAATTCGCCCAGCATGTGGACCATATGTCCATCACCTCCCCCATGGTGCCGGTCGATCCCGCCTACGCCCGCAAGTTGCTGAACGATCTTGTAGCCTGGGCGCGTGGTCTCGGCGTCGCCCCGCATCGCGATTACGTCAAGGTCGAGCCGATCTTTGGGGCCGTCAAAGCCGAGGCCCGCGATGTTCAGTTCCCATTCGGCTTCGGCGGCAAACCGTTGTTCATGGGCGACGAGTCCGATATCGCGCGGCGTCTGACCAGGCCCTCCGGCGGTGTGACGACTGACGCCAGGCCGGAGGCGCCTATCACCGCGGCTCTGGAAAATGCCGGTTCAGAGGAACCGCGCGCCGGCCTGGGCTGACCCGCGCGCGCGATTAGCCGCCGCGGCCAATGGAATCGCGTGTGGTCATGGCAAACCCTACCGCGCTGCGCATCGCGCTTGACGCATCACTGTTTCATGGATCAATGTTCTTGAAACATAAATGTGAGCGCCTGCGATGTGCGCCATTTCCTTCCGCCACCCCGGCGCTGGCCTCGCTGGCCAGGTGTGCCGTCAAACTGGAACAAGGCCATTCCGTATTCGACAAAGGGTATGAAATTGGCGCCACAGACGTGTACCTGGCGTTAAAAATCGGATCGAGAGACCCGACGCAACGCGAGATCGGAGGAGATCGGTCATGAGTACAAAATCAGCGGCGATACCGCGTTTCATCGACGATCTGACCGAGGAAGGCGGTCTTAGCGGCACGGATATCGCCAATATCGTGGCAGTTTCCAAAGCCACGGTTTCACGGTGGAAATCGGGTGCCGTCAAGCCCCAACCGAGCACGCAGCTGGTCCTTTCCGATTTGCATTACATTGTTGGGCGGCTGCGCGAGTACTATACCGCCGATGAAATACGGGTGTGGCTCCATGGGCGTCACCCTCAGCTTGAAGGCGCGCGTGCGATCGACCTTATTAACCAGAATCGTTCGGAAGATGTGCTGCGTGTCCTGGATCGCCTCGATTCCGACGTCTATTTGTAGGTCATGGCGATCATCAGGACCGCCCGCGACAACGGCTTACTCGATGCAATCGACGCTATCGCACCCGAGATTTTAGAGGGAACCGTTTGGCGGGCCGTTCGTGATGGTCGCGATCCGGTTCAGTGCAGTGCCGTGGGTGGCCGGTGGGACGACAGGACCTTCGACGTGCTTTACACCTCAACAACAGCCGATGGCGCCGCCCAGGAGATGTATTTCCATCTCTCCCGGGGGCAGCCGGTCATTCCATCGCAGGTTCGATACAGGTTGTTCGAACTTCGTGCCGCTCTGTCGTCAGCCCTGAATTTCCCGTCGTTGGCGAACCTACAGGCCGTCGGCTTACAGACCGCTGGCTTCGGGCAATTGTCCTGTGCCGAGCGGGGGCAGGAGTATCCTCGTACCCAGGAGATCGCGGAGGCCGCGTATTTCCTTGGCCGGGATGGTCTGATCGTGCCGAGCGCGCGATCCGGCTGGCCAAATGTCGTTGTGTTTTGCGATCCGGCCGGACCGGAGGCCGTTGAGGTCGTTAATGATCGCGGGCTTATCGACTGGACTCAATGGCGTAAGGAACCCTTTGGATATTGACGATCGACGCGTGTCTCCGGGTTCCAAATCTCACGCCCTCGCGGCCCGCCACCGCGTCAACGCCCGCATCGCGCCACCCGCCAGCAACCCTCAGAACGCACCACTTACGCCCAGAAAACCCAATCCCGAGGCGGTCACCAGGAACGTGATCAACGCCGCCTCCCGCCCATCTGCTTCATGCACCGCGCCCATCAGCGCACCGCCCAGGGAACCGAGCAGCGAGGGACCGGCGATGGCCTCGATCAGGATTGGTGGCGATACGGCGATCAACCCGGTCGCGGCTCCGGCCAGCAGGCCGAACGCGACGTACGTGGCGCCCGCGATGACAGCAGCCCAGTACCGTTTCGCCGGATCGGGATGCGCTTCGGGGCCGGCACATAACGCCGCGGTGATGGCCGCCAGATTGACCGCATGCCCACCGAATGGCGCCGCCAGCAGAGTGAAAACCCCGGTGACCTGGAACAGCGGCCTGGATGGCGGCGTGTAACGGTTGACCGCGAGCACCGCCATGCCCGGAATATTCTGCGACGCCATCGTTACCAAAAACAGCGGCAGCGCCAGTCCAAGCATGGTCGGCGCGGACCAGACCGCGGCACCCAAACCGGCTCCGCCAGCCACCGTACCGTCATGCTCTCACCACCCTGGAGCGCCAGCAACGCAACCACCGCGACCGCCGCTGGCACCGCGTAGAGCCGCCAAAACCGCCAAAGTGATCAATCCCGACGCGGCCTGCGCGGGTGGGCGCCGACCGTCGTCAGCCCTTTCAGCACCACGGCGAAGGATGACGCGAACCCGACAAACGCCGCCAGCTCGCCGGCGAAGAACGTATGCCGGGTCCCGCTCAGCGATGCGCGATGGAGACCGGCTCGCCCACCGGTTCGGCGGTCAGGAAGCCGAGCCGATCGCCTTCCAGCACAAGGCAGGTCATGTCCCCACCGAACACCGCGCCGGTGTCGATGGCGATGCGATTGTGGCGAATGACCGGCGCCTTCACGGGCGAGTGCCCATGCACAACCACGGCGCCAAAATTCGTCTCGGAATAAAGAAACGGCTGCCGCATCCGCAGCACATCGTCCCGCGCCTGCTGGGCCAGCGGCACTCCCGGACGGACGCCCGCATGGACGAAGACATATTCGCCCTCGTGATGCATCAACTTCAGCTCCCGCAGGAAGGTCATATGCGAGTCCGGGACGTGTTGGCGCCAGGTCTCCCTCGGACTGTCGGGATCGACGCCATAGCTTTGCAACGATGGCCGCCCGCCGGTGAACAGCCAGTCGGTCGCGGCGGCGCGTTCCCCGTTCAATGCGTCGATCATCGTGTTCTCATGGTTTCCCATGAGGTTCACCATCTCGGTCCCGGGAATCGGCGATCCATCGGTCAAACGCGCGATCACGCCTCGCGTATCGATGCCGCGGTCGACGTAGTCACCGACATGCAGCAACAGTGCCGAGGCGATCGGTCGGTGCTCGAGATCTTCGGCGATCTTCGCGTGCAGGTTCGCCAGTTGCGTGGCGCATCCGTGAATGTCGCCAATCGCATAGACGCGCCGGCCTGGCGTCATTCTGGCGGGGGCGGGTGAAAGCTCGATCATGACAGAACCGGCTATCAGTCCGGGCGGGCTTTAGGCAAGGGGCACGGCGTGCGAAACTTGTCCTCCACCTTTTCCGAGAGCGCCCAATGCCTGAAGTTCGTTACGAGGTGTGCGACCGGGTCGCCTAGATCGTGCTCGGCCGCCCGCCGGTCAACGCGCCGAGCCTGGACCTGATCGAGGCCGTGATTTCCGCCTTCCGCCGCGCCGCCGCCGCCGATGACGCCGCGCGGGCCGTTCTGGTGCACAGCGCGAACCCGAAGGGGTTCTGCGCCGGTCTCGATCTGGACATGGTCAAAGGCAAGCCAGGCCGGAGAAAACGCGACGATCGGCTACCCGGAGATTGACCTCGGGATCATCCCGGCGATTCATTTCGTTCTGTTGCCGAAAATCATCGGGCGGCATCGCGCGTTCGAGCTTCTGTTCGGCGGCAAACCGTTCCCGGCCGCCCGTGCGGAGGCCCTCGGTCTGGTCAATCGCGTGGTGCCCGCGGACACGGTGCTGGACGAGGCGAGGGCGCTGGCCCGCGAAATGGCGGGGAAGGCACGGAGCGTGATGCGATTTGGCCGGAACGCGTTTCACCGCGCCAACGCGCTGGACCTGCATCGCAGTATCGAGGATGTGGCGGACGCGCTGGCCGCGGTGGCGGACCTTCCGGAGGCGCTGGCGGCTTTCGCGGAAAAGCGCAAACCCGTTTGTAGCTGTTTGAGCGACTCTGGCCTACTCCGCCGCCTGGGCCAGCGGTGGGTTGAACACCGCGAAGACCTTAGGCGCGACGAAGATATGGGTCTCCACCATGTCGACCCATTGGGGCTTGCGGCCCAATGCATCCATCGCGCCCGCGAGGCAGACCCAGTTGAGTAATTCCTGCTGGCCCGCGTCTTCAATTTGCGCGGTCGAAAGGTTCCGCCAGGCGGATAGATTTCCCTCCCGCATTTCCGCGAATCGGGCACGATCGGAAACCAGGTCAGGGTACAGGTAATCGTGTTTCCCGGTCAGAAACGAGTGCGACCAACTGGACGACGCGATCAACGCGACCCGCCATGGCGAGCCGGCCAAAGCGCGTCCCACCGCGGCGCCGATATCGAAACAACGCGACGGCGCGGGGCCTGGCGGGTCTGGTTCCTCCTCGCCGGTACCATCGATGTGGGCGAACGCGCCCTTCTTCGAAATGGTCGATGAGCCGTAACAATTCACGTGGAATGGCACCACTGGCCAGGGCAGTCCTTTCCGGTCGTAATCCAACAGCAACAACGCATTCATGAAGGCGTGCGGTAACCCGTTCTCGTGCCGCATCTTGTAAGCCCAGGTGATGTCGAACCCTTGTTCGGTGAGGGCTTTGGCGATGAAGCGGCCGGCGGCGGGATGGCCTTTCGTTTTGACCACGGTATCGGCCGGCTCGCCCCAGGCGTTGTTGATTCCGGCCCGCGCATAGGGACGCGACTCGATCTCATCGGTGGCGAAAACACAGAACGGCGCGACGCCGTCTTCGCGGAAATTCTCGTATTGGTCGTCGCCGAACATCAGAATGAAATCGGGGTTGAACGCGTCGAGCGCGGCGCGGGCGGCGCGGAATGCCTCGACGGCCCGTTTCCTGTGCGCCGGGGCCGCGCGTCCCGCCAGATGTTCCGCCCATTCGTTCTGCATTGGCGCGGGCCAGGCGGTGGGTTCGCGCATGCGGTCCGGTAGCCGAGGGCTCTGCAGCACACGCTCCAAGATCGCGGCCATGCGCCCATCGACGCCAAGCAGCAGCGGGGAGTGGGTTACTCCAAGCCCGAGAATGTCGGCCATTGGTTGGTCTCCTCCTGGCGGTTTGGGGGGAGCGTAGCGTGGGTGGGCGACGAAAGGGAAGCCTCAGGCCGGAATGGTCAGCATGATCAACGGTTCCCAAGCGACCTCTTCCTGCTCCAGCGAGCGGATCGCGTCGATCAGGCCGTCATACCGTTCTGGCGTGATCGCGAGCCCGTCCACGACCGGGCGGATGCGATCCACCTCGTCCTCGAAATTCCAGATGAACTCGCGCCCGGTGCCTTCCTTGGTGACACTGCGCCCATCTTTGGTGAACACCGTGATCCGCGGCCCGAACAACGTCCGGTTCGCCATCGGAATCAGCGTGACGCGGTGCATGAGGTCCAGCACCTCGGGAGGATCGGTCTCGCCTGGCGCGGGTTCGCCGCCACGCAGCATCGGGTATCCGCCGGTGACCGCGCCATACGCGGTGAAATACTGCGTCGATCCCGGCTTCGGCGGAATATCGATCCGGCGAACCGCGAACGCCGGGCTTGGATATTCCGTTTCCAGCCAGTTCACGACTGCTTCGATCCGGTCGATATCGGCATAGGCGATCTTATGCTCGGCACACAGTTTCGCGGTGACATCGACGTGCGCGATGTTGTACCCCGCCGTCGAGTAAACCCGGTACAGCGTCTCCAGGAATATCCATTCCTGACCTATGCCGTCGGCGATTTTAGAAATATCGGCCCGGTTCTTCCCGGTAAAGCTGTAGCGCAACACACCGAGGTTGTTGCCGGCGTAGGAGTGATAGAAGCCCGCTTCACCCTCCAGAGTCGTTTCACCGCCGGGCATGCCATGCCGCGCCAACGCGACCGCCAGCAGCGCGTTTCGCACGGCGCCGCCTTCCCGCAAAGAACGCCCGCCGCTTCGCATTCCCTCCAGATTGCCGCTCGCCAGATTGACGCATTGCGCGATCGCGCCGTTGATCTGGTTCGCGTCCATCCCGTGAATCTTCGCCGCCGCGATCGCGGCACCGAAAATGCCGAACACCGGCCCGGAGTGAAAGCCGCGCGACATCACGGTCGGAATGAATTCCGCCGCCATCCGCTCCAGCACCTCATAGGCGGCGGCGACGGCGGTCAGGAACGTCTTGCCGGAGCAGCCGGTGACCTCCGCCGCCGCCAATGCCGCGGGCATGATGGCGACGCCGGGATGCGTCAGCATCCGGAACGTGTCCCATTTGCCGCCCGCGAAAATCATCTCGGCGTTGACGAACGCCGCGCCCGCCTTGGTGAATTTCTCGCCGCTGCACAAGGCCGTCGCGACGCCACCGCCGCCGCCGTCTTCCTCCCGCATGATCGCCAGCGCCTGCCTGGTCCCTGGCATGTCATGCGCGACCAGTGCCGAACTGAGCGCCTGTAACGTCACTCCCTTGGCCCGGTCCACCACGGCTCTGGGCAGGTCTTCGTATTTCAGATCCGCGACAAAGGCCGCGAATTGCCGGCTCAGCGACATGGGAGGCGTCCTTCCATAAGCGGGTCAATTATATTGCCGTGAGCTAAGCCGGTCGCATGGGCGGCATCGCCTCCGCCGGATCGAGCCCGAGCTCGTGCAGCCCAACATTCCACAGGCAAAAATCCGAAGGTGGAGGTTGTATTTCGGTTAAGGCGCCGTCGCGGAACAATTGCTCCAGGCGCGAGCCTTTGAAGATCCCATGCGCGCCACCCAACGTCAGCGCGGCGCGCGTGATACGGCTGGTGGCCTGCCCGACCAAGAACTTGGCGCGAAACATGGCGGCCATGACCTCCGGCGTGGGCCCTTCCCGGTCTCGCAGCCAGGCGGAATGATAGGTCATCAAACGCGCCGCCTGAAGATCGACGCTCAGTTCCGCGATGTGACGCCGAGCGTCCGGGTGCCAGGCGAGCGATTGCGCGTAGCCCTCGGGCCGCCTTGCGTTCAGGACGTTTCGCAACTCGTCGTAAGCCGCGCCGGCAAGCCCCAGATAAACCGAGGTATAGGATGCCCAGAACCAGTTCGCGCCGGTGATACGGAACGGCCGGATATCCGCGGAACGGTACAAGATCGCGTCATCCGGAACGAAACAATCCTCCAGCACCAGCGAATCGCTGCGGGTCGCGCGCATGCCAAGCGTGTCCCAGTTCGCGATGACACGGCGGCCCTCGGCGTCCGGTGGAATCATCGCCAACATCCCCGGCGAGGGGCCCGTGACGCCTTCCGGATGCACCAGGACCAGAACGTAATCGGCCGCTTGCAACATGGAGGCGAACATTTTCCGGCCGGTGATGCGGTATCCTCCCGCGACAGCGCGAGCCCGGACCGTCAGTGGACGTTCGCCGATTAACGACGTGTGGCCGGTTTCGGAAAAATTTCCGCCGATCATTTTGCCCTGACTTACCACCAGATCGGCGATCTTGTGTTTCGCGGGCATCGAAACTTCATCGCTTTCCAGCAACGGCATGACGACCGAGGCATGCATGTTGAACGCCAGCGCAGTGGACGGGCAGCCGGTTCCCAACGCCTCAAAAGCGATCGTGTGGCTGAGAAAATCGAAGCCCGATCCGCCCAGCCGTTTTGGCACCGTCAGATGCAGAAAGCCCTCCCGCCGCAACCGGTCGTAATTTTCAATCGGGTGCGAGGCTTCTCGATCATGCGCGGCGGAGCGTGTCGCAAAATCCGCTGCCAGGTCCCTGCACTTCGCCCGCAACAGTTCCTGTTCTGGCGTCAGGGAAAAGTCCACGTTACTTAAGACCGGTGAGTTCCGCGACCGCCTCAAGCTGTTCGGCGTGCCGCGATATCGGATTCAGCAACAAATGGTTTGCCCCGGACGCGACCAGTTCCTCCAGCCGTTCCGCGACCTGTTCCGGCGTGCCGTGAAGTCCGGACGCATCGGTGCCCGCGGGGTTGTGGTAAACCTCGGTAAACCAGCGGTTGAGTTCGGCGCGCGCCACGGCGGGCCGTTCGTCCACCGCCATGAACACACGTTTCGAAATCGGGAAGGTGGTGGGGTCGCGTCCTTCCTTCTCCAACGCTTGTTTCAGAATGGGAATCGAGGCCTGAAATTCGGCAATGCTCGACCCACCCGAGCCCATCCATCCGTCGGCGAGTCGGGCTGTCCGCCGCACGGCGTTTGGATGCCCGACGCCCATCCAAAGTGGAATTCCGGGCTTTTGCACAGGTCGCGTGGCGAGCGAAACGTTCTCAATTTGATAGATTTCGCCGCGATACGTCACGGTTTTTTGCGACCAAAGCGCCTTGATCAGCTCGACTTCTTCGCGAAACCGCCGGACCCGCGCCACGACAGGGATCTGAAAATCCCGGTAATGGTGTTCCCGGCCCAGACCGACCGCCAGAGTGGCGCGCCCGCCGCTGATGAAATCCAGCGTCGCCCACTGATGCGCGACCATCAGCGGGCTGTGAATCGGCAGCACCACCACCGAGGCGCCAACCCGGATACGGCTGGTGATCGACGCGGCGTAAGTCAGGATCACCACCGGATCCAAACAGACGCCGTCGTCGGCCGTGTTCTCCGTAACCCAAAGATCGCGGAATCCCAGTTCCTCGGCCCGCCGCGCCACCAATCCGACCGTCGTCAAAGCCAGCGGATCGGGCGAACGATGCGGCAACGACATGCCAAGGGGGATCTTGTCCTTCAGGGCCACGGAGCGGCGTTCCTATGGCTTCTCGATGATTTCCATCTGCGCGCCGTCGGGTGCCTGCAGGAAGCACACCCGATGGCCGCTGCCGCCAATCATCTCCTCCAGGATCTTCACGCCATTGGCCTTCAGAGCCGACAGCGTGCCCGTGAAGTCCTGGGTGTTCAGCGCGATATGCTCGATCCCGTAGTTCTGTTCGTGGTTCTGGGATGCGATCTTGGTGGTGATGTTCAGTTGCAACCCGTGCAGGTCGACCTGAATGCCCCGGCCAGGGATCTCGGACTTTATCGTCGCGCCGAAATTCTCGACGTAGAACTTGGCGGTCGCGACCGGATCCGTGGTTTTGAGGTGCACATGATTGACGGCGAAGCTCATGATCATTCTCCCTTGTTTTCCGTCCCCCGATTGGGCGCGCATCCTGACCGCCGGTCAAGATCGTGCCACACTGCCCCAACCGAGGGAGAGCCGTTCCATGACCGTCGCGCGCCAACTGGCCACATTCCTGACCGAGACGAAGACCGCCGATCTGCCGGAGCGTGCATTGGATTACGCGGCGATGGTGATCGCCAGTACTTTGGCCAGCGCCGCCTGTGGCACGGGGATCGAGTCGGCGCGGATCGTTCGGGCGATGGCGCAGGAGAGGGGCGGCAGAGAGGACTCGGCGGTTTGGTTCGACGCGGGCGTGAAGCTGCCCGTCGCCAGCGCGATCCAGGCGAACGCGGTGCTGAGCGACGCCGCCGCCTCCGACGACAGCGATCTCCGCAACATTGTTCATGCCGGGACGCCGCTGACCGCCGCCGCGCTGGCCTTCGCCGAACGCGAGGGCTCCGGCGGCGAGGCCGTGCTGACCGCGATCGTTCTGGGCTACGAGGCGGCTGGCCGGATCAGCGAAGCCATCACGCCCACGTTCAAAGATCGTGGCTTCCACGGTTGTCTGGGCGCGGCCTTCGCGTCCGCGGTCGCTTCCGCCCGGATGTTGGAATTAAGCGCGGAACAAATGGCGCAAACCATCGCGCTGACTGCCGTGTCCATCGGCGGGCTCGCGACGGCCGCGGATACCAGCGTGTCCCGGGAATGGCACGCGGGCCTCGCCGCGATGCATGGCGCCAACGCGGCACTGGCGGCACAGCGTGGTTTCGTGGGCGAGGCGCGGATTCTGGAGGCGAAGCGCGGTTTCTTCGAAGCCTTTGGCGGCGTCGATGGCATGACGGCGGGTGGCATCGCGACCAAGAACATGGGCAAAACCTGGGATATCCTCACGGACATGGCGATCAAGCTCGTGCCAGGCGGTCACCCGTTTCACGCGATCGGCGAGGCCGCGGGCAATGCGGCGCGCCAGGGGGATGTCAAAGCGGAACAAATCGACAGCATCATCATTCACCGTCCAGGCATGACCGCGTTGAGTGGGCCGAAACATCCGGCGGATCTGATCGACATGGCACACAGCCCCACTTATTTCGCCGCCGCCGGTGCCGCGGATCATGGGTTTTCCTGGATGCATGCCAGCCCTGAAAAGATCGCCGATCCAACCATCCACGGCCTGATCGACAGGGTTCAGTTGGTCATCGAACCCGTGGAAAATGAGGCGCAATACCGGCAGGGAGCGACGGTGACAGTCCGGACCCACGATGGGCGTCTGTTTTCCAGCACCGTGTTCGAACCCTCCGGTTCCGCGGCATTGGGACTTTCGTGGAACGATCTGAATACGAAGTACCGGGAGTTGATGCCCGCCTCCGGATTACCCGCGAGTGAGATCGAAATGAGCCTGTCGCTGATCCATGATTTCCGCGCGTTGACCAACGTCTCGCGGCTCACTGGTTTGTTGCGGGTGGCCACGGGTTGATCGCCGGAGCAATATCTCCCAGGTGCAGAACAACAAGGAACGGCCTGAAGGAAAACATACCATGACACGGTGGGCTTCGATTTTGACGGCGGCGATATTGTTATTTGGGAGTTTGTGGGGTGGTCCCTCGGCGGCGGAGAAAGCCGGCGGCACGTTGCGCGTTTACCATCGGGACAGCCCCGCCAGCATGTCGATTCATGAGGAAGGGACGGTCGGTGTCATCATGCCCATGATGGGGGTGATGAACAATCTGATCATTTACGACCAGCACATCCCTCGCAACGAGCCGGGCACCATCATCCCCGAGCTGGCCACCGCCTGGGCCTGGAGTTCAGACGGAACCGCGCTGACGTTTCAGTTGCGCCAGGGAGTCCGCTGGCACGACGGCAAACCGTTCACCGCCAACGACGTCAAATGCACGTTCGATTTGCTGACCAATCAGGGCAAGGAAAAGCTCCGCCTGAATTATCGGGAAAGCTGGTGGGTCAATATCGCGGGCGTCACGGTCAACGGAGCCCATGAAGCAACGATCCGGTTGAAACGGCCGCAACCGCCGTTGCTGGCGCTGCTCGCATCGGGCGACGCGCCGATGTATCCCTGCCATGTCCATCCGCGGGACATGCGGCAACATCCGATTGGCACCGGACCGTTCCGGTTTGTCGACTACAAACCCAACCAGAGCATTAAGATTGAGCGCAATCCCGATTACTGGAAACCGGGACGACCGTATCTGGACGGCGTCGAGTATACCATTATCCCGAACCGCTCGACCGCGCTCCTGGCTTTCGTCGCCGATAAATTCGACATGACCTTTCCCAACGAGGTCACGGTCCCGCTGCTGGCCGACCTGAAGGCACAGGCACCCCAGGTAGTGTGCGAGGTCACGCCAACGAGCGACTCCGTCGGTGTGCTGATCAATCGGACCGTTCCGCCGTTCGATAACGGAGAGGTGCGGCGCGCCATGGCGCTTACGCTGGATCGCAAAGCCTTCATCGATATCCTCGCCCAGGGTGCGGGAGATATTGGCGGGGCGATGCAGCCGCCGCCGGATGGAGCCTGGGGTCTGCCCCGGGAGATGTTGGCCAGCGTGCCAGGTCATGGCGAAGATGTGGCGAAAAATCGTGCGGAAGCACGCGCGATCATGCGGGGTCTGGGTTACGGGCCGGACAAGCGACTCCCGGTCAAAGTGTCGGTGCGCAATCTGGCGGCCTATCGCGACCCGGGAACGATCCTGATCGATCAGTTGCGGGAGATTTATTTCGAAGGCGAGCTGGAACTGACCGAAACAGCCACCTGGGTCCCCAAGTTGATCAAGAAAGATTACGTCGTCGGCCTCAACGTACTTGGCGTCCCGGCCGATGACCCCGATATCGTCTTCTTTCAGAATCACGTTTGCGGTTCGGCGAGGAACTACACGGGTCATTGCAATCGAGAGCTGGATATGAAAATCGAACGGCAGTCGATGGAAACCGACCCGATGCGCCGCCGCCAGTTGGTGTGGGAAATCGACCAGACGCTACAGCAAGAACTCGCGCGGCCGATCCTGTATCATCGGCGTGCCGGAACCTGCTGGCATCCCTGGGTCAAGGGTATGAAGATGATGGTCAACAGTCAGTATAATGGCTGGCGGATGGAAGATGTGTGGATGGACCGCTGACACCGGAGGAGGCAACAATGGCTCGGATTTTGTTTCGTAATACGCGCGTCTGGGACGGCTCCGGTGCGCCCGCTTACCCCGCCGATGTTCTGATCGAGGGCGAGCGCATCCGCGCCGTCGCCACCCAGTTGGGCCAGCTCGAAGCCGCCGGCGCCGAAATCGTCGAGGCCAATGGCATGACGCTGATGCCTGGCCTGATCGAAGGCCACGCCCATATCAGCTATATCGACAGCGCGGTGTCGACCGAACTGGGCGATCTGCCGCCCGAGGAGCATACGCTCGCCACGGCGAAGAACGCTCGCCTTTTGCTCGATCGGGGCTTCACGGGCGCCTACAGCGCCGCGAGCTCGAAGCTGCGTCTGGACATCGTCATCCGCAACGCGATCGACGCGGGGGACATTCCGGGCCCTCGAATGCGGGCCTGCGGTCCCGAAATCACCGTCACCGGCGGCCTGGGCGATGAGCGCCGCGCGCATCAGTTTCGCGACAGTTTCGCCATCATCGCCGATGGCCCCATCGAGGTGATGAAGCTGGCGCGTCTGTGCATTCGCGAAGGCGCCGACAGCATCAAACTCAACATATCCGGTGACGATTACACACGCCTGGGTGCACCGCCGCGCACAGTGATGACGGAAGCGGAAATTCGCGCGGGCGTGGAAGTGGCGCATGATTTCGGCCGCCTGGTCAACGCGCATTGCCGATCCGCCGAGTCGGTGAAACGCGCGGTTCGATGCGGTGTCGATGTGATCTATCATTGCGAGCACGCCGACGAAGAAGCGCTTGACCTGCTCGAGTCGGTGAAAGACCGCGTTTTCGTTGGTCCCGCAATCGGCTTGCTGCATGTCGCGGTGCATGAGGCTCGGGAGGGCGCCATCCATCCCGCCATCAAGCAAGGTCTCACCGTGGGTCTGGAAGCCGCGGGGCGTGCCTACCGCGAAATGAACAAACGCGGTATTCGCGTGGTGGTCGGTGGCGATTACGGTTTTGCCCGCACACCTCAGGGACAAAATGCGCGCGACATCGAGCATTTCGTCAACCATCTCGGATACTCCCCCGGTGAGGCGCTGATCTGCGCGACCCGTTTTGGCGCGGACCTGATGGGCATGGGCGGCGAATGTGGACAAATTCGCGAGGGGTTCCTCGCCGATTTGCTGCTGGTCGACGGCGATCCTGTCGCGGATGTTCGTTTGTTGCAACGAGCCGAGAATCTGGTGGCGATCCTGAAAGGTGGCGAATCGCACAAGCTGGATCGCGCCGCGTTGGAACACCGGCGGGTTCAGGCGGCGGAGTAATCCCAACGATGCCGCCTGACGTATCCATCCCGCTCGTGCTGCTGCACGGCTCCGGCGGCGACGAACACGAACTCGTTCCGCTGGCTGCTGAAGTCGCGCCAGGCTCTCCGGTTCTGGGTCTGCGCGGCACGGTTGAGATCGACGGCGGTTTCGCGTTCTTCCACCGGAACGCCGACCGGACGATCGACGAATCCGATGTCGAAATGAGAATTCCGCTGGTGATGGAAGCCATCGCCCGCCATGAATTCCACAGACCGCCGATCGCTATCGGCTTTTCCAACGGCGCGATCATGGTGGCCGCCTTGCTGCTGACCCATCCGGGGTTGCTGGCCGGGGCCATCCTGTTCCGGCCATTGTCGCCATTTCAGAACGATCTGGCGCCGCGCCTGGATGGCACACCAGTCCTTATCATCGACGGCGCGAAAGACAGCCGCCGTTCGCCCGGCGACGGGGAGCGGTTGGCCGGCCGCCTGACCCGGGCAAGCGCGATGGTGGCGCATCATGTGTTGCCGGTCGGCCATTCCATTACCGAAATGGACCGGCAAATCGCCAAGGACTGGCTGCGAAGTCTGGGATAGCCTGGGCTATCGGTCTCCCGCGTCCAGCACAACCAGATCGTCCCGATGGATCATCTCATCCCGTCCGCGCCAGCCCAGAATTGCCTCGATCTGGCCCGACCGGTTTCCGGCGATGCGGACCGCGTCCTCGGATCCATAGGCGGACAACCCACGCGCCAGAGCGGCGCCATCCGGTCCCCGCACCAGTACCGGATCACCACGCTGGAAGGTTCCCTCGACTGCCTTCACCCCGGCTGGCAGCAATGAACGCCCATCCCGTAGCGCTCGCGCGGCGCCCAGGTCGACGGTGAACACGCCTTCGGCGGCGAGCGATCCCGCGATCCAGCGCTTCCACGCCGAGGGCCCGTCCGCCGCGGGCAGGAACCACGTGCATCGCGCACCTTGTTCCAACGCTCGTAACGGACGCTCCACGTGGCCCTGCGCGATCGCCATCGCCACGCCGGCCTGGGTAGCGATGCGCGCCGCCACCAGCTTGGTGCGCATGCCGCCGGAGGAATAACCGGGCGGCGGTTCCCCGCCCATTGCCTCGATCTCCGGTGTCAGGGCCGCCACCACGGGCAGATGTTCGGCGGTGGGATCGCGGCGAGGATCGGCTGTATACAGGCCGTCGATATCGGACAGCAGCACGAGCATATCGGCGCGCACCATCTCCGCCACGCGAGCGGCGAGCCGGTCGTTATCGCCGAAACGAATTTCCGTCGTCGCCACCGTATCGTTCTCGTTGATCACCGGGACGCAGCCCAGGCTCAGCAACGTTGAAAGCGTGGCGCGGGCGTTGAGGTAACGGCGCCGGTCCTCGGTATCGTCAAGGGTCAGCAACAATTGCGCCGCCGTCAGCTTCCGAGCCGACAACGCCTCGCTCCACGCCTGGGCCAGGCGGATCTGGCCGACCGCGGCGGCGGCCTGCTTTTCCTCGAGCCTCAACTGGCGGCGGGTGAGGCCCAGGGTGCGGCGGGCCAAAGCGATGGCGCCGGACGACACGACGATGATCTCGGTCCCGCGTGCCCGCGCGGCGGCGATGTCCTCGGCCACCCCGGCGAGCCAGGTGGTGCGTGGCGCGGCGGCTTTTTCATCCACGACCAGGGAGCTGCCGATCTTGACGACCAGGCGGCGGGCCGAGGCCAAAGATGGAAGCACTTCTCCCTTCACCGTCATGGCCCGGACGAGCCGGGCCATGACGGTGAAGGGAGGATAACCGTCTCCGCTGCTCCGTTATCCTGATGCGTATGCGGTTCAGCCGGACCATGACGGGGTAAGGGGGCGGACCTGGCCCAAAGGTGGGCCGGTCTCACGCCGCGGCGTCCCGCCGTTGGCCGTGGATGGTGTTTTGCAACGCTCGCAGCAGTTCCGGGACGCCCTGGCCGGTCACGCCGGACAGCAGCATCACCGGACGGCCGGAAGCTTTTCGAAGTGCGGCGGCTCGGGAGGACGCCTCACGCGGGGTCATCGCATCGACTTTGTTCAGGCCAATCAGTTCGGGTTTTTCCGCGAGGCCACCGCCGTACGCGGTCAGTTCCTCGCGCACCGTGCGCCAGGCGCGGACCACGTCGCCAGCGGCGCCATCGACCAGATGCAGCAGGACCGCGCAACGCTCTACGTGGCCCAGGAACCGGTCGCCGAGACCGGCGCCTTCATGCGCGCCCTCGATCAGGCCAGGGATGTCCGCCAGGACGAACTCCTCCGACATCGACAGGCGGATGACGCCCAGTTGCGGATGCAGCGTGGTAAACGGGTAGTCGGCGATTTTTGGGCGAGCGGCGGAGGACGCAGCCAAAAAGGTGGACTTTCCGGCGTTCGGCAGCCCAACGAGGCCCGCGTCGGCGATCAGTTTCAGCCGCAACCAAATCCAGCGCTCTTCGCCCGGGTAGCCTTTGGTCGCCTTGCGCGGCGCGCGATTGACCGAGGATTTGAAGTGCGCGTTGCCATGCCCGCCATCGCCGCCGCGCAACAGCGTCACGCGCATGCCCGGACGGTCGAGGTCAGCCAGCATCGTTGCCTGGTCCTCGGCGAAAACCTGGGTGCCGATGGGAATCTTGATCACGACGTCGTCGGACCCCGCGCCGGTGCGATCCTGGCCCGCGCCGTTGCCGCCCTTTTTCGCCCGGAAGTGTTGGGTGTAACGGAAGTCGATCAAAGTGTTCAGGTTCGACTGCGCCTCGAACACAATATCGCCGCCGCGTCCGCCGTTGCCGCCGTCGGGGCCGCCAAATTCGATATACAACTCCCGCCGGAAGCCGATCACACCATCGCCGCCATCACCGGAGCGGAGGTAGATCTTGCATTGGTCGAGGAATTTCATTGGCGGCCTGCAAACGAAAATGGGGGCCGTGGCCCCCAGGTTCAATGTACGCGGGAGGCCACGCGGTTTACTCGGCGGCGAGGGCCGGCGGCGGCACGACGGAGACGTGGACCTTATCGCCGGACTTGCGTCTGAACTCCACACGGCCGTCGCACAGCGCGAAGATCGTGTGGTCGCGGCCGAGGCCGACATTGGTGCCGGGATGCCACTGGGTGCCACGCTGGCGGAGGATGATGTTGCCCGCGATCACGGCCTGGCCGCCGGACTTCTTCAGCCCGAGGCGTCGGCCTTCGGTATCGCGTCCGTTGCGGGACGATCCGCCTGCTTTCTTATGTGCCATGAGACGCTACTCCTCAGGCCGCGTTGATGCTGGAGATCCGCAGCACGGTGACATGCTGGCGATGTCCGTTACGGCGGCGGCTGTTCTGCCGGCGGCGCTTCTTGAAGATGATGATCTTGGCCAGCCTGTCCTGCGCGATCACGGTCGCGGTGACCGAAGCACCGGGCACGGTCGGACCGCCGATGGTCAGGCCCGCGTCGCTTCCGACACACAGAACGTCGTTGAAGGTCACGGTGGCGCCAGCCTCGGCTTCCAGTTTTTCGACCTTCAGCACCGTATCCTGGGAGACCCGGTACTGCTTTCCGCCAGTGCGGATGACAGCGAACATGCGAACGACTTTCTACATCAAGACGTGAAGCCAAGGCGACAAGGGCCGAAGGGCAAGCCCGGCGGCCTGGGGAGCGGGGGTTATAGCGAGGGGTGGGGGAGAGTCAACAACCACGACTCACCCTCGCGCCGCCGGCCCCCCGATCAGCCGCAGCCGTAACCACTTCGACAGCGAGTCGATCGCCGCCACCGTGATCAGGATCAGCACGATCACATACGCCACCTGGTCCCAGGCATTGATCTGGATGCGCTCGGACAGACGCAGGCCGATCCCTCCCGCGCCGACAAGTCCCAGAATGGTTGCCTCGCGGGAGTTGGACTCGATGGAATACAAGGCCTGGCTGATCATGACCGGCAGGATTTGCGGCACGACGCCGAACCGCAACTCGGCCAGGCGGCCAGCGCCGGTGGAGCGAATGCCGTCCACCTGTTTGGTGTCGATGTTCTCGATGGCTTCGGCGAAAAGTTTGGCCAGGATCCCGGTTTCCGCGACCATGATGGCCAGGATGCCGGCGATGGGGCCGAGGCCGACAGCGCGGACGAAGACCAAAGCCCAGATGAACTGATCCAGCCCGCGGCAGCCGTCGAACAGCCGCCGGGTCATGAACCGGAAGACCGGGCTCGGCACGATATTGCGCGCGCCCATGAACCCGAGCGGCAAGGCCAGGACCGTTGCCAGGAAGGTGCCAAGGAAGGCCATGGCGACGGTCTCGGCCATCGAATGGATCAGTTCGGCGTGGTCCCATTCGGCGAACAGGGTCCAGTCGATCATCAGCCGGACGATGACCCATAGCTTCGGCAGGCCGGTAAATATCCGGTCGAAATCGAACAGCCAAAGCAGGTAAACGAAATATGCGAAGGCACCGGCACCGATGCCCCAGTGCAAGGTTCGGCGTTCAAGCGGTATTTTGGGCAGATGCCGGGTTACGGACGCGCTCATCACAGTGCTCCGATCAGCCGGTGGCGCAGGCGTGCCGATAACAGGTCGATGGCAATGACGATCAGCAGGATCAAAATGCAGATCGCGCTGACCTCCTCATAAATATTGAAGCCGATCACGCGTTTCAGTTCCTGTCCGACCCCGCCCGCGCCGACAAAGCCGATGATGGTGGAGGACCGGACATTGATCTCAAATCGCAACAGACCATAGCTGAGGAAACCTGGCAGCATCTGCGGCACGACGCCGTAACGCATTTGCGCGAGCCAGCTTCCGCCGGCGGATTTGATCCCCTCCACGGGGCGGAGATCGGCGTTTTCATTCAGTTCGGAAAATAGTTTTCCAAGAGCGCCGGTGGTGTGGATGGCGATGGCGAGAATGCCGGCCAGCGGCCCGATCCCGAAAGGCCAGACAAAAATAAAAGCCAGCACGACCTGCGGGATGGTGCGCAGGACTTCCAGCAGCCGGCGCGTGAGGAACACCACCGTCCGGTTGGCGGTGAGTGTCCGCGCGGCTGAAAACGACAGCGCGAACGCGGTAGAGTAGCCCAGGACCGTGGCGAGGATCGCCATTTGAACCGTCTGCCACAGCAGCGCCGCGTAAACGTCGAGGCGATAGAACCAGTAGGCGATCGATTGCGGTTCTTTGATCCCGCCAAGGACATGCGCCCAGGACAGCACCGCGACGGGTGGGGTATCCCGGCCGGGCTGGATCGAAAACAGTTTTTCGAAGTACTCCCCAATCCTGGGCAACCCCGCCAGAATTTGCGTGGGTGAAAAATCCGTCCACACCGCGGAGACCGCGAACAGCAACACCAAGATCACGAAAAGCATGATACTTTCCGTGCGGCGAGCTCGGCGCAACGCGCCAAAGCGTTGTTCGAACAACTGTAAGGTATGGCCGCCGGCGGTCATGACATGAGGTCCATGGGCTCAGGAAATGAGGTTAGCGCGAAAGCGGGTTCGAAACACCAGGGAGAGGGACCAGGTAAGGTCAGGTCATTCACGCCGCGCGGCGAGCCTCACCGGGCATGGTCAGGAACGGCTACCCCAACGCTCCGATTCGCGTGATTCGACGGTATCTTTGTAGAGATCCAGCGATGTACTACTGGCTTGTCGCGCGGCCAAACTTGGAGCAAATAGCGTTTGTCATTTGATTTCCCCGCCCTATTGCTCGGACGGGAGGGCTACATGGGCTTGTAGGTCACGCGGAATCGTCAAGATTTCCCCGGCTACCAGAGGTTGTCTGGACAATGGCGCCCACTTGGAGAAATACCAATGAAGAAGCTACTCCTCGTACTGTTAGTGCTGTCCGTCGTTGGCCCCATTGTTGGCGCCATTGTTCAAGCGGAGGCAGCGAACTGTCCTCCTGGGCAACGATATTACAACGGCCGTTGTGTGTGAGGTGAAAGGGAGGCGGCTTCTCAGGGGGCGGCCTCCTCTATTTCGCTATCGCAGACGTCCTCAAAACGACAACAGGCGCACCAGAGGCGCGCCTGTCCGATAGCCGTTGGGGTGCCCCGCGGCGGGAATCACAGCCGGCGACGGCAGAATAAGAGGAAGAAGATCGCGGGGCGATTACGAGTTCATTGCGCGCTTGGCACCTTGAGGAATACCGGCCATCTTATCCGGGGGGTTGCCACGGTCCTTTAATCCTTGCCGCAGTGACTCAAGGCTCCCAAACCGGACTCGCCCTGTTCCGAACCTGGGGCGGGTCTTTGAAACACTCGACCGATGACATGGCATGTCCAATACCTGGACCAGCCCGGCCACCATATCGACGGGTACCCAAGCCCAGAGGCTGCCATTGCAGCGGCTTGCGGCCTTATGGATGATGGCCATGATGTCAACGGCATCGGAACGGGTGCGCTCACCGATTCAATCGAAAAACGCGAAATTGCCCGCATCCAAGACCTTTGGCTGAGGAAAAATACCCGCTTGGGATCAAGCGCGGATGACAGGCGCCTTTGTTGTTTTGACCCCTTTTCCGCCCGGTTTCACGTGCCAGACGCTGCCGGAGACCCGACCGGTGGCAGCGTACGGGGGAGGGTGGGGCCGTCTCGGGTGTCTCACGAAGAGAGAAGAGATATGAGGACAGGAAATGAGTGGGCCGCGGAAACTGGCCACGATTGAATGCCCGAGGTGTTCAGCTGTGGTAGCGGTGTATCGTTCCTGCGCGCCCGGGGATGCTTTCATCGGGTGGACATCTCGGGATGACACTCTCTGCGAGATGCCGCCGATCGCAGGGAGTGTCAGGCCCATCCGGACGGAGGTCGAACGAGCGTTCGCCACCGACCTGTCTCGGAAGCTTGAGGGGCGGTGACCAGCCTCGCCCCTGATCCACCCTTGAAATCTCTGCCTCACTGAAAAATAAGGCTTGACTACTGTCTGGTGACTTGTGCCGCCGGCTTGAGACTGCGGCGGCCGGTCTCCATCTCCGCGGTACTACCGCCGATTCGCCCGCCGCTCCGCCTCACGCATCTCGATCATGTCCTTATAGATCTCGAGCGTCGCATCCTGGTACCCAACGCCGGCCCCTTGCTCAACCGAATCATAGATATCTCGATGCTTCTCCGGCAACTCGCGCATGAAATCACGGAACGCGAGTTTCAGGCCGGTCGGCAGCGCCGATCGCACAGTCCAGGGACCGTTCGGCACTTTGGCGGAGCGCCAGATGATATTGATGTCCGCCATCTTCAGCATTCCCTTGTCGACCATCGATCGCAGCACGCCCCTTGTGAAACCGGTTGCCTCATCGCCCTGGCCGGAGGTCCAGACCATGCAGGCATCGTATTGGCGGTTGAGGACCGCGATCATCCCTTGCTCATGCCCGCCGGAGAATCCGATGCGAGAGAAATATTTCCCGTCGGTCAAATCGATCCCCATCGCGCGCAACTTCGCGCTTGGAATCAGGTAACCGGACGCCGAGTTCGGGTCCACGAACGCGAGCGAGTGGCCCTTCATCTGTTCCACCGATGTAATCCCCGAATCCTTCCGCGTGATCATCACGGCCACGTAATCGATCGAACCGTCCTTCTCTCGTGGCACCACCACTGGCTCCACGCACTTGCAATCCAGCCACGTTCCGGCGAAAGCCGCTGGACTGAACTCGCTCGCGTCGATCTGGCCCGCGGCGAAACCCTGCATCACTCCGGCGTAATCGGCGGCTGGAAACAGCTTCACCGGAATGCCTAGTTTCTCCTGCAACAAATGCTGAAACGCGTCGTAACGTTTAAGACGGTCCTGCGTGTTCTCCCCACCCAGAAGTCCGATGCGAAATTCCTTCACCTGGGCTTTCCAATCCTGCGCCCAAACCGTTCCCGGCAGCAGTGTTGAGAGCACGACCGTGCTTGTGAAACCGCGGCGCCGCATATTTTGGGTTCCTTCTGTCTTCATGATCAGGCGAGAACGGGCCGGGAGGAGGACGGCAGGCTGACGCTGGTCATGCGTTCGTCCACGCCGCCCTCCGCCTCACCGTAAATATCCAGAAGCACCGTTTCATCCAACGCGTCCGGCGGTCCGTCGAAGACGATGCGTCCCGCCGCCATGCCGATGATGCGGCGGCAATAAGCGCGGGCCGTGTCGAGAGTGTGCAGATTGCAAACCACCGTGATGCCGTCGCGTTGGTTCAGTTCCGCCAGCGCGTCCATTACCAGCTTTGCGTTCAGCGGGTCGAGAGAGGCGATCGGTTCGTCCGCCAGCAGAATCCGGGGACGCTGCATCAAGGCCCGCGCGATCGCCACGCGCTGCTGCTGGCCCCCCGAGAGTTCGTCGGCACGATTCATCGCGACGTCAAAAAGACCCAGCCGGTCCAGCAGCGCGACGGCCTCAGCTCGTTCGGATTCCGTGAATAGTCGCAGTAGCATGCGCGGCGTGGGGACGCGGATGAGACCACCGATCAGGACGTTGGTCAGGACGTCCAGCCGGTTCACCAGGTTGAACTGCTGGAAGATCATCGCGGTTCGCGCTCGCCATTGCCGGAGCGATCGTCCGCGCAAGTCCGCGACGTCGATGCCTTCGGCCAGGATCGCGCCTTCCGACGGATCGATCAGCCGGTTGATCAGACGCAACAGGGTGGATTTTCCCGCGCCGGAGCGGCCGATGATTCCGGTCATCTCGCCGGTCTCTATTCGCAGATTGGCATCCGCGACCGCCAGCGTGTCGCCGAACCGCCGGCTGAGGTGCACGAGTTCCAACACGATCGTTATGACTGTCCATCAGGGCACCGGCCGGATTGCCCAGGAGTGGGGGCGGCGGTGTCATGGAACGGTAATCATTTGGCTTTGGTCCGGCAATGGCGCGGCGAGGACCGGGAAAGGGGGTCGCTTGAGATTGGAGGCGCGTGTCGGTGGTTGACCGGGACGCCGCGAAAAAAGGCTTGACGGTTCCTGGTTTGTTCCTTAGAGACAGACATGCGGCGACGGTTGTTCGAAGCGTTCGTCGCCGTGGGTTATGTGCGGGGCGGGCCACCCGCGCTCCTTCTCTGAACAGGGAACATGGGCGCGGGTGGCTTCCGTATGGGGCGTGGGTCGAATAATCCGTGAAAACACCCGGTTGGAGGAACCCTCGATCAGGATGACCCTTGCAATCGAACCGCACTCATGAAAACCCTTGCCAGTGAAATTCGCGTGCGCTTTTGGGGCCCCGGCCGGTGTTCTGACCGTCTCGCCCACAGCCCCAAGACCCGCGGGTAACGGAGGAAACTCATGAAGGCGCTGACCCAGCTTCAGGCGGACTTTTACCGCGAGAACGGCTTCCTTTTCCCGCTCCCGGCGCTTACCGACCAGGAAATCGCGGACTGCCGCGCCGGGCTTGACCGGTTCGAGGCCGAATTGGGCTCGGCCGTCGCGGACGCGGATGTCAAATGGCGGTCCCAGGCACATGCCCATTCGCCATGGTTCAACAACCTGGTCCGCCATCCCCGCATTCTCGACGTGATCGAGGACGTGATCGGTCCCAACATCCTGGTCTGGACCAGCACCTTCTTCATCAAAGAAGCGCATTCCGCGACCTATGCCGCCTGGCACCAGGACGGCGGGTATTTCGGCCTGACACCGCAAACCTCCGTATGCGCCTGGGTCGCGTTGACGGACGCCAGCCGGGAGGCCGGTTGCATGGAGCAACTTTCCTTTCACGGGAAACCCAAACTCTATCAGCATTCTCCCATGGGTCTGCCCAACAGCATCAATCGCGCCGGACAAACGATCGTCGAGGACTTCGATCAATCGAACCCCACGGCGATGGCGCTTCCGGCCGGGTCATTCTCACTCCATCACGAGCTGGCGGTTCACCGGTCGGCGCCCAATAATGCCTCACACAGACGTATCGGAATCGGGTTGAACTTTGTTCCGCCGCATGTCCGTCTCGACGGACCCGTGCGTTGCAAGGCGATGCTGGTCCGCGGCGAGGATAAATATGGACATTTCGATCTGATCGAGCCGCCGTCCGGCGAACGGGACGCGGCGGCGCTGGCGGTGCATCAACAGGTCAGCGATCAGTACCGGGAGAATTACCGGCATCAGGTCATCCGTCACGACGAACGCTTCGCGGCGGTGACGTAAACCGCCGAGGCTTCGCGCCGGACCCCACCAGAGGGCGCCGCCCCATACGCGCGAAGTTAGGGTGGCCTGATCTGGCAGGCCTGGAGCGTCCTGCGTCTGGGCGCCTCCTCAAGGTGGCGGCGGAACCGTAACAGGGCGGCGCGGTTTGTCAGTTTTGGTCTGGGCAGAATGGCGT
>SHWL01000185.1 GCA_009693865.1 Acetobacteraceae bacterium | reverse complement strand
CCCTCTACACATTGATGCAGGTGTTTTCGGTGACAGTATTTGAAAAGGCCTCGATAGAATCTGTGATTTCTCAA
This sequence comes from Acetobacteraceae bacterium, assembly GCA_009693865.1. Classification (GTDB taxonomy): domain Bacteria; phylum Pseudomonadota; class Alphaproteobacteria; order Acetobacterales; family Acetobacteraceae; genus Rhodopila. The sequence continues at coordinate 6,713 of SHWL01000185.1, read as the reverse complement.
ACAGCTGACAGTTCCGAACACGTCATGGACGATAACCAATTGAATTTATTCAGCTATTGACCGGACAATAGTGGGGAAGCCTATGAAATCTTCGCGAGCAATGGCCTGATGTTCAACCACGAGAGCCCGATACGCGGTGAGACATTCGTGACCCGGAAGATTACTCGCGCCGTGGCGGCGATCCATCTCGGCCGCCAGCAGGAGCTGTTTCTGGGCAATCTGGACTCAAGGCGCGATTGGGGCCACGCCCGCGATTATGTCGAAGGAATGTGGCGGATCATGCAACATTCGGAACCGGACGATTTCGTGCTGGCGACCGGCGAGGCACACTCGGTGCGGGAGTTCGTCGAACGCGCCTTCGCCGGGGTTGATCGGCGGATCGTCTGGCGTGGCGCCGGCGTGGACGAGGTGGGCGCCGACGCGGCGTCCGGAGCGGTTCTGGTGCGGGTCGATTCGCGGTATTTCCGGCCCACGGAAGTGCCTGCCCTGGTGGGCGACGCACGGAAGGCGCGCGACATTCTCGGCTGGCGTCCGACGGTGACGTTCGACGAACTGGTGACGGAGATGGTTGCCGCCGATCTGGCCAGGTTCGCGACGCGCCCCTACACGCGGAAAGGCGGCGCGGATTGAGGAACACCAGAATGGAATTGCCGTTGGCCGGCCGGCGGGTCTGGGTCGCCGGTCACCGGGGCATGGTGGGCGCCGCGCTGATGCGCGCTTTGGCGCGGGAAGGCGCCCACCTACTGACCGCTACTCATGAGCAATTGGATCTGCGGCGCCAGGCCGAGACTGAGGCGTGGGTGCGGCGCCACAGCCCGGAGTTCATCTTCCTGGCGGCCGCCCGCGTCGGCGGCATTCTTGCCAACGATTCCTATCCTGGGCAGTTCATTTACGACAATCTGCAAATACAGACCAACATCGTCGAGGCCGCGCGCCTCGCAAGTGTCGAAAAGACGATGCTGCTGGGTTCGTCTTGCATCTATCCGCGCCTCGCGCCGCAGCCGATGACCGAGGACAGCCTTCTGACAGGCCCGCTGGAGGAAACCAACCAGTGGTACGCGGTCGCCAAGATCGCGGGACTCAAACTGGCGCTGGCGTACCGGCGTCAATATGGCATGGACATGGTTTCCGTCATGCCAACCAATCTGTACGGCCCTGACGATTCCTACGATCCGTTGAACAGCCACGTCGCGGCCGGCTTGCTGCGCCGCATCCACACCGCCCGGATCGAAGGCGCCACGAAAGTGTCGATCTGGGGCAGCGGCACGCCGCGCCGGGAGTTCCTGCATGTCGACGACATGGCGCAAGCTTGTGTGTTTTTGATGAAGACGTGGTCCGATGCCGACCCAATCAATATCGGCAGCGGTCAGGAAGTCACCATATTCGATCTGGCGCGGCTGATCGCCGAAGTCGTTGGCTGGACCGGAGAGCTGGTGCTCGACCCCACCAAACCCGACGGTGCGCCGCGCAAGTTGCTGGATACGAGCCGGCTGACCGCGCTGGGTTGGACGGCGTCGATCTCGCTACGTGACGGGCTGACCGACGCCTAACGCGACTTCCTCGCGCGCTGGCAGGCGGGGGAGTTCGCCCCTGAGCGTTAGTTATTTGGCGCGTCTGGCGGCATAGGCACCCCCCGCCGCGCGCACCTCCGCCGCATTCGTCGCGTCCCGCAGGCGCGACAGATGTTCCGCCTCGCCCGTCAGCATCTTTTGGGCGTTTTCCAGGACCTGTTCGGCCTTATCGGCGGGGAATTTGACGGCGCCGTTTTCGTCCATGTGGACCAGCTCGCCGGGCGCGACATCCATGCCGCCAACCGACACCGGCACATTCACCGCGTGAACCGCCATGTCCCCATGTCCCGGGCTCACGCCACCCAACAACATCTGGAAGTTCAACCGGCGCACGGCGTCGACATCCCGGGAAGGCCCGTTGGACAGCATACCGATGCAGCCGACTGCCTTCATGGAGGTCACCATGATTTCTCCGGCCAGGCCCGCCTTGCTCATCAAATGCGCGGGCCATTTCTGCTGGATGATCAGGATTGTCGGTTTCTTCATCGCGTCCAGCGCGTCCACGACATCCATGAAGCTCAGCCGCCCGGTGTAGTTCGGATCCGGCAAGCCATAGACGCAGGTGACCGCGTGGCCAACGATCGCCCCCATCTCGGGATATATGCAGCGGATCGAGGTGTCGGTGTACCAGTTCTCGGTCCACGGATTATACAGCCCGAGGCACAGCGGGTTGTTTGGGTAGGTCGCGACCACGTTGGTGATCGTCGGCGTATCGATCTTTCGCAGTTCGGTCAGCACATCGGTCTTCGGCGCCTTGGCCATGGTCGCGATCCCTTCTGATAAACCGCCCAGGGGACGGTCGAGCGTTTCCCATGCGAGACATCGACCCAGGCAGCGTGGTTTGGCAAGGGGCGGATGTCCCGTTGCGCGTTGGGGCGGGCCGTGAGCACACTGCGGCAGGGAGGTACCGAACATGCCAGTCGCTGACCCAAACCGCGTCGTTCTGACCGGAGAAAACCCGTTCATCCGCCTGAGTGAGACGGATGGCGCCCCATTCACCACCAACGCCAGCTTCTGGCGAATCATCACGTCCGGCGCCGGTCCCGGGCATGTGCTGTATATCAAAAGCGATCTGACCGCCGACCGCTGGCGGATTTACTCGGACAACATCGCCATGGCGCGCTGGCTGCAAGCCACGGTCCAGGGGATGCTGAACGCCGACCTGAAGGATACGTCGATCCCGGTGACCGAGGCGGTGTTCAGCAAAGCCGGCGATGCCCGGGATTATTGGACCGAGACGGCGGTCGCGGCGGGCGAGACACTCAGCCTGACATGGCATGACATTGGCGATCCGTTGCTGATCCATACGTATCCGAATGTTGGGCCGGACGCGCGGGCGTATGGGGTTTGCACGGTGCTGATCCCGGCACTGGGGGCTCGGGTAACGCGCAATGGGGTGCAGGCGAAGGGGACGGCGTTCCCTCGGGTGCGGGAGGAGCGGCCGTTCAGCACCTGCGCACTGGCGTTTTGCGAGAGTTGGACGGAGGAGAGGTAGGGGACGTTCCGTTCCGCGGAGAGCGGCGTCACCAACCACCGGTGACGTCTTCGCGCGGCAAATCGGGAGCCTATCAGGCAACCGAAACCCTGAGTTTTCGACATGACCGCCGACCGATGGTTGGTGGGATCTGACATATATATGGGGTTCTGCACAGTATGAGAGCGAATGGCTGACACGGCCATTCCACGCGGCGTCACTCGACCCGCGCGTAACCCAACCCGCGCGCCAACCAACACCCAACCTCGACGCCAATGACCGTCCCGGTCTCATCCCGCCGAAACCCCAATGTCCAATCCCCCGGCGGCGTATGATCCAACCCCCGGGGACAAGGCAGCGCCCAGACATCCGGTCCCACCGGTTCCAGCATTTCCATCCGCCCCCGCCCCAGAAACCCCGAGAACGCGCCATAAAGCACGCCCCCGGTGTCCGCCACCGTCACCTCGGCCTCAAGTTCCGCGCAGCGATACCGTCCGGCGACATCGATCGCTGCCACCCCTTCGAGGGGGCGCAGGCAGGAACTTTGGTTCTCGGACGGGCGGTCCATCCACAGCCCCCCCTGGCCAAGCCGCAACCGCGTGCCGGGATCGCGCCCGGCCGAGCCATCAGCCTGCAAATCCAGCAATTCCGCCGAATGACCGTAACGCAACCGAACCCGGCCAGGCGCCGCCGCATCGATGCGTACCGCCAGTCCGGTCTCTGGTTCAATATACGCCCCGAGCCATCCAGGTGCCGGGATCGCCGCGTCGGGGCGCGGCCCGTCCTCCCCCAGCATCGCGCGAAGCAACACCATCGCCGCGCCATGCGTGTCCGCCAGATGATTGAACATCACGACAACTGACACGCGCGCCGAGGGCACATACAGCCGATGGCTACGCCACCCCCGCAGCGCCCCGCCATGCCCGGTCACCGCGTGCCCAAACGCCGTCGACCGGCTCAGCCCGAACCCATACGTGGCCGGCTGCCCATCCCCAAACGTCACCGGCGCCGACAGCCGGCTGTGTAACGCGCCCGGGTCATCGCGCGTCACGTCGATATGCCGCTCCCACGCGATCATGTCATCCAGACTGGCGCCCAACCCGGCGTCCCCGGTCCACAGAATCCGGTTCTCCGCGGCCCGAAACCCTGGGCCCGTCGAGCCCTCATATCCTGTCGTGCCATCCGGCATCGCACTCGTATCGGCGGCCAAAAACGCTGTATCCATCCCCACCCGATCGAAAATCCGGGTGCGCAACAACTCCCCGAACCCACGCCCGGTCCGTTGCTGAAGAATGTCCGCCAAAATGCGAAAGTTCTGGTTGACATAGGAAAACCGCGAGCCCGGCGCGAAGTGCAACGTCCGCGTGCCCCCGATGACCCGTTCGGCCTCGATCTCCCCGAACGGCGCCTCTACGGGCGAGCCGTGCAACATCGCGACCGCCCAATAATCGCGGAGCCCGGACTGGTTGTGGCACAGATGCAGCGCGCCCGGCGCCGCCTGCTCCAGCCGAGGCAATCGCGCCCGCACGTCGCCATCCAGCACCGACGGGTCGGGGAACGCGTCCAGCACCAGTCCGCACGTAAACTGCTTGGTAATCGAGCACATGCGGAACAAGGTCCGCGGCGTGAACGGAATGCGCCGCTCGGCGTTGGCCCAACCCCAGGTGTGGCGGACGAGAACCTCGCCGTCGCGGAGGATCGCGACCGCGCCACCCGGTCCGCCATACGTGCGCGGCAGCGTTTCAAGAGCGCGGTCGAGGTCAGAGTGCGTCATGGCCGCCATTTTCGCGCCGCCGCCGCCGGCGAACCGCAACGGCCCGGGGTCGGATCTACTTATCGAGCCATATATTCGCCAGATCCTGGTTCAGAAAGTGGCTGCTGCTGATCTTCCAACCCTTGACATATGACCGCATCGGCAAGATGCGATACCACCAGGTCACCGGCAATTGATGCGCGCCAACCTCAAGCACCTGCTTTTCGTATTCCCGCATCAGCACGCGAGCCTTGACCGGATCCATCTCGCGGAGCATCCGGTTGTAAATCTCCACCTGAACCGGGTTCTCGTGGTACGAGAAGTTCTCGGTGTAAAATTCCTTTGGCAAATAGCGCCCCGTATCCGCGATCGGATTGACGACGTTCTGGCAGTTGGCCTGGAGCGCGACCGCGAATTCGCCCGCCCGCAGCGCTTCCAGATACGGTCCGGTCGGCACGATTTTCTGCGTGACGGTCATTCCCGATTTTCGAAATTCATCGACCAGCCAGGTACCAACAATCATGTAAGGCTGATCGAGTCCTCGATTTAACATCTCGAACGACAGACCTTCAGCGCCGGCTTCCTTCAGCAACCGGCGCGCCTCGGCGCGGGATTTCTCGATGTCCAGCATGAACCCGGGCATCGTTACCAGCTCCTCCTTCGTCGCCGCGAACGGAGACCCCGGGAACACGATGCCGCCAACCGTGCGCACCAACGCGATCTTGCTGAGCGGCGGCGCGCCGCGCCATTGGTCGATCGCCAAAAACAGCGCTTTCCGCACGCGCACATCGTCGAACGGTTTGCGTTTGTGGTTTGGGGTCAGGACATTGCCGCAGTTCCAGTCGCTCTCCTGCACCGTGATCTTGTCGCCGAGTTCCTTGACCAACTGATCGCGGGCCGTGGGCGACTCACCGCGGAATTCCAGCGCCGCGCGATCGGCGCGGATCGCGTCAACCCGGGTCTGCTGTTTTGGCGCGTAGATGCCCTGGAATCCGTCCAGATAAGGCCGCCCCGGATGATAATAATCCGGGTTGCGTACGCCGCGGACCGACTGGCCGATCTCCATCTTTTCAAACCGGAATGGGCCCGATCCCATGATGTTGCGTTCGTAGTAATGCGCGTCCTTTTCCAACAGAGCGCGCGAATAAATGAAGTTCCACGGGTCGGCGAGGGCGGGAAGGAACGACAGCGTGGGGAATTTCAGGCGCAGAATGAACGTCGTGTCGTCGGGATCTTCGATTTTATCGACCATGACAAAATTATTCCGCCGCGCGCTCGAAACGCCCGGCCCCGGAAACACGATCTTGCGCCAACTCGCGGCGACATCATGCGCGGTCAGCGTCGTGCCGTCCTGGAATTTCACACCCTGGCGAATGTTGAACTTATACGTCAGGCCGTTGTCGGTCGGCGCGGGAAACGCGGTGCAGAGATCGCAAACGAAATCCAGCGACTTTGGTTCATCAGGATTGACTCTTATCAACACAGAATAAAATGGCGCCACCGCATGCAGCGTCGCGAACGTCGACTCTTTATGCCCATCCAAACTGGGTCCCCCGTCCGCCGGGATCATATAAGTGAGGATGCCACCCTGTTTTGGTGTCTCGCCAGCGGACACAGTCCCGCCAAGGCCGAATAACAGAGCCAGTGCGACAAGAAGCTCGCGCATGATAACCATACCTCCCAGACCGGAGCTGTTTTTTGGCTGCCGCGTTCCACCTGGCTGAATACCATACCCGGGTCCCTCGCGCCAGCCGCAACGGGTGACACTGTAGAGAGCGCGTTTGTTGTCCGCGGTTTGTAGCGCGTGAGTTGTCCGCATTGTTCGCGATCTGTTCTGGAGATCGCGAATGCGCCGGCACCTTGTTCTATGGGAGGCGCACGTGAGGCGTTTCCTGGATGCGCTCGACCGCCATAA
>SHWL01000184.1 GCA_009693865.1 Acetobacteraceae bacterium | reverse complement strand
CAGCAATTCTCATTTTGGCTGCAGACCTCTCCCCAATCGTCATCCTCCGGCGTGACCGGAGGATCCGAAGCGGCACGACGCATCGCTTTTTGGCGCTATTATACGCGGATATGTGCCGTTACCGATCCTCCGGTCACGCCGGAGGATGACGAAAAAGCAAGCGTCAGCGCCAAAATGAGAATTGCTGGTGGGACAAACACGCGGTTGACGGCGCCAGTCGCATGGGGCTATTCCCCCCGCCTTCCGGACCGATGGCGGCGTAGCTCAGCGGTAGAGCAGGGGAATCATAATCCCTTGGTCGGTGGTTCAAATCCGCCCGCCGCTACCATCCAGTCGATGATCATGATCGCGCCGGTTCACGCCAGTTTCCTGAAAGCACGTGATCGAATGCGATCACCTCACCACCTCGCCATCTTCCGCCTCTCCGCGATTTTCGCGGCGCTCCTGTCCATCGCGCCCACGTTCGCCGCCGACCTCGCCGTCGTCACCACCGGGGCACTGCACCACATGGTCCTCGACCTGGTCCCGGCCTTCGAGGCACGCACCGGAGACAAGGTCATCGTCACCAACGACACCGCCGGAGGTGTCCGCGCCCGGGTCGAGCGTGGTGAGGTGTTCGACGTCATCATCCTGACCGTGGGCGGTCTCGAAACCCTGACCGCGAAGGGCAAGATCGTCCCCGGCTCGGCGGCGCCCCTGGCGAAATCCAGCATCGGCCTCGCGGTGAAAGACGGCGCGCCGCAACCAGACATCAGCACCGCGGAGGCATTCAAGAGCGCGATGCTCGCCGCGCCGTCGATCGCCTGGACTGACCCCGCGTCAGGTGGCACGACCGGTATCTATCTCGGAAAGTTGTTCGAGCGGATGGGCATCGCCGACGCGGTCCGGGCCAAATCGGTGCTGGTTCGCGGCGGTTTGTCCGCCGCCCGCATTCTCACCGGCGAAGCGACGCACGCGCTGCAACCGGTCTCCGAGCTGCTCGCCGTGACAGGCGTCACCGTCGCCGGTAAACTGCCGGAAGAACTCCAGGGTCACACCATCTATGGCGCTGGCATCGGTGCCGCGGCGGTCCATCCCGGCGGCGCGAAAGCGTTCCTGGCGGATCTGCGCGGAGAGGCCGGCACGCGGAGCCTGACGGCGCACGGCATGACGGTGCCCTGAACGCCGCTCATCCGTCCGGTCAGGCCGTTCCGCGGCCCTCGATCAGGTCCCGCAACGCCAGCGTCATTTCGGCGACGACATCGTCCCATCTTCCCGGCGCCGGTTGCGTGAACAGACGCGCGGTCGGGTACCAGGCGCTCTCCGCGCGGTCCAAGGGCCACCGCCAGCACCGGTCGAACCGGTTCAATATCCATACCGGCTTGCCCAATGCTCCAGCCAGATGGGCGACGGCGGTGTCGACGGTGATGACCAGGTCCAGCGCCTCCATCAGTGCCGCGGTATCGGCGAAGTCGCTCAACGCGTTGGTCCAGTCATGCAACACCATACCATCCGGCGGTGTCCTGGCCTCCTCCGCGGGGCCACCCTTTTGCAGCGAGATCAGGCAGAGCCCGGGAAGCTCCGCGAGCGGCGCGAAATGCCGGAGTGTCATCGAGCGCCGCCGCCGTACTGCGTCGGCGCGCGGAAGCTCGTGCCGTGGCGCGCCCGACCAGACCAGGCCAACCTTCCGGCCAGGCAGCGCGGCGAGTTTCGTACGCCAGACCGACACCTGGTCCTGGTCCGCTCGCAAATACGGGATTGAGGCGGGGATCGACGCGGCGGCCGTACGCAGGGCCGCCGGCAAACTCATCAGTGGACACTGATAGTCGAACGAGTTTGGCTCCTGGTTCTCGCCGATGACCTCGATATTTGGATCCATGCCCTTCAGAAGGCGCAGCAGCGGATCCTGAACCGACATGACAACACGCGCGCCCCGAGCTTTGACCAACGGCGCATAGCGGCAAAATTGCAGCGTATCGCCAAAGCCTTGTTCCCAATGCAGGAAGATCGTTCGGTTCTCGATATCCGGCTGACCTGTCCAAAGCAGCCGTTCGCCCCGGCGATCCGCGATGGGAGTCGCAAGTTTCTTGCGCCATTCGTAAAGTTTCCAGCCTTCCTCCAGCCGTTCCATATGCAGAAGACACAGGCTTTTGTTCCAATACGCGGACGGGTTACCCGCTGTCACCGCGATGGCGCGATCAAGACAGACCAGCGCCTCGGGGAACCGGCGCAGACTGCACAGCACGACACCGCGGCTGTTATGCGCCTCCGCGTGGTCCGGTTGTTGTTGAAGCACCGTATCGAAACATATCAATGCCTCCTCATAACGTTGTAAATCCCGCAGCACATCGCCGCGGGCGCAATGCGCGTCCGGCTGGCCCGGACCAAGCTGGATCGCCGCGTCGTAACTCGCCAGCGCCGCTTCGTAACGCCCAAGATCGCGTAGTACCCCGCCGCGCATGAGGAGCGTTTCCACGTGGTCCGGCGCCAACGCTATCGCGGCCTCGCAACCGGCCAGCGCCTGGTCAAGGTCCCGCAGTCTCCAGCAAATGGCGGCGCGGTTTCGGTGCGCCTCAACCAGATCAGGCCTGAGCGCGATCGCCGTGTCATAACTCGCCAACGCGCCTTCCAGGCGGTTGAGATCCCGAAGCGCATTGCCGCGATTGACATGGGCTTCCGCGTATCTGGGCTGAAGCGCGAGCGCCGCGTCGAAGCATGCCAGCGCGTCCGCCGGACGGCCCAGATCGCTCAGGATCACGCCGCGATTATTGCGAAAACTCACGTCTCCCGGCCGCAGGCCGATCGCCCGATCGCTTTGCGCCAGCGCTTCCTCGGGGCGACGAGTCTTACGCAGGGCGTTGCCAAGATTCGAATAAGCCTCGGCGTAATCCGCCCGCAGCGAAATCGCCGCGCGATAGCTCGCGGCGGCATCCTCATGGCGGCCAAGATCGTTTAACACCGCGCCGCGGTTATTATGCGCCTCCGCGTTGCCCGGGCTGAGCGCAATGGTCCGGTCATAGGCCGCCAGTGCGTCAGGAAGGCGCCGTGTTCGATGCAGCGCGGCGGCGCGAAAGAAATGCACCTCCGGAATATCCGACGGCAACGCGAGGGCCTTGTCATACCGCGCGACCGCTTCCTCAAAGCGCCCCAACGTGAACAGCGCGTGCCCAAGATGACTCTGGGCCGGGCTGGAGTTAGGCTGGAGCGTGACCGCCCGTTCCAGCAGGGCCACGCAATCCTCGGCGCGGTCCGTCTGCCGGGCGAGAAGCCCCAGCATGTGCAGCGCCTGAAAATGGTTCGGCTCGTCCCGCAGGATCGCGTCGTACAGGCGCTCGGCCTCGAACAGCCGGCCAAGCCGATGCAGGTCCATCGCCTGCCGGAGCTGGTCCGGCGATGAACCGGCCCCTGACGCTGCTATTTCAGCACCAGCATCTGGCGTTGATTATCGATGGACCAGGATTTGAAACGGGTCAGGAAACTTTGCCCCAACAAAAGGCTGCCGTCGCCGTTTGAAACGCTGCCAACGACGTCCCGGACTTCCCTGTCGCCAACCCGCAAAACACGAAAGCGGAATGTATCGTTGGTGACCCGCGATCCGTCGGCCAACCTGTAGGTTTGCTTCCCGATGAAATCCGATTTGTCGAGCGTCCCCGATTTCATCAGCATCGACAGGACGTCAGACGAGATGCTGACATCCGAAGCCCCGCTGTCGATTGTGAATTTCAGCGAAATCGCATTGTTCAGCAGCACCGGTACCACGAAAGTCCCGCCACGCTTTTGCAATGGTATTTCGGATTGCTCCCCGGAATGCGGTACCAACGGTGACGGCGATGCCTCCCGCGCGGGCGGATCGCGTGTTGTCCGTTCGGCCGGGACCGGCGCCGGGGACAAGGAAGCCTGACGCGGCGGCCCAGGATTCTTGAGCGATGGCGACGGAAAGAGCGACGCGGGGTCTATCGCGCCGGATACCGGTGCGTTCGTACCGATACTGGGCGTCACGCGTGCCGGACGGTTCACATCCGAGAACACGCCGCTCGGAGCCCCTTTGGTTCCGGCTTCCCGAAATTCCGCGAGGTGCCGTTCGAACGCCCATTTCCGGTAGCGATCGATGGTGGCTTTGCGGCCGTTCGGAGGAATACCCATGACGTCGAGCAGCCGGTTCGTGGCCTGCGTGACGTTTTCTGGCGTGAGGCCAGACACAGGCACCTGGCTGCGATGGGACGTATCGGAGTCATCCAGCAGCAGCGCGCCGAAGGTATAAACCAAACAACGCTCCGCCATATCCGCGTCGCCGCCACCGGCCCGCTTCACGCACGCGTTCCAATTGGTGTTGAGCCTGCCTGTCCCGCCGGTGGCGAAATCTGCGTGAACGCGGCGCATTTCGTCCACCACGAGCGGTGGAGGCACTTGCTGTGCCCAGGTCGAACCGGCCGCGGCGAGGCTGAGTATGCCGATCGTGAGAAGAACGGTCTTTTGAAACCAGGGCATGTGAACTCGCTAATTTCATGGCGTCTTGGGATACGACAATGCGGCGCCCAACCCCGTTTCCCATCGTTTTGTGACCTCTCGCGCCACGGAGAACACATGAGGAGGACGGATGAATCTGGGATAGCGGAGGAACGCCTGTCAACAAGAATTGCAAGCTCCCTGGCCGTCATGGCTCGACCGCGCCGCGAGGTGCCGGTATCAGGATCACCCGTTTCGTCACGCTGGTGCAGCAATGGCCTCCGTCACCATCACGCAATGCGCCGTCCTCGCCGGTGGGCTGGGCACGCGCCTCGGGTCCCTGACGGAGGCCACGCCGAAGCCGTTGCTGACCCGCGGCGGGCGGCCGTTTCTCGCCTGGCTGCTGCGGGAACTTTCGCGCTTTGGCGTGACCGAATTTCTGCTTTTGACCGGCCATCTGTCTGAGGAAATCGAACGCGCCATTCCCACGATTCAGGCGACATTGCCGCGTTGGGTTTCGATTTCGATCTCCCGCGAGCCAGTCCGCGCGGGCACTGGCGGCGCCGTATTTCACGCGCGAGACCGCCTGCGCGAACAGTTTCTGCTGTGCAACGGCGACTCCTTGTTCGACGCCAACCTGGGCGCGCTGCTGGCCGCCGCCGCGGCGGACCCACCGGACACCGTTGGCCGGATGTTGCTGCGCCAACTGCCCGACGCGTCGCGGTCCGGGGTCGTGACCTTGGACGGGGACCGTGTGACGACGTTCCAGCAGCGGCCACCGTCCGGCACGCCGGGCATCATCAATGCGGGCGTCTACCTGTTTCGCCGCCGGTTGCTGGACTCGCTCCAGCCGGTTTGCTCGCTGGAGGCGGACATCCTTCCCGCGCACGCCGCCGCGGGTGGACTGCGCGGAACCCTCGCCGACGGTTATTTCCGCGACATCGGCGTGCCCGAGGACTTCGATCGCGCCGACGATGAGTTGCGCGCGTTACGCGGGCGGCGAGCGCTATTCCTGGACCGCGACGGCGTGATCAACGTCGATCACGGTCATGTCGGCTCCCGCGAGCGATTCGAATGGATCCCCGGCGCGTTGGACGCGATCCGCCATGCCTCTGCGTCAGGCTGGCATGTGTTCATTGTCACCAATCAGTCCGGTGTCGCCCGAGGCTTTTACGATCAGGCGGCGGTGAATGATTTGTTGAACTGGATCGCCGATGAGGCGCGGCGGCGCGGCGGTACGATCGACGATGCCAGATATTGTCCCTTCCACCCGGATGCGGTTGTACCGGAATTCCGGGCGCTCAGCGATTGGCGCAAACCGGCGCCGGGGATGCTGCTCGATCTCATGCGCGCATGGGAGCTCGATCCGGCGCGCTGCGTCATGATCGGCGACCAGGACTCCGACCTCCAGGCCTCGGCCGCCGCGGGAATCACGGGATATAGGTTCGAGGGTGGAAACCTGTTGGCATTCGTTAACCCGATCCTCGATAAGGTGCTCTGAGCAGGGAGCAAGACATCGAATGCCGGAAACCGCGACCATCGTCCGCGCCCGCGTGCCGCTTCGGCTGGGATTGGCCGGCGGAGGCACCGATCTCAGCCCCTATTGCGACGAATTCGGCGGCGCGGTCCTGAACATGACGATTGACCGCTATGCCTACGCGACGATCGAGCCATCCTCGGACGGGCTCGTCCATTTCATCGCGCCCGACATGAATGTCATCGAGACATTCGAACCCGAGCTGGCGGCGATCCAGTCGTCGAAACTGCCGCTGCATGCGGGTGTAACAACGCGCATGCTGACGGATTTCGGCGGCGGTATTGTGCCGGCCATCCGGGTCACATCCTTCGTCGACGCACCGCCCGGGTCAGGTCTCGGGTCGTCCTCCGCCCTCGTCGTCGCGCTGGTGGAGGCATTCCGCGCCCGCCTCGCCGCGCCCCTGGGCCCCTACGACGTCGCCCATCTCGCCTTCGAGATCGAGCGGATCGACCTGGGACTGGCGGGCGGGCGGCAGGACCAGTACGCGGCGACGTTCGGCGGCGTGAACTTCATCGAGTTCCATGCCAACGACCGGGTCATCGTCAACCCACTGCGGGTGCCCGCCGGAATTCTGAACGAACTCGAGATCTCCTTGATCGCGTGTTTCTCCGGCGTGACCCGCCGGTCCGGCGAAATCATCGCCGAGCAGCAACGCCGCAAGACCGCCACCGCCGACTCGGCAATCGATAGTTTATACCAGCCGCCCTAAACATTGACACACGCCCAGTCGCGGTGCCCGATTGACTGGATGCGGGCGGGGTCATCGACCAGGAACGTCCATGCGTCCCGGCACGCCTGAACGATGGCGTCATAGGTGTCCCAGACCAGCGCGCACAGTTT
>SHWL01000029.1 GCA_009693865.1 Acetobacteraceae bacterium | reverse complement strand
AAAGCGCCTCTACCGGGCAACTCTGCGGCGGCAGCAGTCGCGCCACCGCGTTGTCCTTAAACGTCTGTCCATACCGAGCCATGTTCGTCTTCCAGCGCCCCCTGAGGTCTTGATCCTATCCGGGCGGCAACTTCTCTGACACAGGGGGTCATCACGCAGCGGCTCGGCTGGCATTCGCCTTCACCTTCTCTACCCGCTTACACCTTGTTAATTTTCCAAAGAATGTCGCTAAGTCGCCGGAAATTGGTTGAGAATTCCCATTCCTGTTCGACGCAGGTACCATGGTCCAAATAGAAAGCGACGACCCGGTTCGGCTTCACCACTTCAATCTCAAGCTCCCCCACGCCGGTTCGCCAAACCAATTGAATACCGCCACTCCCCAAAGGTACGACCGCCGGGGCGCGCGCGTGTGGGGGCATGATACTTGTAAGCATTTGGCGAGCAAACGCCAGCGTTCCAAAAGGCACCGGCGCAGACCTTCTATGATCCCAATCGTATTTGAGGTTTTCGATTTCATCAAAGCGAGCCTTCATTACTGACCAGGCGCTTTCACCGTTCATTACCGACGGATCGAGTTCGGGATAGCTTGATCCGACGCGGTCGGTAAGCACTCGTCCAAAGACAGCAAGTGGAGAGATATCGCTCTGCAGGGCCTGACTCATCGTTTCAACTCCCATTTTTCGTGCATCAACTCTGACGTCAAAGCCTTAAATCCATGAACAATACACTCACGACCTCTGCCCAAAAACTCTAGTACCGAGTCTAACCGCGGTGTCTTCGGTGCTCCACGCGCAGTCAGAACAAACTGAATTATGTGGCTGCCGTCCGCCCGCCATGCTGGTTCGCTGCTGACAATGAGTCGACCTAGTGGCTCGTCGTCAATGCCTCGAATAACGTAGCGCAGAAGAAAACGCCCATCTTCTGGCCTTCCCAAACCCGGTATGGATGATTTCGCAATTAGCCCCCCAAACATTTGGTCGGACAATTCAAACGAAGACATTTCAGGAGGTATAATTATCTGATTGATATAGGTAACTTCGCATTGCGTCGGCTCGATAGGTCCAATGCCTACTTCACCCAGGTGCCTGGCGAATCTCTCATATCCGTCTCGAAAGGTGGCCAGTATCCCTTCGAATCGCGGGTAGGTGTCGTCTGTCCCGATCTTCCGCCAATTATGAACAAAGCGGTCCCTCTGGACCTGGATCAGGCGGGAACGGTCCGAATTAACAAAAAATATTCTGGGAGACCCCGGTGATGTGAGAATCTGAAAAGGAACCGGGGGGGCCAACTGTGGATTCTGACCGAAGGTCTCGAACATAGGCGGCAACGGCACGTGCTCTTCGACGATATCGAACTCGCCTCGGAATAGATCCCAGACCCCACCCAAGTGCGGCGCCAAGAATGCGTTCAAACTATTAAATTGGACGCCAACGGCCACTTCGGTCACGGGCGGCGAGCCAAAATCTGGTAAATCAGTAGATCGGCCGCTCATTCTAACTCCCTGGATTCCACGAAAAATATGCCCCACTCCGGAGTAGCGCGTCAAACCATGAGATTCTGGCTCCACCTCCCTGGGAATCGGCGAGAACTTCCAGGGAGGACAGTACCGAGTACTGCCATTACGAGAAACGTCGCGTCAGCGTCCCAACATCCTCCACGCCTTCCAACCCCTCCAACACCGCCAACGCCGCCTCCACATCCTTCGCGGCAATCGGCAGCCGGGCATTGGCGGCGTTATCACGGAACTTCGACCGCATCAGATCGGCGGACAGCGGCTTCTCCGGCGAACCGATTGGGTCCGAGGCCTCGACAGTCACCGTCCGCCCATCCGTCAGGCGCGCGGTGATGGTCATCCATCCCCGCGGTTTACCGGTCGCATCGACCACGGCGCCCTCGATCCGGTCAGAGAGCGTCAGCGTCGCGGCATCGCCCAGACCCGCCACATCGGCGATCCCAACGCGTCCGTGCGCCAAAGCCGTCGCGACCAGAAACGGCAGCGCGAATTGCGCCTGCACGACCTGAGCCGGACGACGGGTCATTGTCCCATTCTCGAACTGATCGATGTAAGCAGCTCGATCCAGGCTGATCGTCACCGCCTCGATCTTCGCCGTCCCCATCTGGGCGCGCACCGCCAGAGCCGCATCGATGCCGGCATGCAACGGACGTCCGCAGGGGTAGGGTTTGAAGCTCAGCCCGTCGCCACGGAACGCGATGCCCAGGTCCTTCAGGAGCAACGAGGGATCGGCGCCGTTGGGCTGATACAGTTCCAGGAACCCGTACCGGCCCTCGAAGATATTGTGCGCCCCGGTGAAATTTCGTCCCGCCAGCACGGCGGAGAAGACACCGGCGCTCGCCGCCTGACCGGCCTGCAACCGCTTGCTCAGCGCGGCGTCCAGGATGCATTGCCGATTACCCGCCGCGTGGCTGTAGGCGATGCCCAAAGCATGACGCATCTGTGCGGCGTTCAATCCCAGCAACACCCCGGATGTCACCGCCGCGCCAAACACTCCCATGCACGCGGTCCGATGCCAGCCGCGATCCACGGTCGAGGCCAGCGCGACCCGGCAGGATACGTCCAACCCCAGCGCGATCGCGAGGATGAACCGCTTGCCATCCACGACCCCAATCGTATCCGCTACCGCCAATCCCGCGGCAAGCACGGACGTCCCGGGATGGATCGAACCGGCGGTGTCATGCGTGTCATCGAAATCCAGCGCGTGCCCCATGCTGGCGTTCAGCAGCGCGGCCTGAGGCGCCGGCAGACGCCGCCCTCGCAGCAGGACCGTGCTTTCCTCGCGCCCACCCCAATAATCCGCCATGCCGAACAGATCATCGATCCCGGGCGCGCCGCTGCCGCCCAGGATGCAGCCAAAAGTGTCGAGGATATCTCGTTTCGTCGCCGTCACCGTCGCCGCGGGCAGGTTTTCGAAATTTGTGCTCGTGGCATGGCGGGCCAAGGCGAATGAGGGGTCTTCGGTCATATAGTGCCTCGGTGCGGCGGGGATATTGGCGAGAAGGCCCCCGCCCCATGACGATTTACGATCCGGCTCTCATCCGGACCGCCGCGGGTCACGGAAACCCGCGGCCCGATGGGTCAATCGCGCTGCAACAGCTCGATCGAAACATTCTGCGGCGCGGTGAGGAACGCGATCTTGGTCCCGGGCCGGAGCTGCTTCGGCTCCATCGTGAACACCACGCCCTTCGCCTTCAGCTCCTTCACCGCGCCTTCCAGGTCGTCGGTGCACAGCCCAAAATGGTCCAGCCCCTGATAGGGCGACGACGGCGCCGCGCCGGTCTTCGCCGGGTCCGCCAACGCGATGAACACCTTCTGCCCGCTCAGGTTCAGATCAACCCGGGTTGAGCCATCCCCCATCTTCGTGCGAATCACATCCGCGCCGAGTTTATCGTGATACCATTGCGCGGTCGCCTCGGGGTCGGGCGAACGGAGGTGAACGTGTTCCCATGTGAACCTGGCCATGATTGCTAACCTTTCCGTTTATGGAGGATGACGCATTAGTCCACCTGCGACGCACGGCGGCAAGCCCGAGATGGAACTGACGACAGACCTGTTGCTGCGCGCCTACAGCATCGGCCTGTTTCCCATGGCCGAATCGCGCCTTGGCCGCAAACTGCACTGGCTGGACCCCGAGCGGCGCGGCATCCTGCCGCTGGACCGTTTCCATCTGCCCAAACGTCTCGCGCGCACCGTGCTTTCCGATCGGTTCGAGGTCACCGCCGACACCGATTTCCCAGCCACCATCGCCGGCTGTGCCACCTCCATGGAAGGCCGGGACGACACCTGGATCAATCCGCAAATCGAGCGGCTGTTCACGGAACTTCACCATCTCGGCCACGCGCATTCGGTCGAATGCCGCCTCGACGGCGTTCTCGTCGGCGGCCTCTATGGCGTCGCCCTGGGCGGGGCCTTCTTCGGGGAGAGCATGTTCAGCTTCGTCACCGATGCCTCGAAAGTAGCGCTGGTGCATCTGATCGCGCGGTTGCGCCTGGGGGGATTCCGGCTGCTGGATACTCAGTTCGTGACTGCGCATCTGACGCAATTCGGAGCGCGGGAGATTCCCCGCGGCTTGTATAAAGCGCAACTCGCGGACGCGCTGCGGCGGCCGACACGTTGGTTCGCCGCCTTGGCGCCGGAGGCCCTTGAAGCGGAAATTCGCGCCCTCGCCGCCCGGAAAGCGTAACACCAGCCGAATTGCCGAGTCTTCGCCCCAACGGAAGATATCAAAGAGGCCCGTTCATGCGCGTTCCCTGGCGAGACAGACAAGGCCGGTTTCTGCCATTCAAAGCGGCGGTACTGGCGACGGCACCCATTCCCGGCCTCGTTTATCTGGCCTGGTGGATCGACGGCGACCTTGGCGGGCGGGCGTTGAACGAGGTCATCCACGCTACCGGCAATTGGGCTGTGCGCTGGCTGCTGCTGTCGCTGGCGATCACCCCGTTCGCGCGGATCGTGGAGTGGCCCAGGTTGCTGACGGTGCGGCGGATGGTGGGGCTGACCGCGCTGGCTTATGCGACGATCCATCTGAGCCTGTACATCGCCGATCAAAAATTCAAACTTCTGACCGTGGTGTCGGAGATCGCGCTGCGGTTCTACCTGACGATCGGATTCGTCACCCTTCTGGGGCTGATCGCGCTTGGCGCTACCTCGACGGATGGGGCTATGAAGCGGATGGGCAAACGCTGGAAACAATTGCACCGTCTGGTTTATCCGATCGGCGGCCTGGCGTTGTTGCATTTTTACATTCAGACCAAGGCCAACGTGGCCGAGCCGGTGCTGGTCTCCGGTCTGTTCGCCTGGTTGATGTCATGGCGTCTGTTGCCGATGGCGCGGCGCACGGCGTTGTCGACGTTCTACGCATTGGTGCCGGTCAGCGCCGCGCTGACCATGGCACTGGAGTTCGCCTGGTACGGCATCGCGACCCGGGTCGATCCGTTCCGCATTCTGACCGCGAACTGGACCGCGAACTTCTTCCCCCGGCCCGCGCATGAGGTCGCCGCGGTGGCTCTCGCGATCGCGATCGGGGTCACGGCGAGGCGATTGCTGTCGCGCCGGCCAACGGCGCGGGTCAGCGCGGCCGGGACAAATTCACGCTGACCTGAATTTTATGTCGAGGCCGGTAGCACCGGCATCTTCAAAAACATCTCCGCCGCGTACCAGAACGCGAACCTGGCGCGGCAGGTCGCCAGCGAGTGCGCGGCACCGGCGATAACGGAAAACTGCTTGTCCCCGTTCGGCAGTTTGGTGAAGAAATCGAGCAAATCCTCCATCGTGGCGATGCCGTCGTATTCGCCGCGCGCCACCAGGACGGGGGACAAAATACGCGCCGGATCAACCACCGGAAGTTTTGAGACCATATCGAGATAAGTGCCGGTCGGCACCGAATCGCCATAAATCATCTCGGCCTTTACGAGGGCCGCTGGCACCGCTGGGTCGGTGGTTCCGGGCCGGTCGCGCATGAAAATACTTTCGATCATCGCCCGATCCCGCGGCCGGCGGTTATGGGTCCGGTAATATTCCACGCCCTCCGCCCGTTTGGCCAAGGTTGGCGATCCCTTGCCGGTGTAGGTGTGGGCCGCCAGCACCAGCCGGCCGCACCGCTCCGGCATCGCCGTCGCGAAGGCCGCGGCGCGCAACGCGCCAGAGGACGAGCCCAGGAAATGATAGCGGGATTGGCCGGTTTCGCGCTGCACGACTTCGACGGCGGCTTTCAGGTCTTCGACACCGGAGGCGATGTCGGAGTTGCCTTCGGTCCAGTCCGACTTCCCGTAACCTTCATGGTCCATCGTCCAAACATCGAAACCGCTCCGCGCGAACGTCGACATCATCGAATAGTTTTCCGGGCCGGGGACGTGCAGATCGAAACTGGACCGGGCGCCCATGGACGATCCATGCACCATGAACAGCACCGGCCGGCGACCGGTTCCGGCTCGCTGGCGATACAGCGTCAGGCGGATGGATTTTCCGTCGCGGGTTTTGACAGCCTGATATTCCCGCACCGGACTGGCCTCGGCCGCGAGCGCCGGCGCGGCAAGTAGGGCCGTACCGGTCGCCAGGGCCGAGCGGCGCAACAGCGCCAATGAGCGTCCCATGATCGTTGCCGCCGCGGTTACCGCATGCCCACCATGGCGTTCCATTCCTTCACGAATTGAGCATGCGTCTTCAGAAATGCATCCCAGTCGGTGGGGATCAATTGCTTGAACGTGGTAATTGGCTCGCCTCCTGGCGGCGGGTTGACGTCGGCCCGGGTGGAAAAGAGCGAGGTCGCTTTCACATACGCCTCCTGCCCGGGGATGCCGATGAGCCAGTCCATGTAAAGTTTCGCGGCTTCCGGGTGCTGTGCCTGATCGACCGCGCCGGTCACGATCGGCATGGCGATCACGCCCTCGGTTGGATTGACGAAGGCGATCGGCGCGCCCTTGGCCTTGAACTGGAGGTAGCCCGAATATTGCGCGGTATGAATGACCATGTCCTGACCGCTCACAGTGCGGTCGAATTGCTGCACATAGGAATCGAACGCGCGGGCGTTTTGCGACGCGAATTGTTTCCAGTAATCCTCACCGATCGTTTGCTTCAACATCACCCACGTCGCATGTTGAAGTCCAGAGTTCGAAACTTTGACGTTTATCGCGTCTTTCCATTTCGGATCGAGCGCGTCTTTCCAGCTTTTCGGCGCGTCGGCGGGCTTAACGGTCGTGGGATTATAGGCAATCCCCGCGATAACGATCCCGGTCCACATGAAATAGCCCGGCGGCGCGCTTTTGTGTTCCGGTTTGAAAGGGGCGAGTTCGGTCGATTCGTAACGGGACCAACCGCCGCGCTTCTGGAAGTCCAGAGCGAACGTCATGTCGCTGAGGGTCAGAACATCGACCAGATAGGATTTCGCCTGCCGTTCCGCCATCAACTTGGCATACAATGCCCCGGTTTGCAGGCGCAGATATGTGACCTTGATTTTCGGAAACGTGGCCATGAAGGCATTACTCAGCGACATCTGGTTGGTCTCAGGGTCCGGTGAGTAAACCGTCAACGCGCCTTCTTTCTCGGCCTGCTCGACATTCGCACAGGTCTTGAAGCCGGTCATTTGCCTGGGGTTATCGCAAGCCGCGGCAAAGGCCGCGCCAAGCGGGAGGGCGGCGGTCATGGCGGCCACGACGCCAGCTTTCCAGAATTTCATGGTTCAGTCTCCCTATTTTCAATTGCGTCGAGCGAAGGCAGCGGCGCCATCACCCGCGATCCGTCCGAACGTGACACCGGCGATCAACCCGGTGCCGCTGCCGTAATTATGGTAGTAGAGCCCTCCCGCGATCTCCCCCGCCGCGAACAGGCCCGGTATCGGTTCGCCTGAGGTATCCTCGACCCGCGCGGAGGTGTCGATCTTCAACCCGCCAAACGTGAAGGTCACGCCGGCGGTGACGCCATAGGCATGAAACGGCGGCGTATCCAGCGTCTGCGCCCAGTTGGTTTTATTGATAGGCAAACCCGTCGTACGCAGGCCATCATGCACATTCGGATCGAACTTTACATCGGGCCTGGGGGCGGCGTTATAGGCACGTAACGTCTCCAGCACCGCGGCGGTATCCACGCCTGTCAGTTTCGGAGCCAGCTCCTCGAGCGTGTTTCCCACTTCCTTGGTGATGCGTGGGATGCGGTATTCGCTGCGCAGCAGGTCGTTGATCTTGGAGTCGAAAATCTGCCAGGCAAAAAGACCGGGCTGCTTCATCACCTCATGCCCGTAGGCGGCATAGGTGTAACTATGAAAATCCTTGCCCTCGTCGAGGAATCGTTCTCCGCGGGCATTGACCAGAACACCGAAGGGATAATTGTGCTTTTGGAACTGATCGCCGACCGAAAGATCGCCGAAGGGCGGCGCGTTCATGTCCCATTGCACGGCATGCGCGCCGGACCAATGGCCGGCGACGGCGGCGCCAATATCGATCGCCATCCGATGGCCGTAGCCTTGGTTGTATCGTGTGCCTCGCACCTTCGCGAGGTCCCAGTTCGGACCGATATAACGCGCGCGCATTTCCGCGTTCGACTCGAATCCGCCACACGCCATCACGATGGCTTTCGCGCGCAGGTCGAAAATCCGGCCGTGATGGCGGACGCGGACACCCTCGACCCGATCGTCACCGTGCAGAAATTGCCACGCCGTGGTGTTGTAAAGCACGGGGATGCCAACCTGCTGCAATTTCGCGTGCAGCGTCGCGACCAGATGCTGTCCCCCGCCATGGATGTGACACGCGAGACCGCCCCAGAAGCGGAATTTTCCGTCTACCTTGAACGCCTGGCGGCCCAACGCCGGCTGGAACTTCACGCCGTGTTTCTTCAACCACAACGCGGCGGCGTAAGAATTGCCGATCAACACCTCGGTCAGATCGGGATCGCACCGGTATTCGGTCAACCGCCCCATATCGTCGAAATATTGCTCTTTGGTATAAGTGCCAAAGTCGATGGTGGACAGGTCCAGCTCCGCGATATCTGGGGCCAGGGCGATCAGGTCCTTCACCTCGTCAAAGACAAACCGGAAGGCGCCGCCGGTAAAGGCGGAGTTGCCTCCGCGCGCATCCTCTGGCGCGGTTTCCAGCATGGCGACCGAGCAGCCGGCTTCATGCGCCGCGAGCGCGGCATTGGCGGCGGCGTTTCCCGCGCCCACGACCAGGACGTCAACTTGTTGATAATTCGCCGGTGTCATGGACCCATCCCCTGCGCGCGACCGGGCGGGAACCTGTCCATTGGGCCGCCTTGTGTCAATCGAGGGGCGCGAACCCATGCGGATATCGCTCAAACGTCCGCGATCTTCTCCCAGAACAGCTCCCGCTGCTCCGCCGCCGCGCCGCCATAACTTCGCAGCGGCGGGCGCAACACCATCAGGCCGTCCTCGAACCGGACATCGCGTACTTGCTCCGATCCAACCCGGCTCGGATCCGACGCGGCATCGACCCGGGTGATCAATTGCTTTCCGTCGTAGGTGTAGTTGCCACAATACGTGCTATATTCACGCTTTCCGCCGCCCGGAATTTCCCGGCGCGCGTCGCTGGTCATCGCCATCATTCTGCCGTCCGCGCTCAGCACGACCCGTCCCATCGGGTGCCCACCATACGGGACCGGCAGTTCGTTTCCATTTCCGTCACTCGCCACCGCGCGCAGCAGGCGCCAGGTACCAATTACATTCGTCATGCCAACGCCCTTATCACAATTTCGGGAAAATTCGCTCGAACACCGCCGGAGAACCGGCATCCAGCCGCATCGCGGGACGGACCCGCTTGCTCCAGGGATTCGATTCACGTTGCGCCAGCCACGGTTCGGTATCGGGAACGTTGGGGTTTTCGAACTCATACACCGTCAGATATTTTGGTTGGGCCTCAACCGCGGTGAATCGGCGCACCCGGATCACGCCAGGCACCGTCAGGAACCCTGGAATATAACACGTGTTGTACCAGTCGTTGAATTCCTCTTCCATCGACGCCATCACATCCATGCGCCCCATCTGTAGATATCGCGGCATCTCCAACGGATTGTCAGCCGGATGCGTCCGCGCCGGAAATATCTGGCGGTATCCATTCAGCAGAAAATTCCGCCCGGACGTACTGGGCGAGGTCGCCAGCCGCCGCGCCGAAGGCTGATACCGCACCGCGTCGATGAACGCCGCCGAGCGCAGGACGTTATGGTCCTCCAACTCATACATCGCGAGATATTTCGGCCCGCGCCGCAGCGCTCGATACCGGCCCGCGCTCAAAAAACCGGGTATGGCGAGCAGCCGGCCAATGTGTTCCTCATCGTACCAGCGATTGAACTCGGCCTCATGCGCCGGATCGACATCGGTCCAGGCCATCAACAGGCCGGTGCCTCTTGTTTTCGGCATGATCGTTTCCTCCGTCCCCCGGCCGCGCCGGAAAATCACACTCGGCACTGTGCGGGTTCGACTGGCCCGGTCAAGCCCAGCTGCCGGAACGACGGAGGCGTTCCGGCGGACAAACGCGTGCGTATGAAAATCGTGCCCGCCTGTAAACACTCCATTAACACTCTCCTGCGATTGTACGCCTGTCTGACAGGAGAACCCAAAATGGACCGACCGGACGGCGCGCCCACGATCCGAGCGCGACAACTCAAAGCGGCGATGGACCACCTGGAGGCGCGCCGCTGGCGTTTGGCGGAGGTCCAGTGCCGGGTCTTGCTCGCCGTCGATCCCGCGGACGTCGAAGCCACACTCGTTCTGGGCCTTTCCATCGCGGCGAGCGGGGAGGCGACCCGCGCCGCGCCAATTCTGGGCCGCGTCCGGCGCGCGCGGCCCGATCACGCCGATCCGTGCCGCGACCTCGCGACCATGCAGCCGCGCGTGCCCCGTTCTCTGGTGGCCCGCCAATACCGCGCCTGTCTACGGCTGGCGCCGGAGGATGGGCGGTTACGCCAGGATTTCGCCAGTTATCTGCTGGAAAACGCCGACCCCACGGCCGCGTTGGCCGTGTTGCGCGACGCGCCAGAAGGTCCCGGCACGTTTAACCTGCGTGGCATGGCGCTGGCGGAAGCCGGAAGGTTCAAGGACGCCACACGCTGCTTCGACAGCGCCGCCCGGCTGGACCCGGACTCCTCCGCCAACTGGGCCAATCTGGGCATGATGCTCAAAATCGAGGGGCGATTCGACGATGCGCTCGCCGCGTATGACCGCGCCATCGTCCGGGCGGGCGGCGACCCTCAGATCAAGGTGAATCGAGCCATCGCGCTGCTGCACGCCGGGCGGTGGGAGGAGGCCTGGCGGGACTACGAATGGAGGTTCGAGCGCCCCGGTTACAGCGCTGTTTCGACGGCTCCGCTGTTGCCGGTCCTGGACGCGCCTGCCCGCCTGGACGGCCAGCGGATTCTGGTCTGGCACGAGGAAGGGTTCGGCGACACGCTGCAATTCGCCCGCTATTTGCCAATGCTGGCGCGGCTGGGGGCGGCGGTCACGGCTTCGGTGCCCGCACCGCTGGTGCGATTGTTGCGATGCATTCCCGGGATCTCCGTGGTTCAGGCCGGAGACGGTGCCTTACCGGCCCACGATCATCATTGTCCGTTCTTCAGTCTGCCCAGGGTCTTCGGGACCACGACACGGGATGTACCGGGCGAGCCTTATTTGAGCGCCGACCCCGCCCTGGCCGCCGCCTGGTCGGCCCGCCTGCCACGCGATGGCCTGGGTGTTGGCCTCGTTTGGGCGGGCCAGGCGAGGCCTTGGTTGCAAGGGTTCACGTCGGTCGATCGGCGGCGCAGCGCGGGCCTCGCGGCATTCGCGCCACTGGCGACGGTCCGGGGCGTGCGGTTCGTCAGTCTGCAGGCGGGCACTCCCGCGGCGCAGGAGCCGCCGCCTGGCATGGTGCTGACCGACCCGATGGAAGCCGTGCGCGATTTCGCCGACACGGCGGCGATCATCGCCAATCTGGACGTGGTGATCAGTGTGGACACTTCGGTCGCGCATTTGGCCGGCGCGATGGGAAAGCCTGTGTTCCTGCTGGACCGGTACGATAATTGCTGGCGCTGGTTGCACGGCCGGTCCGACAGCCCCTGGTATCCGTCGATGACGATTTTCCGCCAGCCGCGGCCGGGCGAGTGGGCTTCGCCGATGCACCGGGCGGCGTCCTCGCTGGCGGCTTTGGCGATTTTCCGAGGTGGTCAGGCCGCCGCGGCGCCCGCGCTCGCGGCCTGAGGGCGGCCTCTGGCTGCCATTCCCGTCGCCCAGTGAGCGTTGGCGCGGGTGCCCCTTGTCATCCGCCCCCCGTTCCGCTACGTAATGCATACACCAAGTTCTCCGCTGCTTTACGGGGGGTGGCCTTAACCGGCCGCCTTTTTTGTTTTGGATGAACCGAACGACACCGCGCCGCTGACTCTGGAGGCCAAACTGACCGCCATTGTCGCGCCACGCCTGGAAATTATGGGCTTCGAGCTCGTGCGCCTCGCCGTGCTTGGCCGTGAACGGCCGACGGTCCAGGTCATGGCCGACCGTGCCGATGGCGGCCTAATCGCGGTCGAGGATTGCGAGCAGATCAGCCACTACCTAAGTACTGTGTTCGACGTCGAAGACCCGATCCCCGGCGCCTGGAGCCTGGAGGTCAGTTCGGCTGGCATCGATCGCCCGCTGACACGGGCGAAAGATTGGAACCGCTTCGCCGGCCACCTCGCGCGGGTCGAGACCTTGTTCCCGGTTGACGGCCGCAAGCGGTTTTCCGGGATCGTGTTGGGCGCGGACGAAGACCAGGGTAAATTGCGGCTTGACGACGGTACCGAGGCGGCGCTGCCATTACGCGATATCCGCCGCGCCAAACTCGTGCTGACTGACGCGCTGATCGCCTTCACCGCCCCGGCACCTGTCACGAACTAACGCCTGTCACGAACCAGAACCATCGCCAGAGAAAAACAGAGGCCCTCATGGATACCGCCATCGCTCGCCCTGAACTGCTGCTGGTCGCCGACGCCGTCGCGCGGGAGAAAAATATCGAACGCGAGGACGTGCTGGAGGCGATGGAGCAGGCCATCCAGAAAGCCGGCCGCGCCAAGTACGGCCACGAGAAAGACATCCGTGCCACGATCGACCGTAAGACCGGTGACGTGCGCCTGTCCCGCTGGACCGAAATCGTCGAGACGATCGAGACCGAGGAAACCCAGATGTCCGCGCGGGACGCGCTGAAGCTGTTCCCGGACAAGGCCGTGGGCGATTTCGTCGTCGATCCGCTGCCGCCGATCGATTTCGGCCGCATCGCCGCGCAGACCGCCAAACAGGTGATCGTCCAGCGCGTCCGCGAGTATGAGCGCAAGAAGCAGTACGAGGAATTCAAGGACCGCGTCGGCGAAATCATCAATGGCACGGTCAAGCGCACCGAGTATGGCAATCTCATGGTCGAACTCGGCAAGGCCGAGGCCCTGCTGCGCCGCGACGAGCTCATTCCCCGCGAAAGTTTTCGCAATGGCGATCGTGTCCGCGCGTACATCTACGACGTCCGCGAGGAACCGCGCGGACCACAGATTTTCCTCAGCCGCACGCATCCGGGCTTCCTGGCGAAGCTGTTCGCGCAGGAGGTGCCGGAGATTTATGACGGCATCATCGAGATCAAGGCGGTGTCCCGCGACCCGGGCTCACGCGCCAAGATGGCGGTGATCAGCCGCGACAGCTCCATCGACCCGGTCGGCGCCTGTGTCGGCATGCGCGGGTCCCGCGTTCAGGCCGTGGTACAGGAACTCCAGGGTGAGAAAATCGACATCATTCCCTGGAGTCCACAGGCCGCGACCTTCGTCGTCAACGCGCTCGCCCCCGCCGAGGTGACCAAAGTCGTGCTCGACGAGGAAGCCGGACGGGTCGAGGTGGTGGTGCCCGACGAACAGCTCAGCCTCGCCATCGGCCGCCGCGGCCAGAATGTCCGCCTCGCCAGTCAGTTGACGCGCTGGGACATCGACATCCTGACCGAGGCCGAGGAAAGCGAGCGCCGCCAGGAGGAATTCCGCCGCCGCTCCGGCTTGTTTGTCGACGCGCTGGACGTCGACGACATGATCGCGGGCCTGCTGGTGACCGAAGGCTTCAATACGGTCGAAGAACTCGCGTTCACCCCGGTCGACGAAGTCGCGGCGATCGAGGGGTTCGACGACAGTGTCGCCGAGGAACTGATCCGGCGCGCCGAAACCTTTCTCACCCGCCGCGACAATGAGCTGAACGACAAGCGCATCGAACTGGGCGTTTCCGACGATGTCGCCGCGTTCGACGTGTTCACCCCCGCCATGCTCGTCGCGCTTGGCGAAAAAGACATCAAATCCCTGGACGATCTGGGGGATCTTGCCTCTGACGAGTTGATCGAGATCATCGGCGCCGAGCAAATGGACGAAGACACCGCCAACGCGGTCATCATGGCCGCGCGGGCGCATTGGTTCGAGGAAGAGGCCAGCGAGGCGGATGCCGCGCCGGCCGGGGAGGCAGGCCACGACTGAGCTCGCGGACAACTCAGCCGTTGACGCGGAAGGCGAAGAACCCGAAACAGGTCCGATGCGCCGCTGCGCGGTCACTCGCGCGCGTCTGCCGAAGGAGCAAATGTTTCGATTTGTCGTCAGTCCCGAACGTGCCTTGATCCCTGACCTCGCCGGGAAGCTGCCAGGCCGGGGAATATGGTTGAGTGCCTCGGGGGATGTGATAGAAGGCCCCCAAAGGGCGAAAGATGGCCCAAGGGCGAAAGATGGCGCGGTGAAAGATGGCACTGCGCGACCTGACGCGGGGCCTGGCACGAAAGGCCGGGAGTTGGTCCGGGCGATTGCTCGGGCCGCGCGTGGTCCGGTTCTGGTGTCCCCCGATCTTCCTGCCCTGCTGGAAACGGCGCTGGTTCGGCGGATTGGCGATTTTCTCGGCCTTGCACGGCGCGCGGGCCAGGCGATCGCCGGGTTCGAAAAGGCGCGTGATTGGATGCGAAGCCATCCAACCGGGCTTGTGTTACAGGCCGCGGATGGCAGTGAGGCGGAGCGGACCCGGTTTCGGTCAGCGGTCCAGGAGACGGTCCCGGTTCTCGACCCGCTGACGGGCGCCGAGCTGGGGCGGGTCTTCGGGCACGAGAACGTGGTGCATGTGGTGGTGGCGCCTGGCCGGCTGGCCAGTTCCATCGTCATGGAGGCGGGCCGGCTGGCCGGGCTGCGAACTACGTCGCCGCGCGCGGCACAAGATTTGTCGCGCCAGGCGGAACCAGACTTAACGTCGCACCGTGCGACGCGGCGGGAAACCGCTGGAATCAACGACGCGACGAGTACCAACGGGTAGGGCATGAGCGAAAGCAACGATCAGGACGGCGGCAAGGGACGTCTTTCCCTCAGGCCAGCAGCGCGGCTGGAAGTGGGGCGGACCGTGGACGCGGGCTCCGTGCGGCAGACCTTCAGCCATGGCAGATCGAAGGTCGTGCAGGTCGAGGTGCGGAAGTCCCGCGCGGGCATCGCGGCCAAACCGGCGGCGGCCGCGGGTCTGCCATCGGCGGCGCCAGGCCATGTGCCACCCACCGCGCGAGGCGGTGCCCCCGCGGCACGGTCCGTGCCGGGCGCCGGACGCGCACTGACCGCGACGGAACTGGCGGCGCGCCAACGCGCTCTGGTCGAGCAGCAGCGCGATTCAGCGCGGCGCGACGCGGAACGCCGCGAACAGGAAAAAATCTCCATTCTGTCCGCCGCCGAGGAAGCGCGACGTAAGGCGGAAGAAGACGCGCGCCGCGACGCCGAGGATGCCGAACGCCGCAAGATCGAAGAGGCGGAAGCCCGCCTCCAGGCCGCGGAGGACGCCCGCCATCAGGCGATTGAAGACGCGGCGGCGGCTGAACACGCCCGCCTGACCGCCGAAGCGACGGCGAATGGGACCGAAGCTCCCGCCCCGATGCCCGCCCCGCAACCGCGCGAGCCGCTTCAGGCGAAGGCGCCGACGGAACCCACCGGGCATGGGCTTGCTCGTACCGGTGGCGCGGCGGGCGCCAGATCAGGCGCGACGCCAGCGACCGATCAGGCAGGGGCGGCGACACCCGCCGGAGAAACGTTGCGGCTGCGGCCAGGTGGTGCCCGGCCCGCTGACGACGACGATGACGCGCGGCCCGTGCGCCGTCCCGGTGTTGGAATGGTGCCGCGCAAGCCCACCGTCGTCATCGCGAAAAAGGGCGGCGACGACCGCCGCCGCACCGGTCGAATCGACGTCCAGGCAGCGATCGAAGGTGAGGACGACCGCGTTCGCTCGCTCGCCTCGGTCCGCCGTCAGCGGGAACGGGAACGCCGCCAGGCCGATCTGGAACGGCTGCGGTCGGACCAGGTCCGCGTCGTGCGGGACGTTATCCTTCCCGAGCATATTTCGGTGCAGGAACTCGCCAACCGCATGGCCGCCCGCGTGCCGGACGTGGTCAAGGCCCTGATGAAGCTCGGGGTGATGGCGACCATCACGCAGACGCTCGATGCCGATACCGCGGAACTGGTGGTGCAGGAATTCGGCCACCGCGCCCGCCGCGTTTCGGAATCCGACGTGGAAATGGGACTGGAGGGCGAGGCCGATATCGATACGGATCTGGTGATCCGGCCGCCGGTCGTTACGATCATGGGCCATGTCGACCACGGCAAGACCTCGCTGCTGGATGCCTTGCGCGCAACCGATGTCGCGAGCCGGGAGGCGGGCGGCATCACGCAGCACATCGGTGCCTACCAGGTGAAACTTGGCTCAGGCGACCGCATTACCTTCGTGGATACGCCGGGCCATGAAGCCTTCACCGCGATGCGTGCCCGCGGCGCCTCGGTCACCGACATCGTCGTGCTCGTCGTCGCCGCCGATGACGGGGTCATGCCGCAGACCATCGAGGCGATCCGTCACGCCAAGGCCGCCAACGCGCCGATCATCGTCGCCATCAACAAAATGGACAAACCCGACGCCAATCCAGCCCGGGTACGCCAGGAACTGTTGAGCTACGAGATCGTCGTTGAGGAAATGGGCGGCGAGACTCAGGACGTCGAAGTCTCCGCGCTGAAGAAGACCGGCCTCGACAAGCTGGAGGAAGCCATCCTGCTACAGGCCGAAATCCTCGATCTGCGCGCCAATCCGGACCGGACGGCGGAAGGCTCGGTCATCGAAAGCCGGCTGGATCGCGGCCGCGGCCCCGTTGGCACGATCCTGGTGCAACGCGGCACGCTCAAACAAGGCGATATTGTCGTCGCCGGCTCGGAATGGGGCCGGGTCCGGGCGATGCTGGACGACAAGAGCAAACCGATCACCATGGCCGGCCCGTCGAGTCCCGTTGAGATTTTGGGGCTAAGCGGCGCTCCCATGGCAGGCGAACCCTTCGTCGTGGTCGAGAACGAAGCCCGCGCCCGCGAAATCACCGAATTCCGCGAACGCCGCCAGCGCGAGAAAACGGTTGGTGCCCAGGCCGGCGCTCGCGGCACGATGGAGGATATGCTGGCGCGGATTCAGGCCGGCGTGCAGAAAGAAGTCGCCATTCTGATCAAGGCCGACGTGCAAGGCAGCTCCGAGGCGATTCAGGCCACGGTGATGAAGCTGGAACACGAGGAAGTGAAGGTTCGCGTGCTGCTGGCCAGTGTCGGACAGATCACCGAAAGCGACGTGCAACTGGCGAAAGCATCCAGCGCCGTCATCATCGCGTTCAACGTCCGCGCCACGTCACAGGCACGGGAAATGGCGCAGCGGGACGGTGTCGACGTCCGCTACTTCTCGATCATTTACGAGGTGTCCGACGACGTTGAGAAACTCGTCCGCGGCAAGGTCGCCCCCAAAGCCCGCGAGAAATTCCTGGGCTATGCCGAGGTCCGCGCGGTGTTCAACATCACCAAGACCGGGAAGGTCGCGGGTTGCATGATTACCGACGGGCTGGTCAAGCGTGGCTCCGGCGTCCGGGTGTTGCGCGACAACGTGGTGATCCACAGTGGCGAACTGTCGCAACTGAAGCGCTTCAAGGACGATGTGCGCGAAGTGGCTCGCGGCTACGAATGCGGCCTGTCGTTCGCCAATTTCCACGATCTGCAGGAAGGCGACGTGGTCGAGTGCTTTGAGACGGAGATGGTTCCGGGTTGAGCAAGGATCCGCGGCGGGAGACGCGCGCCTCTCCCCCAAAACCCAGGAAGGCGCGGGATCCCGCGCCGACGCAGCGTCAGTTGCGCGTGGCAGAAGAAATCCGCCACGTGCTGGCGGATGTGTTCACCCGGCGCGAATTCCGCGATCCCGACCTCGCTGAAGCCGACATCACCGTCAGCGAGGTGCGGATCGGCCCCGATCTGAAGCACGCGATCGCCTTTATTTCCCGATTGGGACGGACGGATGTCGAGACACTGCTACCCGCGCTGAAGCGCGCGACTCCCTGGATGCGGACGCGGATGGGACAGGCGCTGACCTTGCGCCGGATTCCTGATTTATCGTTTCAGCCGGATCAGGCATTGGATTACGCGACCAAGATCAATCTTCTGATGCAAAAACCAGAAGTGATACGCGATCTGAAGTCCGCTGAGTAATTCCGGTCCATTTGACGTCGAATCTTCATCGCCCGATACAAATCGCTGCTGATTTATTTTTCTCCCGTTAATGTAATGCTAAAACCGCACCCCATATAGAAACCTCAATCCTACGTTGGGGGGATATTGTTCCCTCCAGAACACGAAGAAAAATCCATGAACATTCCCACTGGACTAAAGCCCGGCATCTGGGGGGCTGTGGCTGGCGCGGTCGCGATGTCGATCTTCGGGTTCTCCCAACTGGGATGGACCACGGCGGCAACGTCCGAGAAGATGGCGCAGGAGATTGCTGGTACCGCGGTCGTCGCGGCGCTGCTGCCCTATTGTGTCTCGAAGGCCCAGGGCGATCCGAACACGGCGACGCTGACGAAGTTTCAGGCCGAACAATCTTCGTATTCGCGCGCTGACATCGTCATGAAGGCCGGCTGGGCTTCGCAGGACGGCAAGCCATCAGGCAATGACGCCCTTGCGCGCGCCTGCGCCGATAAACTCCACACGAAGGCTGGCTGAGGAAAACCCGATGAGCAAGCCGGAATTCGGCACCAAGTATACCTGTGAAGCGTGTGCCGAACGGTTTTACGACCTGAACAGAAGCCCGGTGGTCTGTTTTAAGTGTCACGCCGTGCAGGCACCGCCGAAGCCGCGCATGTACCGCCCGCTCCGCGCCTCCTCGGATCGGGGCGCCTTCAGCCGCCGGCCGCTGCCGGTCGCGGCCGAGGAAAAGTTGGAAACCGTCGACGATCTCGTCGTGGATGACGTTGAAGAAGCAGACATCCCCGACGACGATGACGCGGAAATCGATGACGATACCGACGTTGAAATCGAGATCGAAGTCGATCCTGATGATGGCAAAGCGCTCGTCTGACGCGGGCGGCTTACGCAAGCACGGTTTGAGCCTCCCGGGAAAACTGTCCGGGGGGCCGAGCTACAGCGTCGTCACCCTACTGTAGCTATCACCTGTTCGTCCGTCGGAAACGCCCCGGTGGCCTTCTTCGACCAGGCCAACCGTCCGTCCACGACGATCTCAAACACGCCGCCGCCAGATTTCTTGAGCGTCACGGCCGCCGTACTCTGAGCCTTGAGGATCTGATCCCGCGCCGCACGGGCGCGTGGTTCATAGCCTCACATGCCGCAATATTCGATTTCCACATTCATGTTCGTGTCTCCTCTGCTTGGTTACGCGGCCGCCCTCCGGCGCCGCCGGGCTCTCGGCACCGCGTCGTCCGCCTCCACCACTTCGGTGGCCGCCGGGGCGGGATCATCTGGACTGTCCAGCGCCTTCAATAACGCTTCGCGCAGGCCGGTCAGTTTGCGTTCGTTTTCGACCTTCAGGCCGAAAACATCCTTCACATAAAACACATCGACCGCGCGCACGCCGTAAGTCGTGACATGCGCCGAGGCGATCTGAAGTCCCTGTTCACTGATCGCCGCCGTGACATCGTGCAGGAGGCCGGGCCGATCGCGGCCGTTGACCTCCACGATCGTGTGCGTGTTCGACGCGTGATTGTCCATGACAACGCGGGGCGGCGAGTGGATCGCCCGCATGCGTTTGCCATAGGAATCGCGCGACAATTTGCGAATTTCGTGGGTTAACCGCAACCGGCCCGACAGCGCCAGTTCAATCAGCGACGCCAGTTTCGCGAGGCGGTGCGGCTGTTCGAATGTTCCCCCGGCCGCGTCCTGAATCCAGAACGTATCCAAGGCCATGCCGTTGGTCATGGTATGAATGCGCGCATCCACGATCGAAGCGCCCGCCACCGCCATGGCGCCCGTGATCTTACTGAACAAGCCCGGGTGATCGGCGGCGTAGACAGTGACCTCGGTCACGGCTCGGGCTGGCAGCGGTTGCGTATCCACCGTCAGAGGCGCCTTGCGTCGATTGGCATCGCGCAACAGCCGCGCATGCCTGGAATGAGTGTCCGGATCGAATGAGAGCCAGTAAGCCGGGTAGCCAAGACCCGCGAACCACGCTTTGTCTTCATCGGACCAGCCGGGAAGCAAGGCGCCCGCTGCCTGTTTCGCGCGCTGCACGCGCACGTCGCGTTCGGTGGTGGACAGACCGCCGGCCAGGACTTCGGCCACGCGCGCGTACAACTCCCGCAGCAAGGTCGCCTTCCATGCGTTCCATACTTTCGGCGATACCGCCCGCATATCGGCGACTGTCAGGATCAGCAGCAACCGCAACCGTTCCGGTGACTGAATGGTTTCCGCCAGATCGAGAATAGTCTTCGGATCGTCGATATCGCGCTTGAACGCCATCGTGCTGAGCAGCAGATGATGCAGTACCAGCCAGGAGACCGTTTCGGTTTCCTCGGCGGTCAGGCCAAAGCCAGGACAAATCTCCAGCGCCAGTTCGGCGCCAAGCTCGGAATGGTCGCCGCCGCGGCCCTTGCATATGTCATGCATGATCATGGCCATGTACAAAGCGCGCCGCGATTCAATCTGCTCAATGAGTTCCGAGGCGACCGGCGCGATCTCAATCATCTCGCCGCGTTCCATGGCGTTGAGGACTTTGACGGCTTCGATCGTGTGCTCGTCGACCGTGAAAATATGATATGTATCGAATTGCATCTGACCGACGATGCGGCCCCAATCGGGCATGTAACGGCCTAAAAATCCGGTTTCATTGAGGATCGTCAACCATTTGGCGCCATCCGGATGATTTGTCGGCGGACGCTCCCCCGGCCGGTCTCCTGGGCGTCGTTTTTCAGGCGGTTTACCGCATAACAGGTCCATGAAAAGCGCCGAGGCTTTCTTGTCATCACGTAACGACACCGCGCGACGTTCATTTTGAATGAACGAACGCACGGTCAGCGGATGCAGTTCCAGATTGCGATCGCGGGCAATCCGCAAAACGCGTAACATCTGAATCGGATCGGAGTCAAAGTCCCGTCCGGTGAGCGGCAGCAATTTGCCTTCGGCCAATACAAATCCGCTGTCCAGCAATGCCTTGTCCGTCTCCGCCTCGATCGCCGGCGGCCCGAGAGCAGCGCGCAGGATCGCGGGTTCGAGGATGCGTGTCAGGCGGGCGATGTCACGGGCATTCAGGAAGTAGTGGCGCATGAACCGCTCGACGCCGTCTTGTTTGCCGTGCCTGGTGTATCCCATGCGCGCACCGACGACCGGTTGCAGATCGAACGTCAGCCGTTCCTCGGCGCGCCCGGCGACATAGTGCAGATGGAAGCGGACGGTCCACAGGAATTCCCAGGCCCGGCGGCCATGCCGCGCTTCCTGCTGCGTCAGGATGCCGCCGAGATCGGCCAGTTCGCCCATGGTCTGCGTATCGAAAACGTAACGGGCGATCCAGTACAATGTCTGAATATCCCGCAATCCGCCGCGGCCTTCCTTGACGTTCGGCTCCACCATGAACGGACTGTCGCCGTAACGGCGATGCCGCACCGCGCGTTCACCTTGCTTCGCGGCGATGTATTCCACGACGCCGGCGTCCTTGCACGCGGCCCGGAAACGGCGATGAAAATCGGCGAATAACGGCTTGTCGCCGGTGACATGCCTTGCATCCAGCAACGCGGTACGGATTGTCGTGTCTTTGGCGCCCTCGGTCAGGCAATCGTCGATCGAACGTGTCGCATGCCCAACCTTCAGCCCGAGATCCCAAAGAAAATAGAGCATGTACTCGACGACCTGTAGCGTTTCAGCGTCCGGATCGTCACCGGTCAGAAACAACAAATCGACGTCGCTGAACGGCGCCAGCACGCCGCGTCCGTAACCGCCGGTGGCGGCCACGCTCAGCCGCTCCGGCAAGCCGAGGCCAGTATCATGGGTCGCGTGCTGATACAGTCCAACCACCACGCCATCGACCAACGCGCCCAGAAGCCGCGCGGCCTGCAGGCCGGTCAACTGCTCCTGCTCGAACGCCTGCCGGACATAGTTTTGAATTCGCGCCAGATGCCGGCGGAAAGCCCCAAGCGCGGCCTCTCTCGGGATTGGGGAGTGCGCTTGCGCGAGGGCCGCGAGCGCGTCGGATAGCTGCGCCGCCGCCGCTTCCGGCGCCTTGGGCATGGGGATGGGGGTCAGCATGACCCGGGCCGTTTTCGGTGGGCATCCATCAATCGGTGACTCCGGCGGAGGCGGGCAGCAGGGCTTTCAGGCGATAGAGTGCATCCAACGCCTCCCGCGGTGTCAACCTGTCTGGGTCGAGCTCGGTCAGCGCGCGGCGTAATACGTCGTCTTGTGGCGTTTCGCCCACGGGTTCATCTGTGGTCGTTGCCGCCGCGAACAAGGGTAATGCGCCCAAAGCGCCACCCGCGGCCAGGGGGGAATTCTGTTTCTCCAGCGCATTTAAAAGCGTGGCGGCGCGCCGTACCACGGGCTTTGGCACGCCCGCGAGTTCCGCGACATGCACGCCCCAGGATCGTCCCGCCGCGCCCTCGGCCACTTCATGCAGGAACACGACGGTGCCGCGCCACTCTTTGACTCGCATCGTATGTGGCCGGATGCGCGGCATCCGCTCCGCGAGTTCCGCCAGTTCATGAAAATGCGTGGCGAAGATGGTCCGGCAACGAATGTTGGAGTGGAGTGCCTCAAGCACGGCCCAGGCGATGGCGAGACCGTCGGTTGTCGAGGTGCCGCGGCCGATCTCGTCGACGACGACGAGGGAGCGAGGGCCCGCCTGGTTCAGGATCGCCGCTGTTTCAGTCATCTCCACCATGAAGGTGGACCGGCCGCGCGCGAGGTCGTCCGCCGCGCCGACGCGGCTGAACAAGCGGTCCACGACGCCGATGCGCGCGTCTTCGGCGGGCACCGGCAGCCCGGATTGCGCCAGTACGGCCATCAACGCATTTTGCCGCAGAAACGTTGATTTGCCGGCCATGTTCGGACCGGTCAGCAGCAGCACGCGGCGCTCGGGCGAGAGATCGCAGGCATTCGGAACGAAAGCGGCCTGACCCGCCAGCGCGGTTTCCACGACCGGGTGCCGTCCGGAGCGCACCTGGAATAAATCGTCATCCGTGACCACCGGCCGGCACCAGGTTCCCGAGGCCGCGAGGCTGGCGGCCGACTGCGCGACATCCAGAAACGCGATGGCATCGGCGCGGGCCGCCAAGGCATCGGCATGGTCCAGCGTGGCTTTGGCCAGATGGCCGAACACCAGCTTTTCGCGGGCGGCGGCGCGATCGCCCGCCTCGGTGATTCGGCGGTCGAGGTCGGACAGGCCGGGTTCAGTGAACCGGGCACCGTTCGCCATGCCCTGGCGTAGCGTCAGTTCCGGGAAGGCGCGCAGGGCTTCGACAGCGGCGGCCGGGGCTTCGATGATGTAGCCGAGTTGCGCGTGGTGGCGGATCTTCAGGCTCGCGACACCGAATTTCTGGGCGTAGTCGAGCTGCATCGTCGCCAGCACGCGGCGGCTGTCGTCGCGTAACGACCGGTGGGCGTCCAGTTCGCCATCATAACCGGATTTTATCGCGCCGCCGTCCTCCACCCGTAATGGTGCCGGATCGGTCAGCGCGGCGATCAGCGTGGACTGGACCGGCAGTTCCCGCGCCAGCGTTGTCCGCGCCGCGCCCAGAGTGGCAGGCAGTGGCCCGTCCAGCGCCGTCGCCGCGTCGTGAGCCGCGGCCAACGCGTCGCGTACGGCGGCCAGATCGCGCGGGCCGCCGCGGTTCAACGACAGCCGCCCCAGTGACCGGGCGAGGTCGGGTGACGCCCGTAGCGCGCCACGCAGACGGATGGTCGCCTGAGAGTTCGCGAGCATCCACGACCACCCGTCTTGCCGCGCCCCGATGGCTATGGGATCGGTCAGAGGGGACGCCAGCCAGGCACTCAACAACCGGGCGCCCGCGGGCGTCACGGTGTGCTTCACTGCCGCCAATAGTGTGTGCATCGTTCCGCCGTCGCGGGCGCGGTGGATTTCCAGGCTGGCACGGGTCGCGGCGTCCATCGCCATCACGCCCGCCTGCCCCAATGGCGCGGGCCGGGCCAGCCGCGGCAGGACGCCCCCCTGGGTTTTGCGCACGTAGTCGACGGCGACCATCGCAGCCACCGCCTCGGCGTCGGTGAAGGTGCCAAAAGCCTCGATATCGGCGGTCTGGAAGACCTCTGCCAGGCGGCGGCGGGCAACCAAGGGCGGCGAGGGCACGGTCTCCGGCCCCCGACGTGTCGTCCACTCGCCAAGCGGCAGGGTCTCGGGCGCGACGATCTCCGCCGGTTCCAGGCGGCCCAGCAACGCCGGCAGTTCGGCGAGCGGGACGGCGGCGGTTTCAAACGTTCCCGTGGAGATATCGAGCCATGCCGCGCCCACCGTGTCCCGGTCGCGGGTCAGGGCCAGCAGGAGATTGGGCTGGCCCGCTTCCAGCAGTGCCTCCTCAGTGATCGTGCCCGGGGTGATCACGCGGACAATTTCGCGCCGGATGGGGATTTTGGTGGAGGCGCGGGTTTTTGGGTCCTCCATTTGCTCGGCGACGGCGACGCGGTAGCCGCGGCGGATCAGGCGGGCGAGGTAGGTCTCGGCGGCGTGTTTGGGAACGCCGCACATGGGGATCGGGACGCCGTTGTGCTCGCCCCGATGGGAGAGAACGATGTCGAGGGCGGCGGCCGCGGCCTCGGCGTCGGAGAAGAAAAGCTCGTAGAAGTCGCCCATGCGGAAGAACAACAGCGCGTCGGGGTAATCGGCTTTGGCGGCGAACCATTGCGCCATCGCCGGGGTGGCACCGGCGGGGATCGCGGGTCTCGGCGGAGTGGGCTGGTCGTTCATGGGGTTGGTTTAGCGTGGATTGGGGGGCGATGGGTATGGCGAGGGGCGCGCTGTTTGGCGGGGCTGACGTTTGTCGCCAGGATCGGCAATGCACGAAAATTGAACTCGTTGGAATTCGCGTTATTTCAACGAGTTAGAGCGCTTTGAGCAAGCGGCATACAGATCGGCGGAATTTTTCGATGGATTCGTAAAACATTCGACATTATCGGTGGCTTTCGCGATCTGAAGATCGGCAATCCCATATAGTGCCATGACGCCCCCGGAAGAAACACCCACGCGGATCGAACCGTGCCTGCTCGATCAGGTCAGCCCGGAGCTTCTCGATCTGGTCGCAAGGCTCTCAGGTGAAGCCGCGAGCCTTGGCGAGAGGCTGCATCCTCGGTCTGCCGCGGGCCTGGCCGACGCGATCCGGCTCATGAACTGCTACTATTCGAACCTGATCGAGGGGCACAACACCTCGCCCGGCGAAATCGCCGCGGCGCTGGCCGACCATTTGTCCGACGGAGAGGAGCGGCGCAATCTGCAACTCGAAGCACGAGCGCATATTCGGGTGCAGCAGGAGATTGACCGGCTGCACGCGACAGGAGAATTGCCCGACCCGGCCTCAATCGATTTTCTCCACTGGCTGCACCACCAATTCTACCGGGATGCCCCGGCGGCAATGTTGACTGTGCGAGGCGAGACGCGCGAACTTCGTATGGCGCCTGGCGCGTTCCGGAGCCAGCCGGAAGAAGTGGTCATGGCCGGCCGCCACCAGCCTCCAGCCCCGGATCGGATCCTGGCCTTCATGCGGCATTTTGAGCAGCGGTATCGCCGGGACCGCCTCGGACCTGGTAGCCGGGTTCTGGCAATGGCGGCGGCACATCACCGGTTCAACTACATCCATCCTTTCCTGGGCGGGAACGGACGTGTCAGCCGGTTGATGAGCCACGCGATGGCACTTGACGCGGGGATTGGCTCGCATGGGCTTTGGTCGGTGTCGCGCGGGTTGGCCAGAGGTCTGGAGAGCCTGGGCGACTACAAGCAGATGATGGATCACGCCGATTCGCCACGGCAGGGGGATCTGGATGGGCGGGGCAACCTGTCCCGGCGCGCGCTGGGAGACTTCACGGTCTGGTTTCTGCGCGCGTGTCTCGATCAGGTGATGTTCATGCGGGGTTTGTTTCAGTTTGGGACGCTGGTGGAGCGGCTGCGGCATTATGCGCGGAGGCGGGACTGGCGGCCGGAAGCGGTGATGTTGCTGGAGCGCGTGTTGCAGCAAGGCCAGGTCCCTCGCGGCGAAGTGGGGGCGGTCGTGGGACTTGGGGAACGCCGCGCCCGGGACTTGCTGAAGATGCTGCTGAACGAGGGGTTGCTTGGCTCAGACACGCCGAAAGGACCTGTGTCGTTGCGATTTCCTCTGCATGCGGTCGAACTGCTTTTCCCGGGCTTGTTTCCTGAAACGTAACGATTCGGGAATTCTGGCTGGCTGTGCGATGGTACCATTTTACGTTGTTCGCACATTATCAAAACTCGTTGATTTTCCGTAATATGTAAGTTCGCCCGAAAATTTTGGTGAATCGCTTCGGTTACTGATCCAATATGATCATATGAACTCAACAATCAATAATCTGCCAAAATGATGGGTGGATAAAATATCTGGTAGACGGAATGGCCGCCAAAGACCGGCGGTCCCCAACACGTCGAAATCGGGCCGCAAGTGCTTCCACGCCCTACCGCCGTATCCGCTCCAACGTCGCCTGCGTCGAATGTCCCGGCAACACATCCGCCACCGTCACGCGCCCACCCCACTCCCGCACCAAATCCGCGCCAACCGCCTCCTCGACGCCCTCATCCCCTCCGGCGATCAGCACATCCGGCCGCACCGCCCGGATCAGGCGCTCCGGCGTATCCTCCTCAAACACGCACACCAGATCGACCGGCGCCAGGCTCGCCAATATCGCCGCCCGCGCATCCTGCGGTTGAGCCGGCCGCATTGGCCCCTTCAACCGCCGCGCGCTCCGGTCCGAGTTCAACCCGACGATCAACCGGTCGCACCCGGCCCGCCCCGCCTCCAGCAAATGCAAATGCCCAGGATGCAGCAGGTCGAAACACCCGTTGGTGAAACCGACGCGCCAGCCACGATACCGCCAGCGCTCGGCGAGTTCCTCCGCCTCCTCCAGCGACACGACTTTTCGCGATGCGCTCCGTTCCGGCGACACGGCCGCCAGCAACTCCGCCTCATGCGCCACCGCGGAGCCGACCTTCCCGACGACCACCCCCGCGGCGATATTCGCGAGCCGCACGGCGACCGCCAGCGGCAGCTTCGCCGCGACCCCGGCCGCCAGTGCTGCCAACGCCGTATCGCCGCAACCGGAGGTATCGAAAACCTCCCCCGCCTCGGCCGGAAAATGCCGGACGCCGTCCGCGTCAACCAGCGTCATCCCGTCATTGCCGCGTGTTACCACCACCGCGCCAAACCCGAACCGCTCCCGCAGCACCAACGCCGCCGCGACAATGGCGGCCTCGGAATCGACCGGCATCCCCGTGGCAGCCGCCAGTTCCGGCCGGTTCGGCATCACGATATCCGCCCCGGCGTAACGCGAAAAATCCACCCCTCGGGGATCGACGATCAGCGTCCGTCCGGCCTTACGCGCGGCGGCGAGCAGCTGCGTCGGCACATCTCCCGCCAGCACGCCCTTGCCGTAATCCGACAACACGGTCACCGACGTCGCGGCCATGGCATCGATCGCGATCCGCACCATCCGGTCGGCCAGCCGAGGGTGAATCGCGTCCGTCTGTTCGCGGTCCGCGCGAAACATCTGATGACCCTTGGCGATGAAGCGCGTCTTCTGCGTCGTGGTTCGCCCGCCTTGCACCAGCAGCCACGGCTCCACATTCGCATGCCCGCCAACCAGCGCGGTCAGCGCCGAGCCCGCCTCATCGTCGCCAACCACGGTGATGAACGCCGCCGCCGCGCCCAAAGCCGTCAGATTGCGCAGCACGTTGCCCGCGCCGCCGGGCATCTGCACCTCCCGGTCGATCGCCAGGATCGGCACTGGCGCCTCGACACTGATCCGCTCGACATCGCCATAGACGTACCGGTCGAGCATCACGTCACCCACGATCAGCACATTCGTGTGGCCAAGGCGGAGGATCGCGGCCTCAAGGTCCGGGTCCGGCGCGTCCGGCGAGGGTGGAACGGAGGAGGAAATCTGGTTCATGTCTGGTGCCGTGATCCGGTTCGGGCCTGCTTACGACGAACTGTGTGCCAGAGACAGCTTAACCGCGGATGAATCCAAGTCTGTCGTCCTCCAGCACGACGCAGGTCAGCGTCCCGCCCATCACCGCGCCCGTGTCGATGCCGATGCGATTGGGCCGGATCGTCGGATCGTGCCGCGGCGTGTGGCCATGCACCACCACCGCGTCGAAACTGGGTTTCCACGACAGGAACGGCTCCCTGATCCACAGCATGTCCTGTTTTTCCTGCCGGTCCAACGGCACGCCGGGCCTGATGCCCGCGTGGACGAACAGATAATCGCCAGCCCGGAAACTGACCCGCAGCTCCCGCAGAAATGCTTGGTGCTCCTCGGGAATCAGCCCCGCCCAGTCCACCGGCGGGACTTTGCGAGAGATGTTCCAGCTCATCAGAGAATCCGCTCCGCCATTCGACAGCCAGGTGCTGTTGGCGTCCTTATCGGTGCCCGGCAGCGCCTGAAGCATCATGTCCTCATGATTGCCCATCAGGTTGACGATCCGGTCCACCGGCACCGGCGCCCCGCCGCTCAACCAATCGATCACCTGGGCGCTGTCCAATCCGCGATCGACGTAGTCGCCCAGATGTACCAGAACGGATTCGCCGACCGGACGAATGGCGAGGTCCTCAGCGATCTGTTCATGGAGCGACGCCAAACGGTCCAGGCACCCATGCACATCACCGATGGCATAAACGCGCTGGCCAGGCGGCAGGGTCGCCGGAGCGGAGACGAAATCGATCATGCGGACTCAACCTAAGCAGAACTTCGCGCCGCGCGCCACAAATCCGAACACCAAAATGCCGCCGGGGTGCTTACAGGACTCACTCGCCGCTCTGGAAAGGCGCCAGTGCTTCGGCCATCCCCTGAAGCGTGCGCCGCGCTTCCCGAGCGTCCCTGGCCAACCTCGCCAGCGCCCCGATTTGCCACGGCGCGGTCAGAATCGACCATAGCACCCGCCCGGGAACGATACGGCCGGCGGTGTCGAGCGCGATCAGGGCCGCCGGCGGCAATGCGCGATCCGCAGGATCGCAAATGGCTCGCAAGACCGCGAACGGCACGCCAGACGCGGCGATGGCCCCACTCTCCATGTCCACCGCAGCCGCCCCTGTCGCCTTGTAGAGGCTTTGTTTTTCCTCGACCGTCGCGGCGATGTGGTCCAGCCCCAGGCAAACGTGACCCGTCGAGCCACCAAGACGCTGGTTCAAAGCGTCATCCGTTGGCCAACGGCGCCCATTGTCGATCACCGCGTCCGCGACGATCAGCTTCCCCGCCGGGAGCGACGGATCCAGCCCGCCCGCGAAACCAAAACTGATAATTCCGCTTACCCCCGCCTCGATCAGACGCCGCGCCGCCTGGGCCACGCCCTCCGTCGTGCCGCCACCGATCGCGACAGGCCAACCGGAAAGACGCGCGATCCTGGCCTCGGCCGCGAACCCCGTGAGAAAGGCCGGCAATGCCTGGGTCACATTCTCGCGGGACGGTGTCATGGTGCCTCGCCGGTTGCGTGACTCCATGAACGCATACGCGACGAGGACCAGTCATGACAAAACGCCCCACGCATTATCAGGAATTCAACGACCCCCAGGCGCGGCCGCGGCACACGGGAATCGCCAGCTTCTTCCGCGCGCCTATCGCCGATGACCCGGCTGAGGCGGATATCGCCCTGATCGGGGTGCCTTTCGACGGTGGCGTGACGCATCGCTCCGGCGCCCGCCATGGACCTCGGGCGGTGCGTGAACAGTCGACGCTGCTGCGCCGGTTGAACGCCGCCACTGGTGTCGCGCCTTTCGCGACTGCGCGGGTCCGTGACCTCGGGGATTGCTGGCTGGAATTTCCCTATGATCTGACCACGGCGCTGGACGAGATCGCGGCTTACTACAAAAACATCCACGCGTCGGGCGCGATTCCGGTTTCGGTCGGTGGGGATCATTCGATCAGCCTGCCGATCCTGCGCGGGATCGCGTCGCATCGTCCCGTCGGCATGGTGCATATCGACGCCCATTGCGACACTGGCGACGATTACATGGGCTCGCGCTTCCACCATGGCGCTCCGTTCCGCCGGGCGGTGGAGGAAGGGTTGCTGGACCCTCGCCGTGTCATTCAGATCGGCATCCGAGGCACGACGAACGTGGCGGATCAGTGGGGATTCTCCACCGCCTCCGGCATGCGAGTCCTCGGCATGGATGAGTTCATGGATCAAGGCTGGGCTTTTGCCGCGGCCGAAGCCCGGCGGGTGGTGGGGGAGGGGCCCGCGTACCTGACTTTCGACATCGACGGGCTCGACCCGGTCGAGGCGCCCGGCACCGGCACCCCCGAAGCGGGCGGCATCACGACGCGGGAGGCGCTGCGGCTGCTCCGAGCCCTGCGCGGGCTGAACTTCATCGGCGGCGATCTGGTGGAGGTCGCCCCATCGTTCGACCCCGGCACGATCACGGCGTTCAACGGCGCCTCGGTGCTGTTCGAGATTCTGTGTCTTGTGGAGGAGGCGTGGCGGAAACGGGGGGCGGGTAGCGGGATGCATGGGTGACGATCGGTCCGTGGCGGTGTCGTCATGGGTCAAATGAGGATGGTGGGTCAGTTCGCATGCCGCTTGTCGACCCGTAGCGGGCATAGGATAGCGAGATCGACACCGCGCAGTAGGGGCGGTCATTAACACGACCCAATGGCTCTCAATTCATATCCCATCGTCAGGATTATCGCCGAGAACTCTCATTTTCAGCGTGAAAGGTACACGCAGGCGTTCGCACTATAAGATCGCTCCGCCCCCGGAACTGGACCTCAGAACCCGCTTCGGGCAATCAAGTCCTTGATGACGGTCACTTTGGA
This sequence comes from Acetobacteraceae bacterium, assembly GCA_009693865.1. GTDB lineage: Bacteria > Pseudomonadota > Alphaproteobacteria > Acetobacterales > Acetobacteraceae > Rhodopila. The sequence continues at coordinate 4,629 of SHWL01000029.1, read as the reverse complement.
AACCCTTGAGCGATTCGGAGTAGACCCGGGCAACTTGCGCTTGTTTGGCGAGGATGGTCCAGAACTCCTTCCGTACGCGACCCTCACGGCGGCGCGCACCAGGGGCGACGCCGATCTGGATGCTCTTTTCGGGGTCTACGAGTGGCAGGACGCGCCGCTAATGTTCCTGGTAGATGCTGATCGTCTCGGATCGGATGGAACGCGGTTGGTCCGGATTCGACGCATGGCGGCGATGCGGGGCGACGCGCCCTATTTGGGCGTCGTCGCGCCCGGTCGCCTCGATGTCTACCGGGTCGCGTTGGATGCCGATCCAATCGAGCGGGCCCGAGTCAATGTTGGGATACCGGACAACGAGCAGGCTGCGACGTTCGCGTACCTCAGCAACGTGCGTCCCGAATCCAACCCACCAAACCGCGGGTGGATCGCCCAGGTTATTTTGGACTTGCTCGACGACGCATTGGACACTTTGACGCAGCGGTGCGGCCTGACCATTGAGGACGCCATATCCCTGGTCGGTCGCGCGCTCTTTGCTCGCTTCCTGGGAGACCGGGGCCTGTTGCCCGAGCCGCTGCGGTCGCAAGCGGTGGAAGGCACCCTGTTCGATTCGGCCAATGTGGCCCTCACGACATCCGACTGGTTGGACGGGACCTTTAACGGCGATTTCCTCCCGTTTTCGGGCGGGACGTTTGAACGCTTGCCCATCGACGGCTTCAAGGTGCTTGGCGATATCGCACGCCGCGCGGCAGGTGGGCAACTCGCGCTTGGATGGGCGGAAAGCTGGGATGATTTGAACTTTGCCCACATCCCTGTCGGTGTTCTCAGCCAGGCGTACGAGCGATATCTGAGTAAACACGATGCGGCGGGCCAACGCAGTCGCGGCGGCTATTACACGCCGCGTCATATCGCGGAGTTGATGGTTCGCGGCGCGTTCGCCCCACTCGTGGAGGAAGGCCGCGCTGCCAAGGCCCGAGTTCTGGATCCGGCGTCTGGTGCCGGCGTCTTCCTGCTCGCGACGTTCCGGCGAATCGTGGCCGAACGATGGCGAAGCGATCGGACGAGGCCCGGGACTGGGACTCTTCGGAAGATACTCTACGAGCAGATCACTGGATTCGACATTGATGAGTCCGCGCTGCGCTTCGCCGCGCTGGGCCTTTATCTGATGTCGATCGAGTTGGACCCAGACCCGGAGCCGGTTGGGAAACTCGCCTTCGAAAACCTTCGCGGCCGGGTGTTACATAGGGCTGGGTCGATTAGCGGCAACGCGACGCGGGGACTGGGCAGCCTCGATCCTGACTTCCACGCCAGTCCCGGTGAAGGTTATGACCTTGTCATTGGCAATCCACCCTGGGCGAGCGGAACAAAACTGCCCGGCTGGCCCAGGGTTCTGGAAGCTGTGACCGCGATCGCCGACAAGCGTTCGAATGGCACTACGGTACGGCCAACGCTTCCGAACGAGGGGCTCGATTTGCCATTCGTCTGGCGCGCGATGGAGTGGGCTCGACCCGGAGGCCAGATCGCATTTGCTCTGCACGCCCGCCTGCTTTTTCAGCAGGGGGACAGCATGCCTCAGGCACGGGAGGCGCTCTTCGGCGCCCTTGATGTCACCGGCGTGGTAAATGGTGCGGAACTTCGCCAAACCAAAGTTTGGCCGGAGGTTTCCGCGCCGTTTTGCCTTCTGTTCGCGCGCAACCAAATGCCAGGGCCGGAAGCGGCCTTCCGTTTTGTAAGCCCGCGGCTAGAGCCATCTTTGAACGGCGCCGGCACGATGCGTATCGATGCGACCCGCGCAGACCTCGTTACGACCGATCAGGTTACTCGTCGGCCAGAAATTTTGAAGATCCTGTTCAGAGGTGGGAGCGCTGATCTTCGCCTTATTGAGCGCATTGAAACGGGTAACCTCGTGACGATTAGAGACTATTGGGAGCGTAGGTTTGGTATTGAAAGAGGTCACCTTCGTTTCGCAGGAAATGGCTACCAGCATCTTCGGAAGAGCAGCCGCGTGCGAAAAACTGGGGACGGACTACCTGGCTGCTCGGCAGCTTATCTCCACGGGTTGCCTGAAATCACCGACGACTCCTTGGCCTCAATCTTGATCCAAATTAATGCACTTCCGTTGTTTGATCGGGAGCGCATCCATGATCCTCGTCGTCGTACGCTTTTCAGCGCCCCAATCCTCGTCGTGCACAAGTCACCACCGGCTGGAAAAATGAGGATACAGGTTGGCTTGGCGATGAATGATGTCATTTTCAGCGAAAGTTATTACGGCTATAGCGCAGCAGCCCACCAGGAGGGGGCTCGGCTGCTTCGCTTTCTCGGTCTCGTCATTGGTAGTAAGCCTGCTTTGTGGCTGACACTTCTGACAAGCGGTGAATTCGGTTTTGAACGCGACGTCCTTGAGAAGTCCACCATAGACGGAATCTTGGTGCCCGATTTTGATAGCCTTACGAGAGTCGAATTGGACCGGGTAGACGAACTATTCGACGGGCTGTCCAACGTGGCTAGCGAAGAGACCTGGACTGAAGTCGATGCCTGGGCTGCGCAGCTCTACGGTCTGCAACCGCAAGACCTCCAGGTCATTGATGACACGCTGCGCTTTAACTTACCGTTCGCTGCATGCCGTGCCGCCGCCCGAGCTCGAACGCAAGAGCAGCAAGTCACAAGATTCAGGAAAGTGCTGGAATCGGAGCTGCAGCCTTGGGCTCGGAGGAACGAGCGGACAATTGCTGTGCACTCTGCTCCCGCTGCAACGGCATCCGCCTGGAGAGGTCTGCAAATACGAGTCGGTGCCGCAACCGAAGGCAAGCCCGCACAACTTGCAACCGACTGGCAGAAGCTGCTCCGGGCGGCCGATCAGCTTGCCTCCAGTCTGATGATCTATCGCGACGATGAAGCTCAATGCCTATGGGTTGAGCTTCTCGACCAAGCCCGTTACTGGAGCAATACGGAGGCGAGATCACTCGCGCGGTTATTGGTATGGAGCCACATCGACTTCCTTACGGGGCGCCGTAGCGTTTGAGCCCGCTCGCCCCCCGGTCATCATCAGGTCAGGTCGAGGCCCTCACGAAGGGCGTCCGCCTTCCGCTACCAGCGATTGAGCCGGAGCATCTCGACGTCATCCTCGAGACCCTTCAAGCCGCATTTCATGACGTGGCTGCTGATCATAAGGTGACCCTGAGAAGTGGAGATGAAGCCGAAATTAATGCCTTGATGGATGCTCGCCTCAATGCGCTACTGATACAGTCGGACCCCGAGGATGGCCGCTATGAAGCGTCGCTTGCGATGTTGTGGCGACAGATTGCCAATGCCGTCGCACGTGGAAAGGAAATGGTCAGCTTCGACGGTACGCACATTGAGAAGCGCCCTGATCTGAACATTTTCCTTAGCTTTAGGCATCCATCCTTTCCTCTCGTCGTCGAATGCAAACTGATCGACCGGCATGGCGGCAAGTCGCCTCGGCTGTATTGCGATAATGGAGTCGTGAGGTTCTTACGCGGCGAATATGGTTGGGCTACGCGAGAAGCGGTGATGCTTGGTTACATACGCGACGGATCGCGCCTCGCAACGGCGCTCGGGCCGCTACTGACTCCGACGGGCGGCGCCAACCGGTATGCGGTGCGGCAAGCACTCCAGGTTGCGAGGCCTCCGCCACCGGACATTGCCCACTCAGTTCATGAACGCTGGTTCAGATATGTTGGTCGACTGTCTCCGAATGATGATCCAGGGGTAATATCGATTTGGCATCTATGGATGCCGGTTCCACGGGCGGATCTCATTTAGCCAACACACGGCCTCCGCAAGTCCGGCTTGAATTGCCGGAAGGACCGCGCCGCAGGTAACCTCGCCCCGCGCTTCGCAGATGGTGCACAAACGCAAATCGACAAAGGCAAAGACGACATCCGCGCGGGTTTTGTGAGCAGGCGCCAATGTCCCCTCACCACCCTTTGCGGAAGTCGATACCGGCTGACCACGCCGAAGCGGCATGCATTAAAACCGGCATCATATGGTGATATATATACGCCTATCAGGAGATACCTCATGCGGACCACCGTGGCTCTCGACGACGAACTGATCGCAAAAGCCCAGGCGTTGACCGGTCTCAAGGAACGGTCCTCCCTGCTGCGGGAGGCATTGACCGCATTGATCGCACGTGAGACCGCGCGGCGCCTCGCGCTTCTGGGCGGAAGCAAGCCCGATTTGGTACTCACCCCGCGGCGACAGCCGGAACCCGCATGATCCTGGTGGATACGTCGGTTTGGGTCGATCATCTGCGCGGCGGCGACGCGGTTCTGGTGGAACTGCTCCAATCAGGCGAGGTCGTGACCCATCCGTTTGTCATTGGTGAACTGGCGCTCGGAAATTTGCGGCACGAGGATCGGATCCTGGGATCGCTGCGCGACCTACCTCCAGCGACGGAAGGTCGTACTCTTCCGGTCCGGGGTCACGGTAAGCATAACTCCAGAAGGTCCAGGAAAAAGTATGGGAAATCACTATTGTCCGGTCAATAGCTGAATAAATTCAATTGGTTATCGTCCATGACGTGTTCGGAACTGTCAGCTGTTTGAGAAATCACAGATTCTATCGAGGCCTTTTCAAATACTGTCACCGAAAACACCTGCATCAATGTGTAGA
>SHWL01000183.1 GCA_009693865.1 Acetobacteraceae bacterium | reverse complement strand
TGGGGGGACCGGCTAACTCCCATTGCATTCCGTAATAAGACTTAAATACAACGAAAAATGACTGTAATTGTCGTATCAAATCCCATCCTGGTGTCCCGTTGATCTTGATGTACTACGTCAAGTCGTAGTCCTTTCTGCCTGCAAGCGTCCTGTGCGGGCTTCATGGCGGAGTCCATCACGCGGTCAGCAGTCGTGTACCCGTCTCCCGTGGCCGATATGGTATAAATGCCAGGAGACCTCTCATACACGTTTGACGAACTCACACACCCGGTCAAAAGGGGAGCGGCACAAACTATCGGTAGCATAATCGGAAGGCGCCGCATTTCAAAATCCCCTGTCACTTTCCTGGTAAGCCGCAATCCTATCGTCCATCTGGCCGGCCTGTGCGGCCCCCGCCATCAGCAAGGCCAGCACCTTCAACGCGCGTCGCATTTCCCCAACCCACCGATCCCCCGGGCACTGTCGCGGTTGTGGCGAGAAAGAACAACCGCCGTCATTCGCCCCCCTTCGCCAACATATAGAGGGGATGGAGCAGGGGACGATCCGATGTGCATTCTGAATATTCTAACACTTTCAATGTATTGCAAAAATAATTGGCGGAGAGGGAGGGATTCGAACCCTCGGTACCCATAAGGGTACAACGGTTTTCGAGACCGCCCCGATCGACCGCTCCGGCACCTCTCCTGACGGCGGGACTTATAGGGACCGCACCTCCGGTCCGCAACCGTGGCTCGATCCCCTGTACGTAGCCCGATCCCGTATGACCTCAATGCCCGGACCGCGTCCCCATGCCCAACCCGGCCCCGTTACGGCCAGCACAGCACGTGCACCGTCGCGCGACGTAGCGTGTCCTCTCCCGTGTCGCCTGAGGATGCGGTCAGAGCGACTGCTGAAAACGGAACCTCACGCCGCAGGAAGGCGCCAATATTGCCGATCCCTGGCCCGATCGCCACGCCGGTCGTGGGCATGTCGCGCACCAGCCGCAGGTACCCACCGTCGACTTCCCCCTTGACCACGCCAACCACCGCCCTCAACCGCGGATCGAAAATCGGGCCGCCGCTGAAACCGTGCGTCACGTCCGGAGCCGACATCCAAAGCAACTCCCGCGGATTCGCGAGCGGCCCGATGCTTGCCGGGAATTTCTGGTTCTGAACCTCTGCCCATGTCTCGGCGGCGGCGGTGAGGCCGGCGGGCGCGGGATATCCCAGGACGAGCAGCTTCTTGCTGACGGGCGGTGTTGTCGCGATCCGCACGACCCCCGGCGGCCGGAGGTCGCTCGCCTTAAGGATCGCCAGATCCTGCGTCCGATCCATCGCCTGAACCGACACCCATGTCCTGGGCACGAATTTCGAGATGATCTGCATGCGGCGGCAATCGGTCACCACATGCGCCGCCGTCAGCAGCGTACCATCGCTCCCAATGAAAAACCCGGTTCCGGCCTTCCCGACGGGCGCGCCAGGCTCCGCGTTCTCCCGCTGCGACGGCGAGACGTTGATCGGCACCTGAATCTGCATTGGATCCGGCATCGTCGCCCTGCCTTGGCGAACGATTTTCGGCATCACCACGGCAACGGGTTTGGCGCCGGGAGAGTACGACTGGTCGACCGGATGCAGGTCCAGAAGCGTGACGACAGGCTCTGGCATGGCCGCCTGACAAGGTTGCACGAACAGCAGCGCCGCTCCCATCAGTCCCAGGCCGATAGCGGTACCGATCAGCCGGTTCATGGTCCATGCCTCCAACGCCGTCCTGAATTTCATGATCCGACCGAATCACTTTCAGCCCGGTTACCGGCGGCTTGCGCGCGAGTGGCAAATCGCATCCTTCGTGGCATAGAATGCGGGCCATGTTCGCTCCCGACCCACGCGCCAATCCGATCCTTCTCGGTCACGAGACGGCCGAGCGCGCGCTGTTGGACGCAATACGCCAGGGCCGCATGCATCACGCCTTGTTGATCACCGGGCCCGAGGGGATCGGCAAGGCGACTCTGGCCTATCGTTTTGGGCGGCGGCTGCTGGCGGGGGAGCAGCTCCGAACGGATCCGCGCGGTGATTCGCTTGCCCTCGATCCGGCCCATCCGGTGTTTCGCCGGGTCATGGCGGGCGGGCACGCCGACATGCTGACCGTGGAGCGGGCGTTCGACGAGAAATCCAAGCGTTACAAGCGCGATATCGCCGTCGACGATGTCCGCCGGATTAACGGTTTCATGGCGCTCACCCCCGCCGAAGGCGGCTGGCGCGTGGCGATCGTCGATGGCGCCGAAGATCTGAACCAGGCCTCCGCCAACGCGCTGTTGAAAATCCTGGAGGAACCGCCCGCCCGCGCCGTTCTGATCCTGGTTTGTTCCGCGCCGGGACGGCTGCTGCCCACCATCCGCTCTCGCTGCCGGCGTCTGCGGTTGCCGCCATTGCCGGACCCGGTGATGGCCCGCCTACTGAAGGATTATGCGCCCGAGTTGAGCCAGGACGATCGAGACCGGTTGGTAACGCTGGCGGAGGGCTCGATCGGACGGGCACTGACCGTGGCAGCGGACGACGGCATCGCGGTGGCCGCGTTGGTCGATAACCTGTTGGCCGCGCTCCCCAATGTCCCCCTCAGCCGCGGCCACGAGGTCGCCGATGCCCTTGGCCGCAACGAGAACGGCTTTCACTTGTTCACCGCCCAACTGATTGCCGGAATTGCCGCTCTTGTGCGCGATACCGTGCGAGGCCGGGCCGATCCGGAACAACAACGCCTGGTCGCGCTCCGTCCGCTTGAAGCGTGGGGCGAGCTGTGGCAGGGGCTGCTGCGGGTCCAGGACGAAACCGAGCGTTTCGCGCTGGACAAACGCCAGGCGTTTGTGTCCTGCGTCGCGATGCTTACCGGAAAAATGACATGAGACCAGCCTGTTACATCACAACCCCGATCTATTACGTGAATGGCGCGCCGCACATTGGGCACGCCTACACCACGGTTGCGGCGGATGTCATGGCGCGGTTCAAACGGCTGGACGGCTACGATGTGTTCTTCCTGACAGGCACCGACGAGCACGGCCAAAAGGTCGAACAGGCCGCGCGGGAGGCTGGCCTCGATCCGCAAACCTACACCGACGGGATCTCGGCTGATTTCCAGGCCATGACCCGAACGATGGGCGCATCGAACGACGACTGGATCCGCACGACGCAGGAGCGGCACAAGCTCTCGTGCACCGAGTTGTGGCGGCGTATCGCGGCCTCCGGCGATATCTACCTCGGACATTACGAGGGGTGGTACGCGATCCGGGACGAAGCGTTTTACGATGAAAACGAACTCACCACCCGCCCGGACGGGACCAAGGTGGCGGCATCGGGCGCGCCGGTGGAGTGGGTGAGGGAGCCCTCATATTTCTTCCGCCTGTCCGCCTGGCAGGACCGGCTGTTGAAGTTTTACGAGGAGAATCCGAACTTCATCGCGCCAACCTCAAGCCGTAATGAAGTGATCAGCTTCGTGAGGGGAGGGCTGAACGATCTTTCCATCAGCCGGACCACATTCTGTTGGGGTGTCCCGGTGCCGGACGCGCCCGATCACGTCATGTACGTCTGGCTCGACGCGCTGACGAACTACATCACCGGCTGTGGGTTCCCCGATGAGGACGCGCCGCGCTGGCGGTTTTGGCCGGCCGATATCCATTTTGTGGGCAAGGAAATCACGCGCTTCCATGCGGTGTATTGGCCGGCCTTCCTGATGTCCGCCGGCCTCAAACCGCCGAAGCGGGTCTCCGCCAATGGCTGGTGGGTCGTCGAGGGCGAGAAAATGTCGAAGTCCCTCGGCAACGTGATCGATGCCCGCGATCTGGTCGCGACCTATGGGCTGGACCAGGTGCGCTATTACCTGCTGCGAGAGAAGCCGTTCGGTGGCGACGGCTCAATCGCCTACAAGGGCATCGCATCCCGGATCAACGTGGAGCTGGCCAACGATCTCGGCAACCTCGCGCAACGATCCTTGTCACTGATTGCCCGCAATCTGGGCGGCGTGCTGCCGGCGAGAGGTCCGGTCACCGAGGAGGACGCCGTGCTGCTCGCCTCCGCCGGTGCGTTGCCGGATATGGTGCGCGCCGCGATGGAGCGGCAGACCTTCCACGAGGCGTTGGATGAAGTCTGGAAAATCATCCGCGCCGCCAACGGCTATATTGACCGCCAGGCGCCCTGGGCTTTGAACAAGACCGACCGGGTCCGCATGGCCGCGGTGCTGCGTGTGATGGTGGACACGATCCGCGCTGTCGCGACTCTGCTGCAACCGTTCATGCCAACGTCGATGGCCAACATGCTGGAACAACTCGGGGTTCCCGAGCACGCCCGCGACATCGCGGCACTGTCAGCGCCTCTGGCGGACGGCATCCATCTGCCCGCGCCGCGTGGCGTGTTCCCCCGATATGTGGAGCCAGCCGCCTGATGCTGATCGATTCGCACTGCCACCTCGATTACTTCACGCCGGAGGAACTGCCGGAGGTTCTGGCGCGCGCCCATGCGGCGGGCGTGAGTGAGCTGGTGACAATCGGCACCACCATGGAACAATCGGCCACGCTGCCGCTGCTGGCAGAGGCATATCCCGATCTTTGGTGCACGGTCGGCGTGCATCCGCACCACGCCGCCGAGGCGCCGATTCCCACACCAGAAACTCTGGCCGCCATGACGCGCCATCCGCGGGTCATCGGCATCGGCGAATCCGGCCTCGATTACTTCTACGACCGGAGTCCTCGAACCATTCAGGCCGAGAACTTCCGCGCGAACATACGCGGCGCTCAGATGGCGGGCGTGCCGCTGGCGATCCATGCCCGCGACGCGGATGACGACATTGCAACGATCCTGCGTGAGGAAACCGACCGGGGAGGGGCCTTTGCCTTCCTGTTGCACTGCTTCAGCTCCTCCCGCGGTCTGGCCGAGGCGGCGCTCGCGTTGGGTGGTTACATCAGCTTCTCCGGCATCCTGACGTTCCCGAGGTCAAACGAACTCAGGGAGATCGCCCGCGACGTTCCATTGGATCGATTGCTGGTGGAGACCGACTCGCCATACCTCGCGCCGGTGCCATTCCGGGGAAAACGGAATGAGCCGGCCCATGTGGCCCACACGGCGAAGGTGCTGGCCGAGGCGCGGGGGATGGCGCCCGCGGACCTCGCCAATCTGACCACCGCCAATTTCCGGCGGCTGTTTCCGAAGACCGCATGCGCGTGACGCTGCTTGGTACCGGCGGTTCCGCCGGGGTGCCGATGATTGGCGGCCCAGGGTCGGCGGGCAATTGGGGCGCGTGCGATCCGGGCGAGGGGAGGAACCGGCGAACCCGGTCCAGCATTTTCATTGAAAACACACAAGATCAGAGGCTTTTGATAGATTGCTCACCTGATCTCAGATGTCAATTTCTTGACAACCGCCTTTCTGGCGTGGACGTTATATTGTTCACGCACGCCCATGCGGACCACATCGCGGGGATTGATGAGGTCCGCGCCCTGAACCGTATCGTTCAGCGGCCATTGGAGGCGTTCGCGACGCGGCAAACCCTGGATGAGATCATCCGCCGGTTCGCATACGCGTTCGCGCCCTGGACTAACAGTCCGTTCTATCGTCCGGTTTTAATGGCTAAACCGATCAACGCCGGTGAGACAATCAGGATCGCCGGACTCGACGTTCGGGTGTTCGTTCAGGAGCACGGCCGGATCGAGAGTCTGGGGTTGCGCATTGGCCCGTTCGGCTATTCGACCGACGTGACCAATCTCAACGAGGCCGCGTTGGAAACGTTAACTGGGGTCGATACCTGGGTCGTCGGTTGTTTCCTCCGGCATGATGCCCACCGGACTCATGCCAATCTTCCCAAGGTGTTCGAGTGGGTGGCTCGGTTGCGGCCACGGCGGACCGTTCTGACCCATATGGGGCCGGACATGGACTGGGCCTGGCTGCGAGCCAATTTGCCCGCCGGTATCGAACCGGGTTACGACGGGATGGTCCTGGATTTCAGCGCTGAGGCGACCCAGACGGCGTCTTCCACGGTTTCCAACCCGGGAACACCAGGACAACCGGTGAGAACAGCAGCCGGAACGACCGGTTGAACCGGATGTCCATCTCGATTGGCTCGCCGGTCAGGCCATAGCGAATTCGCGCGCCTCGGCCTTCATCGGTCGGATCGGCCATGACCTGTTCGATCTCGACCGCCTGACCGCGGCGCGAGCTTGACCACATCAGCTTCCATTGGCCCGCGCGGACATAGGCGTCCTGGGACGTGGAATACTGAAAATTCTGAGGCTTATCATCCTTGACGTTGACCGAACCGACTCCGGGGGAGAAACCGCGCATGCCCGGACCTTTGTATTTCCCCGAGATGCCGAACTCAAACCGCGGGGAGCGCCGGTGTGGCACTGCCGCCAACAAGGTCCGCGCGTCCTCCAGATGGAACACATTTGTGTCGTCATAGATCAGACGGTCCGCGACAGCGGCGATCAGGAAACGATCGATGGTGGGCTCGGTCATGGCCGGGGCATCCTTACGGTCGGCCTGAGTGTCGCACACAAAGGTAAACGGAGCATTAATTTAACATAATATTCCTTCTGCGACATTTGACGCTGGACGACCCGCCGTCGGCGGCACCGCGGCGCGCATCCACGCGATCCCGGAGCCGCGGGCGGGATTTTGCCCAATACACCTTATCCCCGCGCTTGTCCGAGGAGCCTGCGCCGGGACAGCAATTCTCATTTTGGCTGCAGACCTCTCCCCAATCGTCATCCTCCGGCGTGACCGGAGGAGCCGAAGCGGCACGACGCGCGGATATGTGCCGCTACCGATCCTCCGGTCACGCCGGAGGATGACGAAAAAGCGAGCGTCAGCGCCAAAATGAGAATTGCTGGCGCCGGGAAAGTGCCGCATCGGATTCCGGGGACGACGAATTCAGCGCGGAGACGCTCTCAACGCGCCTCATCCTGATGCATGTGCTACTCGGGGCATGACCAGATGACTGGCCTGGTCAGGCCATGGCGCGATACGCACGTGCCGGACGTTGCCGCGATGCGCATGACCGTACCGACCGGCCACCCTTCCCCTCCGCTAGCAGCCTGTCGGACTCGGGTTTTCGGCTGACTGGTGGGGCGGCCCCGAAACCGCGCCCAACGGATGCCATCAACCGGTGACGGGCCCTCGCGCTGCTGTCTGGATCGCCAAATCGGTCATGCCGATCGGCCCCCGGCCCGGAT
>SHWL01000182.1 GCA_009693865.1 Acetobacteraceae bacterium | reverse complement strand
TTGACTCTCGTTGTAGCGCGCGACGGCCCGATTACTGCCACACAGCGCCCGGCCCATCGGCCACGCCAGAACGAGATTGGTTTCGATGTCGGGGACCTCTATTTCAACTCATTGAAATTACGGGATAAAAATGAGGGGATGACTGAGGCGGCACCCTCGACTTCACCGAGGAGGAGAAAGCCCGCCTTGGCTCCGCGCAACAACCGCTGGTGCGCGTGCATCCTGGCTCGAAACGCAAGACATTGTATCAGGCATCGCATGCCATGATGATCCACGGAATGGAAATTCCGGAAGGCCGCATCCTGTTGAAGGAACTCATGGACCACGCGACCCGGCCGGAGTTCGTCTACACGCACCGCTGGACCGAAGGCGATCCGGTGTTGTGGGACAATCGCCGCACCATGCATCGCGCCCGCGAGTATGACCCCCGCAAAATCCGCGAATTGCACCGCACCACGGTCATGGAGCCCACTCCGCCCATGGCCGCCCTGACAAGGAAAGTCGCATGACCATCACCGTAAACCCGCTATCGCCGAATTTCGTCGCCGAAATCGGCAATATCGACCTGCGCGAACCTTTGGACAAAGCCACCTTCGGCGCGCTGTCCGATGCCATCAACAAAGCCGGCGTTCTGGTCTTTCACGATCAGTTCATCGACGACGAACAACAACAGGCGTTCAGCCGGAACTTTGGCGATCTGGAAACCACCGTCAGAGCATTCCGGAAAGATTTCGTCCCGCGGCTCGACATCCACATGGGCGATATCTCCAACCTGGACGATCAAAACCGCATCCTGGTCAAAAACGACCGGCGGCGGTTGAACGCGCTTGGCAACCGGCTCTGGCATTCCGATTCAAGTTTCAAACGCGTCCCCGCGCGGTTTTCCCTGTTGTCGGCCCGGGTCGTTCCGGATGAAGGCGGCGAAACTCAGTTCGCCGACATGCGCGCCGCCTGGGACGCCCTGCCCGAGGCGATGAAGCGCCGTGTCGAAGGCATGATTTGCGAACACACACAGATTTTCTCCCGCGGCAAGATCGGCTTCACCGACTGGGCTCCGGAAGAACTCGAGAAGATGGCGCCCGTGCCGCAGGTCATGGTGCGCACCCATCCCGGCTCAGGCCGCAAATCGCTGTATCTGTCCTCCCACGCCGGCCGCATCCAGGGGATGGAGGAACCCGACGCCCTCCTGTTGCTGATGGACCTGATCGAGCACGCGACCCAGCCACGCTTCGTCCATACCCACACGTGGCGCGCCGGGGACCTCGTGATCTGGGACAATCGTTGCACCATGCATCGGGCCCGCGAATACGACGAAACGAAAGTTCGCGATCTGCATCGTACCACCGTTTCGGACGGCGTGCCGACGGTACTTGAACAAGCAGCCGCGTGATTCGCCTGATCGCCATTCTGCTGGTCTTACTGACGCCTCGTCTGGCGTTTCCGGCGTGCGCCCCGGTCGCCGCGGCGTCACCGAAAGTCTGGCGAGTGGCGGCCGAAGATCCAACCGTGCACATCACCTTCCTGGGACATGCGAGTTTCCTGATCGAGACACCCGGCGACGTGCGCGCCGTCACCGATTTCAGCGGGGTCTTCGCGCCAAACCGGGTGCCCGACCTCGTAACGATGAACCACGCGCATACATCGCACTTCACGATGCAGCCCGACCCGCGCATCCGTAACGTGCTACATGGCTGGCAGGAGGGACCGAAGCCGCCCAGACACGACACGATCCTGCGCGATCTGCGCGTCACCAACCTGCCGACCAATATCCGAAGCTGGGGTGGCGCGACCGAGGTCAACGGCAACTCGATCTTCATCTTCGAAAGCGCGGGGCTGTGCATCGCCCATCTCGGGCATTTGCATCATCTGCTGGAGCCCGCCGATCTCGACGCGCTTGGCCGGATCGATATCGTCATGATCGGCGTCGATGGCGCCTTCACCATCGGCCAGATCGACGCGAAACAGGTAATCGAACAGATCCATCCGCGGATCGTTCTGCCGATGCATTATTTCACGATGGGAACCCTGGCGCGCTTCCTGGACATGATGCGCGAGACCCACGCCATCGAGGTCCGCCAAGAACCCACGATCGCCGTCTCCCGCATGACCCTACCCGATCGTCCCACCATAATCGCCCTTCCTGGGCCGCATTAGGGCAGCCACCCGAACCGAGGGAACCACGCACATGGCCGCTCGTGCCGCCCCACCCTTCCGGGCCGATCATGTCGGTAGCCTGTTGCGGCCGAAGGAACTCCAGGCCGCCCGTGCCGCCTGGAGGGCCGGCACGATACCCCTGGACGCACTTCGAAATGTCGAAAACCGTTGCATCGAAGCCGCGATCGCGAAACAGGAGGAGATCGGCCTGCGCGCGGTGACCGACGGCGAATACCGCCGCGCCTACTGGCATTACGATTTTGTCGCGGGCCTGGACGGGGTGGAGATTTATGAGCCGGAACAAAAAATCCAGTTCAGTGGCGGCGTGCCGTTAACTCATGCCTTGCGCGTCACTGGAAAAATCGGATTCGGCAAGCCGATCATGGTGGACGATTACAAATACCTCGCCTCCCACGTTCATGGCGCGATTCCGAAACAAACCATCCCCTCCCCCTCGGTCGTGCATTTCCGCGGCGGACGCAACGCGATCGACCGGACAACGTATCCCACGCTCGACGGATTCTTCACCGATCTCGGTGAGGCCTACAACAAAGCGGTCGCCTCCTTCGCCGCCGCCGGCTGCCGGTATTTGCAGATCGACGAGGTCAACATCGCCTATCTCTGCGACCCCGAGCAGATCGCGGCCCTGAAAGCCCGCGGCGAGCATGTCGAAAATCTGCTGCACATTTACGGCGCCATGCTGAACCGCGCGATCGAGGCGCGGCCGCCGGGCATGACCATTTCGATGCATCTTTGCCGCGGCAATTTCCGTTCCCACTTCGTCGCCACCGGCGGCTACGAACCGGTCGCCGAGGTGTTGTTCAATCAAATAAACGCCGACGCCTACTTCATGGAATACGACTCCGACCGCGCCGGCGGTTTCGAGCCCCTACGTTTCGTTCCGCGCGGCGATAAAATCGTCGTCCTCGGCCTGATCACCAGCAAAACCGGCGCGCTGGAGACCAAGGACGAACTGAAACGCCGGATCGATGAGGCGGCGAAATACTTACCGTTGGAACAACTCGCGCTGTCGCCGCAATGCGGCTTCGCCTCGACCGAGGAAGGCAATACGCTGACCCCCGACGAACAATGGGCGAAACTACGGCTGTGCGTCGACGTCGCGCGGGAGGTCTGGGGCGGGGTCTGATCCCGGCGCCAGCCGGTACAGCACGACCTCCCGCTCGATCCGGTCTTCCAGTTCCAGCGATGTCGGCACGAGATATCTTCCGATCGGCGAAAGTCCGGTCGCTGGCAGATAGGCTCGGCCAGGATCGGCGATCCAAACCTCGGCGTCACGCGCCATCGCGCGCAGCCAGGGCATGATGTGACCGGTCATCGGCGCTTCGTAACAAACATCGCCACATAAGATGATGTCCCAGCGGCAGGACGCGCCGACGGCATCGCTTTCCAACACTTTGATCTCAACCCCATTGGCGGCGGCGTTCAGCCGGATCGCGGTATGGGCGAGCGCGTCGATTTCCGCCGCCTCGACTGCCGCCGCGCCGGCACGCGCGCAGGCGATGGCGGCGATCCCGCAACCCGCCGCGAAATCCAGCACGCGCTTCCCAGAGATCAGTCCAGAATTGTCCAGCACATGGCGGGCCAGGGCCTGACCGCCGGGCCACGCAAAAGCCCAGAACGGCGGCTCCAGCCCGTGCGCGTGCAACCAATCCTCGCTCGCCTGCCAGATCGGGGTAATTTCGGTGGCCAGACGCAAGACGATCTCCGGCACCAGAGGCGCGGTCCCGGTTCGCGTGTGAGCAAGGATGAAATCGGCTGCCGCGATGCCACTCACGCGCCGCCGGCCTCAACCACGCCCACCAGCAGCGCGAGGCCAAACGCCAGCCCGACCTCCCGGTTGGCGCGAAACAGCAGGAGGCACCGTTGGGGATCGTGAATGTCGAGCGTTGCCACCTGGCGGGCCAGCAACGCCGCGGGCAACGCCAGCGCGGCAAAAAACCAGCCGCCCAATCCAGCGGACCAGCCCGCCAGCGCGAACATCAGCACCGCCGCGACGTAGCAGGCCGACAGAAACGGCCGGGTTTGCTCGCCGAACAGCCGCGCCGTGGAGTGGACCCCAACCAGCGCGTCGTCCTCCCGATCCTGATGCGCGTAGATCGTATCGAAGCCGAGGTCCCAGAAGATCGCGGCGGCATAGATCAGAAACCAGGAGAGATCGATCCGCCCGCAGGCGGCGGCGTACCCCATCGGGGCGCCGAAGCCGAAGGTGAACCCCATCGCCAGTTGCGGCCACCATGTCACGCGTTTTGCCAAAGGATATAGCGCCACCAGCAGCAGCGACGCGCAACCCAGCACTTGCGCCAGCCGGTTCAGACTCAGCAAGACGATCAGGCCACACGCCAGCAGCACCCCCAGAAAAATCAGCGCATGACGCGGCCGGATCGCGCCCGAGGCCAGCGGCCGGCCCGCGGTGCGCGCCACCATGCGATCGATGTCACGATCCCAAAGATCGTTCACAACGCAACCTGCCGCCCGCATGACCAGACTGCCAAACCCGAACAGCAAAATCAGCCTGATCGTGTCCGGCCAGGGCGCTCGCGCCAGTAGGATTCCCCACAGCCCAGGAAGAAACAGAAGCCAGATGCCGATGGGGCGGTCGACCCGCGCGAGCAACAGATACGGCAGCCAGCCGCGCGGCAATTTCGAAACCCAGCCAGTGGCGGCGATATCCGTGTGCGTGGTCATCCTGCTACTCTGCCCCTCAGCATGACCTGGTCAACCGGAAACACCACGACGCCCCGCCTGTTCGTCACCTCGCCCTTGCTCGCGGGCGCCGAGATCGCGACGTCGGCGGAGCAAGCGCATTACCTGGGGACTGTGCTGCGGCGCGCGACGGGCGACCCGGTTCGCCTGTTCAACGGCTCCGATGGCGAATGGATCGCCACCTCTACTGAAAGCCGCGTGACCCGCCGCGGCATCACGCTGACCGTGAGAGAACGGACAAGGGCACAGGCGCCGGAAGCCGGACCCTGGCTGGTGTTCGCCCTGTTGAAACGGGACGCGACCGACCTCGTCGTCCGTCAGGCCGTCGAACTGGGCGCATCCCGATTACTCCCGGTCATCACGGAGCGGACCAATGCCGCGCGCGTCAACGAAGGCCGGCTGCGCGCGATCGCCCTGGAAGCCGCCGAACAAAGCGAGCGTCTGACGATCCCCACGATCACGGGACCTCAGCGTCTCGACTCGCTCCTGACCGCCTGGCCCGAAGGCCGCCGCCTGTTCGCGGCTTTTGAACGGTCGGACGCGCGCGCGCCGGAACCCGGCCATGAAGACGCCGCGTTGTTGATCGGACCAGAAGGCGGTTTCACCCCCGCCGAGCGCGAAATGCTGCGCCGCCTGAACTTCGTGCACCCGGTTTCGCTCGGTCCTTTCGTGCTTCGCGCCGAGACCGCCGCGGCCGCCGGCCTCGCCCTGTTGCTCGCCATGGGGTGGGCCGAGTACGTTGGGTCAACCTGAAACGCCGAGAGACGCATGTCCAATCCAGGAGACGGCGACGCGACCCCGATCGCATCGCTTCGACAACTCGCCGAGCATATCGCCGTGGGGTGTAAGCCCAGGTCGGAGTTTGGCATCGGAACCGAACACGAGAAGTTTGGCTTCCGCCTGAAAGACCTCAAATCCCCGCCCTACGAGCCATCGGACGGTCAGCCGGGGAGCATCCGCGACATGTTGCGCGGCCTGGAAGCCTATGGCGCGACCCCGATTCAGGATCGCGGCAATACCATCGGGCTCAAACAGGACGACGCCTCAGTGTCGCTGGAGCCGGCGGGTCAACTGGAACTGTCCGGCGGTATCGCGAAGACGATGCATGAAACGCGCGCCGAAATCGACGCGCATTTCGAACAGGTGCGCGCCGTGTCCCGCGATCTGGACCTGGGTTTTGCCCCTCTTGGCTTCCATCCGCTGGCACGGCGGGACGAGATGCCCTGGATGCCCAAAGGGCGCTACGCGATCATGCGCCGCTACATGCCGCTGGTTGGAACGATGGGCCTGGACATGATGACGCGCACCTGCACGGTGCAGGTCAATCTCGATTACGAATCCGAACGGGACATGGTACGAAAATTACGCGTTTCGCTTCTGCTGCAACCTCTTGCGACGGCGCTGTTCGCCAATTCGCCGTTCACCGAAGGCAAAGAGAACGGATTCCTGTCTTATCGCGCGCATGTTTGGACCGATACCGATAACCAGCGATCCGGCATTCCCCGGGTGATGCTGGAAGAAGGCTTCGGATTCGAACGTTACGCCGAATGGCTGATCGATTCGGTGCCGATGTATTTCGTCTATCGCGATAGCAAATACATCGATGTCGCCGGTGCCTCGTTCCGTGATTTCATGAACGGACGGCTGCACAACCTGATAGGGGTCACGCCCACGATCGGCGATTTCGCCGATCACATGACGACGGCATTCACCGATGTCCGCGTGAAGCGTTTCCTGGAGATGCGCGGCGCCGACGCAGGGCGGGCCGACATGATGGTCGCGCAATCGGCGCTGTGGGTCGGGCTGCTGTACGACCAGGCGGCGCTCGCGGCGGCGGAGTCGCTTGTTCGCGGCATGACATGGGAAGACGCGATCGCGTTGCGCGCTTCGGTGCCGCGTCAGGGTCTCGCCACGCCGTTCCGGAACGGAACCTTGCGCGATCTCGCGCGCGACGCGGTGACGATCGCGCGCGACGGGCTGCGCACGCGGGATCGGCGCGATATCAACGGTAATGACGAGTCAATTCATCTCACGCCGCTGTTTGATATTTGCGCCGGGGGACCGGTGCAGGCCGAATACTGGTTGTCGCGAAGCCGCTCGGTCTGGGGTGGCGACATCCGGAAAATCTTCTCCGAGGCGGCGATCTGAAGGGTGAAACACCATCCGGCGGCGGCCCCTGGCTACGTTCCCTCGGTTCAGCGCTCATGAACTCACGACTTTATGATATTTCACTGACGTCCGGTGAATAAGCCCATTACTTCAATGGCTTATATTAAGTTGCTACTTAGCAACCGCGTGTCAAATTTTAAACCTTCGCTCTCATCAGGGATTTTCGAAATGCTTCGTCCGAAAGGATGGCCTACAATGTGTACTCTGAGGCCGTCGTATCAAGCTGCTGACCGGCGAAACTGGCATGCCTTGCCCGGAAAATCGCTCCGGCCGGT
Source organism: Acetobacteraceae bacterium (assembly GCA_009693865.1). Classification (GTDB taxonomy): domain Bacteria; phylum Pseudomonadota; class Alphaproteobacteria; order Acetobacterales; family Acetobacteraceae; genus Rhodopila. The sequence goes on along the minus strand of SHWL01000182.1, from coordinate 45 downwards.
GAGATTGAGTTCAAATCGACACCAGCTGAAATCATCGAAAAATCC
>SHWL01000001.1 GCA_009693865.1 Acetobacteraceae bacterium | reverse complement strand
TCTGGTCTTTCCTGCCTGGGAGGATATCCTGGCAACCCTGGCCTTCATCAGACCGCCACCACTGCCTTCCTGAAAAGGCCATTCTGACAATCGATTTCCGCTACGCCCTCAACCCCAACCCTACCATTGGCCATAATGAGAACTGCTGTGCTCAGCCATCGCCACCAGGCTGGAGAGATGCGATGGCGCGTGTTCGATATCGGCGTCGGTCAGAAAGAAATATTCGGGTGCGCCCGCCGCGGTCACGCCTTGCGAGACAGCCCAGAGCTTGCCAGCCCAGCCAGCCGGGCGCGCCGTGCCAGTGAGTACCGTCAAACGCGAATCGCCGATTGAACGGGCTAGCATCCCGGTGCCGTCCTTGCCCTGATCGTCGACCAGCGTAATGCGAAATTGGCCCGGATAATTCTGGTTCAGCAGCGAACGAAGCGAGCGTTCGATGACAGGCGCCTCATCGCGGGCGGGCACGACCACGGCGACCGGAGGGGTGCGCGACGGAACCGCGGCCGGCAGGATCGGCCCGGCGCGCCAGAATTGGCCGCGCATCGTCAGTAACCAGACCCAAATCAGAAAGGACAGAATCACCAACAATGTCATGATCGTAACATACCCGCCGCCCGGAACCACGCCAGGGCATCTTTCACCGCCTCCCGCACGGGCCTTGTCTTGTAGCCGAGTTCGGCCTCGGCCTTGGCCGAAGAGTAGAACATCTTCTTGCGCGCCATTTTCAGGTGGTCGCGCGTCATGAGGGGCGTAATCCCGGTGATCCCAGCGGTCTTTTCCATGGCCCAGGCAACGGGCCAGATCACGGCCTCGGGCAGGCGGATACGGGGCGGGTGCCGGCCCGCGACGTCCGAGATCAGCGCCAGGATGTCTTTCAGCAGCAGGTTCTCGCCGCCAAGAACGTAGCGCTCGCCAATCCGGCCGCGCTCCAGAGCGAGCGCGTGGCCCTCGGCAACATCGTCGACGTGCACGATGTTCAGGCCAGTATCGATATAAGCGGGGACGCGGCCGGCGGCGGTGTCCAGGACCATTTTTCCCGTGGGAGTTGGTTTGATATCGCGTGGCCCGATGGGCGCGGCGGGATTGACCACGACCACCGGCAGCGCTTCCCGCGCGGCTAACTCCAACACCGCGCGTTCCGCCCGATATTTCGAACGTTTATAGATACCAACGAAATCCGCTTCATTGGTGGGTGTCGCCTCGTCGGCGAGGGTGCCGTCGCCGATCTGGCCGAGTGCGGCGACGGAGCTGCAGTGCACGATGCGTTCGGCGCCAGCGTCCGCGGCGGCACGGATCATGGCCACCGCGCCATCGACATTGGCTCGCATCATTTCGGCCGGGTCGGGCACCCAGATTCGGTAATCGGCGGCGACATGTACGACATAGCGGCAGCCCGCGGCGGCGCGAGCAAGCGAGGCGGGATCGGTCAGGTCGCCCGTCACGATCTCCGCGTCGAGTCCCTCCAGGTTCCTACGGTCGCTGGAAGGCCGCGCGAGCAACCGGAGCGCGTGGCCCCGGCGTGCCAGAACGCGGGCGACGGCGGAGCCGACGAAGCCGGTGGCGCCTGTGATGAGCGTTGTCATGCGCGAGTCCATAGACGATCCACCCCGTTGCGGGGAAGCGGAGCGAACAGGGTCCCCCTTGTCCACCCCCTTGTAGGCGGGCAGAAGCGGCGGCGATGAAGCATATCTCATACATACTGGCGCTTTTCGGTGTGCTGATCGGCGTCGTGCTGGTTGCCTGGTTCGGTGTGGGGAATGTCGCGTCGGCTGTCAGCCGCATCGGGTGGCCGGAGTTCGCGTTGATCGTTGGATGGCAGATCGTGCTGTTCGTGGTCCTCGGCCTTGCCTGGTATGAGATCATGCCTGCCCGTCGCTGGCGGCGCTCGATCCTGCCACCCTTGGGGTTCCCGGTTTGCTGCCTGCCAATCTGGGGTCGAATGGTACGTGACGCAGCCGCCAACTGTCTGCCGTTTTCCCAGGTCGGCGGTTTTATCTTCGGCGCGCGCGCGGTCACGCTACATGGGGTCGAGTGGCACACTGCCACGGCCTCGACCGTTGTCGATGTGACGGCCGAGTTCCTGGCGCAAATTGCTTTCGCCTGCATCGGCCTGACGATTTTGGTCTTGCGCGCGCCCGGGTCGAACATCGCCGGTCCGGTTGAGGTGGGGATCGGCCTTGCCGTGATCGCGTGCGTCGCATTCATCTGGTTGCAGCGCGGTGTCAGCACCGTCTTCGCCAAACTGGGTGTCCGTATCGCGGGCAGCCGCTTCCAGGACGCTAAAGAGCGGGTCGAGGTTCTGCGGGCCGAGCTCGGCCTGATATATGGCCATGCCGGCCGTCTCGCTCTCGGGTTTTTCGTTCATTTGCTTGGCTGGATCTGCACCGGCGTCGCCGGCTGGATCGGTTTTCACGCCCTGGGCGTGCCGCTCGATTTCAACGACGCGCTGGCGATCGAGGCGCTGTTGAGTGCCGCGGCGGCAGTCGCCTTCCTCGTGCCTGTGAACGCGGGGGTGCAGGAGGCAGGCTATGCCGGTCTCGGCGTGGTTTTCGGCGTTCCACCGGATGTGTCATTGGGTGTTTCCCTGGTGCGGCGCGGACGGGATATCGTGGTAGGCGTGCCGATCCTGCTGATCTGGCAACTCATCGAAATGCGGCATATGCGCCACGGCGACCCGCGGACCGACGGTTAGCTACTTTGAGCTTTTCAGCCGGTCAAAGGCGTCGCGGTCGTGAGCACCCGGTCGCCCTGGGCGCGCGCGGTCAGGATGGCGGTGCCGTCTTCGTCTTCATAGTGGAATCGGGTGACCGGACCGAACAACTCTTTGATCTGACCCGCGTCGCAGCCTGGCATGAAGACGCGCAGTACTCGCGGGTCGTAATAACGAAACAGCATTCGCTTCCCGTCAGGTCCCCGGACCATCGTCAGGCGCCGGAAGTGCGCGCGCAGGGTGTCGATCGACACCAGCGACCAGAAGAAAATCCCCCAGGAGCCGCCCCAGCCGTTCGTCCAGATCCAGTCGAAGACGGCGTTCGAGGCGCCCAGGGATATCAGATAGGGAGCGACTCCGGCGAGTTCGCGGGCGGTCGGGCCTTGATAAAGGCCGATCACTTGTTCGGACGTCTGCAAGCGCCGCAATCCCTGGTAAATTCCGGGGTCGCGGGCCGCGTCCAGGATGGCATAGAGATTGGCCCGGCGGGGTTGGTCAGTCCGGCCGCCGAGCTGCCACAGACAGTCGATCGCGCGTTGTTTCGCAGTGGCATCGCGACGGATGTCTTCGGCACGAGCGATGTCAGGCATCGGTCGAGTCCGCCGCCGCCCGTGCGCATTCCTCACAGAACGCAACCCCGGCCTCGGCCGCGTCGATCAAGGTTTGCGCCTGCGCGGAAATGTCCGCCGGCAAATCGGCCAATGCGTTTTCCACGGCCTGAATGATCTGAGCTACAACTGAAGGCGGTGGCGGTGGCGGTTCTGGCGGCACGGTGATTGTCGACGTCCCTTGGTGGTCGATCCAGGCGAGCCGCAACCCGCCTTTGTCTCCGTTGGCCGGGAAAAGGCCGAGTTCCCTACGCAGCAGCAAACTGGCAAGCCAGGCGGCCAGTGAATCCGCCCCGTTGGGCAGTTGATGGCGCGCTCCCCTTGGGTGTTTCAGGGTGGCGTCCACGGCCGTTCTTGATACCGGGTTCCCGAGGCAGCGGGCCATGAACGCCGACGCTACCACCAATCCGGGGAACCGGACCGATCCATCGTCGCGTCGCGCCACGGCGTCGTCATGCCGAAATATCAGGATGGCTTCATTTGGAAGGGAAACACCGACCTGGATCAGCCCGCGTGCCACCGCGCGGGCGGCCTCTTGCAAGACCAAAACGGGCAGAGACGGGCTGAGTCGCTGGATCGTGCCGAGAAGACGAAGCTCGGTGAGCAGGAGCGGTACGAGCGTCTCCAGGTTCGCGGCGCGGGTAAGAAAGAAGCCAGCCTCCAGCGGGTCGCCGCGGAATATCCTGGGAAAGTATGGGGAAGGTGCCGCGTCGGAACGGAGAGACGCGACGGTCCGGCCTGGATCGATGAGCAGCATGGTGTTCAGACCCTAGGCGATCCGAGTCGAATAGGGAATCGATAATCAACGGGCATCCTTTATCCCTCGGCCGGGCCATGCTGCTCCAACAGCGCGAGTGCCTGACGCCATCGAGTTCCGGGGCCGATCGCATCCGGTTCTGGACACAGAGCCTTCACGCTCCCACATTGAGGCCACAACAAAATGATGGGGCTGAGTCGAGGGGACACTGAACCACCAGTAGGGATCTCCATGACCAAAGTCGTTTTGCTGCCTGTGAGCGGTGCCCCCGCCGACCGGCACGTGTTCACCGTGGCGCTGACCGTTGGGCGGGCGTTCGAATCTCACTTCGTCGCATTGCATGTCCGGCCCGATGTGCGCCGCGATATCGCGTCCCTGGCGGCCAGCGACGGCGGTATGGCTTCCGGCATCGACACCATGATCGACCGCATGGAAGCCGACGCCGATGCGCGGGAAAAAGCCGCATCGGATAGCTGGCATGCGTTCTGCCGGGAAAACACGATCGCCATCGGCGATCTGCCCCGGGAGAAGGGGATGACGGCCGAGTGGGTAAGTGAGATTGGCATGGAGGCCGATTGGCTCGCCGAACACGGGCGTGTTTCCGATCTGATCGTCGTGGGGCGCGGCTCCGATCGGTGGGGGCCGGATTATGTGTTGATGGAGGCGGCGCTGATGGACACCGGAAAGCCGGTGCTGGTCGCGCCGTCTCGGGAAATGCTGACGCCGGTGGATGGCGGCGTCGTGGGGATCGCCTGGAAGGATACGCGGGAGGCGGCCGGCGCCGTGCGCGCGGCGATGCCATTTATCCGCGTGGCCCGGCATGTGACCATTTTCACTGTCCTGGAAAATGACGATGACGGTAAATCGCATCTTCGTCTGGCCAAAGCGCTGCGCTGGCATAACCCGAACGTCACGATCCAGGCGTTAGGTGAACACAGCCGCCTTCCGGTCGAGGTGTTGCTGGACGCGGCGGAGCAGGCTGGATGTGGGTTGCTGGTGATGGGCGGTTACGGCCACACAAGGCTGCGGGAGGCGGTGTTTGGTGGTTTTACGCGGGCTGTGCTGGAAAACGCGCCTTTGCCGGTGCTGATGGCCCATTGAGGCACTGGCCCGGGGCCGGAAGCCGTCGACGGTTTTCTGGCACTGGCTTGTTTTCACTGCCCAGAGGTGCGACGCCTTCGGGCGGTTCCATGCGGGGAAAGTGCGGAAAACATGATCCAGATTCATCGGCGGCACTTTGGTGTGCTGATCCCGTCCACAAACACCACGGTCGAGATTGAATACACGCGTCATCTCCCAGCCACGCTTCAGTTCCACGTTGGCCGATGCGGCAAGGGTAGCGGCACACCCTTTACGCCCAGCCTGGATGACGACGTCATGCGCCAGTCCAAACTCTTGGGCGACGCGAGGGTGGAGGCAGTGGCGCTCGCGCAGACCTCAGCCAGCCTGTTCGATGATGGTTACGACGCGAAGGTTGAGGCTTGGATGTCCCAGAATGCCGGCGTGCCGGGGATGACCTCGGCGAGGGCGATAGGGCAGGCGATACGCGCTTTTGGCGCCAAACGGATCGGGATCGTCACGCCTTATTCCACTCAGGTCATCGAAAACGCGAAGCGATATTATGAAACGAAATATGGCCTCCAGGTCGTGGGGATGGAGGGTTTCGGCGCCACAGACGCCTACGCGATCAGCAAGTTGGATGCCAGCACGGCGTTCGAGGCATTATGTCGCGTCGATACCCCAAAGATCGAAATTCTGGTTGTCCCGGGCGGCAATTTCCCGACCATGCCTTGGATCGCTGAATGGGAACGCGTGTTTGGCAAGCCGGTGATCACCACCAATCAGGCCGCGTTATGGGGCGTGCTTGGCATAATGAACCTTAACGATCCGATGCCCGGCCTCGGAAGGCTGCTGGAGCAGATGCCGCGCTGATGGCGCCGGCGTGGCGCTTTCGGTTAACCTGCTGGTGCCGGCCGCGTGCGGGCGCTGCGCCGGGGGATCGGCGAACATTGCCCGTGCTGGCCAAGTGTAAGAACACGTGGTCATGGGCGTGCGCCGCGGCGCGATGACCGATCCACCGCAAGCTGTGTCCGGTCTGCGTGTGTTGGTTGGCACGCCCGCGTTCCTGCGCCTATGGGCCATCGGTGGCTGCGCCAACACCATGCGGTGGTTTGAGCTGCTGTCGGCGGCCCTGTTCACGCTGGACGCGACGGGGTCGGGTCTCGCGGTCGCGGTCGTCACCGCGGCTCGCACCATGCCGATGCTGCTGTTCGGTGCGTTTTCGGGCGTGGTGACCGAGGCTGTTAATCGCAAGCATGTGCTGCAAATTGGCCAAATCCTGACTTGCGTATCAGCGATCGCCATCGCCGCGCTGGCGCTGCTTGGAGTCGTGCGGCCCTGGCATCTGGCGGTTTCATCGTTTGTTACCGGCATGGTCTGGTCGACCGAGATGGCGACCCGCCGACGCATGGTCGGTGAATGCGTCGAGGGGCCGCTGGTATCAAGGGCGCTGGCGTTGGATACGATGTCCAATTCGTTGGCGCGGCTGATCGGACCGATCGCGGCGGGGATGACATATCAGCATCTGGGCCTCACTGGCTCGTTCATTGTATCGGCCTGCGTCTACGCGATTGGAGCCAGCCTCGTTACCGGCCTCCGATATCAACAGCTGAGCCGGGCGTTCCTGGCCAGCCAGGTGCCAAGGGATTTGGCGGAAGGGATTCGATTCGCACGAGGAAATGTAACCATTGCGGGGGTACTGGCTGTCACCATCGCCATGAATCTCCTGGCGTTTCCTTATTCCGCGCTCATCGCGCCGATTGGCCAGCAGGTGTTCTTGGTATCGCCCACTCTGATTGGCATCCTCGCCGCATCGGAATCGATAGGCTCGTTCGCGGGTGGCATCTGGTTGAGCAGCAGCGAGTCGCGACTGTCAGGACGCGTGCTGATGGTCGGCGGATCGCTGATTCTGACTGGCTGCGTTTTCCTGATGCCGCTCGCGCCGGCCTTCTTGATTGCGTGCGGGCTGCTTGCTCTGGGCGGATTCGGTCAGTCCGCTTTCGCCAACATGCAAACGTCGCTGATCGTGTTGCATGCGCCCGCGCATATCCGCTCACGGCTGATGGGATTGTTAACGGTGTGTATCGGCATGGGGCCGTTGGGAATATTGCTTGTGGGGCTCCTGGCGGATCAGATCGGCCCGATGCTGGCGATCAATGTCGTCGAGGGCATTTGCTTTGTATGGGTCGCATGGATCGGCCTGCGCTGGCGCCGCCAGGAGCGAGCGGGGTCTGACACTTGCCCGCCGCCGATAATTGGCGGAAACTGCGAAAAATCCAACCGGTAGGAACAACTCATGGCCCACGAATACGATGTCGTCATCCGCGGCGGAACCGTCATGGATGGCAATGGCGGCACCCCATTCGTCGCCGACGTCGCCGTTAAGGACGGCAAGATTGCCGCGGTCGGCGAGATCTCCGGCTCCGGCGCCGAGGAGGTCGACGCGAAGGGCATGTCCGTCACTCCGGGCTTCATCGACATCCACACCCATTACGATGGCCAGGCGATGTGGGATTCGCACCTCGCCCCGTCATCGTGGCACGGCGTCACCACCGTTGTCATGGGCAATTGCGGTGTCGGCTTCGCGCCTGTGCGCAAGGACACGCAGGACAAGGTCGTCGCGCTCATGGAAGGGGTCGAGGATCTGCCGGGGCCTTGCCTTAACGAAGGTCTCGACTGGACCTGGGAGAGTTTCGGCGAATATCTGACCGCCCTGGAACGGCGCAAGCATGACATCGATTTCTGCGCCCTGCTGCCGCACGCGCCGATGCGGGTTTATGTCATGGGCGACCGTGCCATGGCGTTGGAGGACGCCAACCAGGAAGACATCGCCCGAATGCGGGAACTCACCGCCGAGGCGATCCGTGCCGGTGCGTTTGGCTTCTCCACGTCCCGCACCATCGCGCACAAGACCCTCGCCGGAGATCACCATCCTGGGCTGAAAGCGCAGGAGAATGAGTTGATGGGGATCGCGATGGGGATGAAGGACGCGGGGGGCGGGTTCATCGAAATGACCTCGGACTGGAACACCCCCGATCCGGCAACGGAATTCGCGATGGTGCGGCGGATCATGGAGGCCTCAGGGCGGCCGTTGGTGTTCTCGATCAACCAGCGGCACGACCGGACCGAGGCGTGGAAGGACCTGCTGGCGCTGTCCGGCAAAGCCGCGGCGGATGGGTTGAATATTCGGTGTGTCGCGCCGCCCAGGCCCATTGGGGCACTGCTGGGGTTGACGGGCAGTCAGAACCCCTTCGCGGGCACGCGAACCTATCATTCGATCGCGCATCTGCCGTTGGAAGCTCGCGTCGCGGCGATGCGCGATCCCGCTGTAAAGGCGAAAATCATCACCGAGGACCCGGCCGAGTTCAACACCTGGTCGTTGCTCACCCGCATTGGCTACGCGCGGATGTTCCGCTTCGCCGATCCGCTGAATTACGCGCCCGCGCGCGAGGACTCGATCAGCGCCATCGCCGCCCGCGAAGGGCGGACGCCGGAAGACGTGGCGTATGACCTGCTGATCGAGGGTGACGGCAAGAACTTCATCTTCGCGTGCATCGTGAATTACGCGAACTACGACATGGAAGCCGTGAAGACGATGTACGCCCAGCAGCATGTCATTCCCGGGCTGAGCGATGGTGGGGCACATGTCGCGTTCATCTCCGACGCGTCGTTCCCGACGTTCCTGTTCAGCTACTGGGGGCGGGACCGCGAGGATGGGAGGATGTCGATCCCCGATCTGGTGCGGCGGCAGACCAAGGTGCCGGCGACGTTTGCCGGGCTTTTGGATCGAGGCGTGATCGCGCCGGGGATGAAGGCTGATATCAACGTCATCGATTTCCCGAATTTGGGGCTGGAGCGGCCGGAGATGGTCGTCGATCTGCCGGCCGGTGGGCGGCGGTTGATGCAGAAGGCCCGCGGGTATGTGGCCACGGTGAAGGCGGGGCAGGTGACATACCGGAATGGAGTGGCGACCGGGGCTCTGCCGGGTGGGTTGGTCCGGGGGGCGCAGGCGGGGTGATTGGCGCCCCTGGGCGCGGAGCAATCCGCGCACCTACCGCGCCTCAGGCGATGCAAATCATGGCATCGCCTGCTGGTCTCGACAACGATTAAGACAGCGAAAGTTTCTTCGTCCGCCACGCCTGTTTGCTTGGCGGCGAAGACCCTTTCGAGAAACTGAAAGCCGCCCTCCGAGTCGACATCGACGACGACGCCTGGGCCAAGCTCTACCGTACCGAGAGCCGCCCTTTCCCTCCCCCAAGATCCGGTCGAGTAGCCGTGAAGGCCATCAACCACCGCGGGGACGAGACGATGCGGGTGTTCCGGGTCTGACCGGACGGATCCCGCTACCCCTCGCGCGTTCGCCCAGGGAACAAATATCGTGCGATGATGGCCGCGATCGTCCCGATCGGCACCGTCGTCGCCCCCAACAATGCCATGACCACCTGATAACTGACGATGCGATCGCCTGGCGCAATCAGGTGCCGACCGATATTCACTTGGTCCAGCAAAGCCAGAGCGCCAAGCGCGGCCAGCGTCGCCAGGTTGCCAGCGATGAATGTCCAGACAATGCGCCGGGCCATCCATTGCGGGAGATCGGCGTCTTGCAGTGCGATCCGTTCGGCGACCGGCCCAATGTCTCGCGCCGCCGCCGTGTCGAGGCTGACCTTTTCCACCGAATTCAACGCCACCGGGTCAGCCGGCAAGCAAGACCTTCACGGCAGGCTTGCCATCTTCGGTCGCGGCGATGGTGATGGAGCCGTCGACGTCGGTATGGCGGCTGGCAACATTTGCCAACGCCAGAGCTTTGCGGATCACCGCGGCGTTGGTCTTGACCCCGAAGGCCCCGCGTAGCCGCTCAATCAGCGCGACCGTCTTTTCGTCCATATCAAAGCTGGTAACCGCCATCGTGAGCCCTTCCATGCAGAAATCGCGTGGAAATTATAGAGTTTGCGCGGATTCCCAGCGTAAGACCCTGCCCATCTGAGGCGCTCCTGATCATCAACTGCTCCGGCGAGCCCCCTACTCCTTAGCCAGCCAAACATCGTCGAACCGCCAGCCGTTATAGAGGCTGTTGATCATGATCGTGATATTCTTCACCCGCGGGTGCCAGCACGTCGCCGATCTTCCGTGGAAAATGATCGGCCGTGCCACGTCCTCCTGTAGCCGCCGGTCGATCTCCCACACCATCCGCCGGCGCTTGTCCTGATCGAGCTCGGCGGATTGGCGGGCGATCAGCGCGTCGATTTCCTTGTTACAGTACCCGTTGTAATTCCGTGTCGCACCGCAGGCATAGTTTTCGAAAAATTGCTGATCCGGATCGTCAACGGCACTGCCGGTCAGGTTCAGCGCGACGGCGAAGTCTTTTCGCGTGACTTTCGGAAACCAAATGGAGGTGTCGATGACCTCCAGCTCGCCGTCGATATACACCTGCTTCAATTGGTCGATCAGCACCACCGCCGGATCCTTGTAGGGTCCTATGTTCCGGGTCGAGACCTTGATCGCCAGCCGCTTGTCCGGGCCGTAGCCAAGCTCGCGCATGATCCGCCGCCCCGCTTCCCGGTTCTGTTCCACATCGGCGCCGTACCCCGGCAGCGTGCGTAGCATTTCGGACGGCATACCCCAGATGCCTTCAGGCGGTGGCAGCATCGCCCCACCCGCATCGTTCTTGCCTTCGGACAAAATGTCGATGAACGCGGCACGATCCAGCGTCAAGGCCATGGCGCGGCGAATGGCGGGATTATCGAAGGGTGGTTTCTCGTTGTTCACCAGCAGGTTGGTGCTGACATTGGCGGACGCGACCTCGCAGATCGCCTGAGGCGCCTGGGCCATTACGTCCTTCACCAGTGGGATCGTGATCTCGAATGGAAAGGTCACGTCGAATTTGTTGGCGGCAAAGGCCAGGATGGCGGTCGAGCGGTTAGGGATGATCGTATATTCGATGCCATCCAGATACGGCAGGCCCGGCTTCCAGTAATCCGGATTGCGCGTGAACCGGATCGAATCGTTTGCCTTGAACTCGGTCAGTTTGAAAGGTCCCGTGCCGATGGGCCGCGTGCGCATCGTATTGGACGGCACATGGCAGGGATAGACCACCGAATAGCCGGCCGCGAGCAGCGCGAGGAACGCCGGCTGCGGCCGTTTCAGATGAAACGTGACCTCAAAATCCCCGGACGGAGTGACCTCGGCCAGATTCGCGTACCAGGACGCGCGGAAATTCAACCGGAACTTATCGGCCGATTTGCCCGTCAGCTTGTTCCAGGTGCATTCCACGTCCTTGGCGGTAAACGGCTGGCCATCATGCCATTTGACGCCATCCCGCAGTTTGAAGGTCAGCCGCGTCTGGTCCTCGTTCCAGGACCAGGACGTGGCCAGTTCGGGGACGATCGAGGTCAGGCTGTTTTGCTTCACGTGCTGGTCGTAGATCACCAGGTTGTTGAAGACAGCCATCATCGGCGTGATGACCGAGTTGGTGCCTTCCTCATGGATCGACATGCTGGCCGGACTATCACGGTGCGTCACACGCAGAATACCGCCGGTTTGTTGGGCCGGCGCGCCCGTGGCGGCCAGCGACATCATCGCGATCAGCAACAAAAAAGCCAGACGCATCGTGTTCTCCTTCGTGCCGCCAGGCGGTGCCAGTGGCGGTGGCGCCAGAGTGCGTACGGAAGAGGCGGAGTCAATCGGCTGCTGCCGACCCGCCCCCAACAATCCGAGGTTTGGCGCAAGCAGAATGTTGCCCCGACGGCCTGAACAGGCGGGGCCGGTCAGGCCGTCCCACGAAGTGGCGCGTGTTCCGCTGTTCTTCGCCTTGCGGCCGGTGAACTGGCACCGCGCAGGTCGCGCAGGTGGACGGAGGGCAGGGGTTCGGGCGGTAGGGCGGTCAGATCAAATCTGGCGAATGGTGTCGCGATTGCCGTCGAAACTGGCGCGCCCGGAAAGACTCGAACTTCCAACCCCCAGATTCGTAGTCTGGTGCTCTATCCAATTGAGCTACGGGCGCATCCAGGGGCGGGGAAGTAGCCCACCACGCCTCGCCAGACAAGCCCCAATCGACTCCAGCTCCCGAGCGCGCGGTAAATTTCGACATCGCGGCTGTCGGTGACGCGTAAAGATGTCCGCCTTTGGAAGCGCGTGAGTTGTCCGCCTGTCCTCGACGGCCAGCCTTGCCAGGCTCAGGACAACCTGGCGGACCGGCTCACGCGGCGGGCGTTGGTTCATCGATCGGAACTCCTTCGGCATCGAAGCGGACAAGACAGCGCGGTCCGTCGAAGATCGCCAGCCGTCCATCGGGGTATTCATGCACGCACACCACCGCCTTCACGTAATGACGGCGGTGCCGCTGCTCCGGGATTTGCAGTGACCGGCCTGACCAGGACACGCAATTGTCCCGCCCGACCTGACGATCCTCCTGAACGCACAACACTTCGGCCAAGGCGATACCGGCACGGGATACGAACGCGCTGCCCGGTTCCGCCGCCTCCTTGCCGAACCGCGCGTTATGCCCGGGAACATAAATCTCGCGCAGATAATCATTCGCGGCCGCCGTCGTCAGGACACCGGCACGGCGCAACACCGGCACAAGCCGCTGTTGCAACGTCAGGAACACGCGCTCCATCCGGCCCCGGCCTTCACATCGCCCGACCTCTGCAACGTCAGGCGCGTGACCGTGTAGTCCAGGGTGTAGTCGTGATGGCGGCGCAGTTCCTCGTGAAAGTGTTTGACCGTGAAGTCCTTGTATCCCTCGCCGTACAAACGCCGCATCCGTTCCAGCTCGCTCTCCGGAGCCCGGCGGTTCGAAACACGGCCGAGCCGTTTGTCGCGCAGACCGTCGATACCTTCGGTCTCTTAACGGACGCGCTGGCGGCGGAAGTGGCGGGCGGACAGACCCAGCAATTCGTCCGCTTCCTCGGCGGTCAGATGACCTTTCTTATGGCGGTCGAGCGCCTCCAGGAAACGCCTCACGTGTGCCTCCCACAGGACAAAGGTGCCGGCGCATTCGCGATCTCCAGAACAGATCGCGAATAATGCGGACAACTCACGCGCTACAAACAGCGGACAACAACCGCGCGCTCTACAGGGGTGTGCGCCGGAGATTGACGGGCGGGCCTCCCGGGGCCAGCCTGTTCCGAGACGGACAGAACGAAGGGGAGAACGGACATGCCACTACCCGCCGATACCGATGTATCCACACCCAAGTATTTGCGCGACAAATATGCCATCGTTGGGGTGGGTGAGACCACCTATACCCGGGGCTCCGGCAAAACCACGCGCGCCCTCGGCACCTGGGCGTTGCGCAACGCGATCGCGGACGCCGGCCTGAAGCCCTCCGATATCGATGGAATGCTGTCGTATTCGGGTAATGACTCGACACCGTCGACGTTCATGGCGGGCGACATCGGAGCGCGGCTGAATTTCTACATGGATTGCATGGGCGGCGGTTCCTCGACCGAGGCGCTGATTGGCATCGCCATCGGCGTCATGGAAGCCGGATTGTGCAATTGTGTCGCGATATTCCGGGCGATGAACGGATTTTCTCAGGTCCGCATCGGTGGGACCGGCGCCCGATCCGCCGCGCCGGTGAATGGCGATATGCTGCACAATCGTGCCTATGGCTGGCAGAGCGCGGGTCAGAATTTCGCGCCAACCTTCATGCGTCACATGTATGAATATGGCACGAAGCCCGAGCAGGTGGCGATGGTGAAGGTCGTGCACTCCGAACACGCGTCGAACAACCCCAAAGCCTATTACAAGAAGCGCTTCACCGTGGACGAAGTTCTGAGCAGCCGGATCATCTGCAAGCCGCTGCATCTGCTGGATTGCTGCGTGGAGACGGACAACGGCACGGCGATCATCGTGACCCGCGCTGACCGCGCGAAAGATCTCCGCCATAAATCTCCGCTGATCCGCGGCATCGTCGGACGTTGCAGCAAACCGCGTCTGGATATGCACTATCAGCATGGCCCGATCTCTCGCGTCGCCGGATATTACGCGAAGGACATCCTGTGGCCGAACGCCGGCGTCGGGCCTGAGGACATCGACGCGGTCGGCGCCTACGACGCGTTCACTTTCACCTCGATGTTGCAGTTGGAAGATTACGGCTTCTGCAAGAAGGGCGAAGGTGGCGAGTACGTTTCCTCCGGCATCACGCGCCTGGGCGGCAGGCGGCCGCAGAACACCTCCGGCGGCCATTTGTGCGAGGCTTATACGCACGGCATGAACATGGTCATCGAAAATGTGCGCCAACTGCGGGGTGACGTCGATGACTCGTGTCCGATGGGACCGGACGGCAAACGGGTGCATACCCACGACCACCGCGAGGGTGGCTGCCGCGCGGTGAAAGATGTTGAAGTCACCGCCAATCTCGGGTGGGCCAACCCGGCGACGGGATCGGCCATGGTCATGCGGCGCGGCTTCTAAGGGAGGATAAGGCAATGGCCATCAGAGGCGACTATATGGGAATGGCGCTGTCGATCGACGACCTCGACGGTGAGAATCTCGGCTATTTCAAACATTGCGCCGAGCACAAGTTTCATCTGCAGAAATGCGACGACTGCGCGCTGCTGCGATACCCGCCGACAACGGCCTGCCCATTCTGCGCCAGCGGGAACGCGACATGGGCACCGGTCGAGGGGAAGGGCGAGGTTTACTCCTACCTGGAAGTGCATCACGCCATTCAGCCGGCGTTCCGGGCGAAGACGCCGTATATGGTGTTGCTGGTGCAACTGGACACGCAACAAGGTGCACCCACCCAGGATGACGCGCTGCGTGTCGCCGCCAACCTAACCTTGCCCAACGGCGAGTTCGCGCCTCCGGACGTGGTAAAATCGGTGGGGATCGGGACGCGTGTGCGGATGGTGTTCTCGGACGTATCCGACGGCCTGTCGTTGCCCCAATGGACGATCGATGAGACCGCGAAGCAGCCGGACAAGCCCTGGCGCTATCCGCAAGAGTAGGGGCGAGGCGCCCGGTTTAACTACGGCGCTTCCGTTCCGGATTGTCCGGCGCGTGGCTGAAAATGGCGGGTTGCGATGACACCTGACGACATTCTCCGGCACCCGCCAAACGTGCTGACAACGGCGCAACGTGTCGAAGAGGCGAACTGATGGCGCTCCGAAGTTTTTTGTTCGCCCCGGGAAACCATGCGCGCAGAGTGGAAAAGGCGCTGACCATCCCGGCCGACGCGGTCATCCTGGATCTGGAGGACGCGGTCGCCATCAGCGAAAAGCCCGCGACCCGCGATCTGGTGGTTAATGCGTTCCGGCGACCCAGACACGGGAAGCTTTATGTCCGGGTGAACGCATACTCAACGGAATGGTGTTATGCCGATCTTGTCGCGGTCGCGCGGCCGGGTCTGGATGGAATCATTCTTCCGAAGGTCGAGACCGCGGATCAATTGCGCTCCGTTGGCTGGGTTTTATCGAATCTGGAACGCGACCGCGGCCTTCCAGACGGCGTGATCGACCTCGTTCCCATCATCGAAACCGCATTGGGCATGCGGGATATCGGAACGATCGCCGCATCGGGATCGCGCGCCAAACGGTTGGCGTTCGGGGCTGGAGACTATACGCTCGACCTCGGCATGGCCTGGTCCCGTGACGAACAGGAATTGCTACCGGCGCGATCCGCTGTCGTCATGGCATCACGAGCCGCCGGAATTGAACCACCCCTCGACACCGTCTGGGTCGACCTGCGCGACGCCGAGGGATTTTCCGCCTCCGCGGAACGGGCCGCCGCGTTGGGGTTCCAGGGCAAAATGTGCATCCATCCCGATCAGATCGCCGTCACCAATGCCGCCTTCTCGCCGTCCGATCAACAACTGTCATGGGCTCGGCGTGTGATCGCGGCATTCGATGAGGCGGAGGCCAAAGGTCTCGCTTCGATCCAATTGGATGGCCAATTCATTGATTACCCCATCGTTCAACGCGCGCGTCAGGTCGTCGCGCGAGGAGCCCATTGATGTTCGACGTACAGGCCCTTCAGGGTTGCCGGGTTCTGGATGTCGCATCCTTTCTCGCGGGACCCTTCGCCGCGACACAACTCGCGGAGTTTGGCGCCGACGTCATAAAAGTCGAACTGCCGGGAGTTGGCGACGCGACAAGGCGTTTTGGAACAATGACCGACTGCGGGGACTCGCTGCCCTGGTTGTCGGAATCACGCAATAAGAAATGCATCACGCTCGATCTGCGCAAACCCGACGGGGTCGTGCTGATCAAGCGGTTGGTCGAACAATCCGATGTTCTGATCGAAAACTTCCAACCCGGCACGATGGAGCGCTGGGGGTTGGGGTGGGACGTGCTGCACGCGGTCAATCCGCGGCTGATCATGGTGCGGATTTCCGGATACGGTCAGACCGGCCCGTACAAGGACCGCCCAGGATTTGGACGGATCGGGAATGCATTCGGCGGGTTGTCGTTCTTGGCGGGGTATCCGGACCGGGCACCGGTGACGCCAGGCTCCGCGACCATCCCCGATTACATGGCCGGACTTTACGGCGCGCTTGGCACGCTACTGGCGTTGCAAGCACGGCAAAAAACCGGTGAGGGGCAGTTCATCGATATCGGTCTCTACGAACCAATCTTTCGAATCCTGGACGAGTTGGCCCCCGCGTTTCAATACAAAGGCTATATCCGGCAACGCATGGGGCCTGGAACGGTCAACGTCGTTCCACACAGCCATTACCCGACCAAGGATAACCGTTGGATCGCCATCGCCTGCACGAATGACAAGATTTTTGCGCGTCTGGCGGAGGCGATGGGTCGAGCCGATCTCGCGGACGAAGCAAGCTGGGGCACGCTCGCCGCGCGCGAGCGGGATCGCGCTATCGTTGACGAAACAGTCGCGGCCTGGACCGGGGGATTCGATCGCGCCGATCTGCTGAAGATGTGCGAAGCGTCGCAGGTGCCCTGCGGCCCGGTTTATGCGATCGACGAAATCTTTGAAGATCCGCATTACGCGGCGCGAGAAAATATCTTGCGAATGAACGATCCGAGGGTGGGCGAACTGGCCGTTCCCAACCTCGTTCCGAAATTGAGTGCCACGCCTGGTAAAGTGAACTTTCTGGGCTCCGAACTCGGCGCCCACAACGACGAGATTTATCGTGGACTGTTGGGACTCGATGAGGCGGAACTGCGAAGGCTGAAAGACGCCGCGGTTATTTGACGGCCCTGCCGAGAGGGACGGTCCTACAAGCCTTCGCCTGCCTTTACGAACCGCTCCACCGTTTTCAAGTACACGGCGATCTCACGATCCTCCGGCGCCGCCATCACGTGTTGGATGCCCGCGGCCTTGTAGGCCGCCAGCGCCGAACGCGTCTCGTCGACATTGGTTTCATTGATGTTGATACGAATGGAGATCGTGAAATCGGCTCCCGGCCGTACCGCCCGGAACCGCTTCACGAAATCCGCCGCCGCGTCTGGCCGGACCCGGCTGCCGTGCCATCCGTCCAGCCGTAACGCTCGGGCGATCGCGGCATCGGACGATCCACCGATCCAGATCGGGATCGGTTTCACCGGTTGCGGCTGAGACCGCATGTCTTCGATGACCGACGGAATATATTTCGAGGGGAAGGTGACCGGGTCCTGCGTCCAAACGGCCTTCATCATGGCGATGCCTTCGTCCATGCGCCGTCCACGCTCCTTGAATGGCACGCCCAGGGCGTCGAACTCCGCTTCCAGCCAGCCGACGCCACCGCCGAGGATCAGGCGCCCTTTGGAAAGGTTTTGTAACGTCGCCAGTTCTTTCGCCAACGGCAACGGATGCCGCAGCGGCAGTACCAGCACCGAAGTGCCCAGGCGAACGCGTTCCGTGCAGGCGGCGGCCCAGGTCAGAGTCAGGACCGGATCCCAGAAATTAGGCGACGGGGGATACCCGCCGGATTTCGGGACGATGATATGTTCGCTGACCCAAACGTCGGCGAGTCCGAGTTGTTCCGCCTGCACCGCGCACTGGCGGATGTTCTCCGGGCTGGCCTTGCGGCCGATGTGCGGCAGATGAATCCCAAGTTCCATGGACCTTGTCCTTTCCCTACGCGGCTCGCGCATCTTGTAAGATCATATCCGACGCTTTTTCCGCGATCATGATGGTGGGCGCGTTGGTGTTACCGGCGATGATGACCGGCATGATCGAGGCATCGACGACCCGCAGGCCACGCAGGCCGTGTACCTTGAGCCTGGGATCGACGACCGCCATCGGTCCTTGTCCCATGCCACAGGTTCCGACCGGATGCAGGTTGGAAATGCCGCGCTCACGCGTGTCCGCGATCATCTCCTCATCGGTACGTACCGTGACGCCTGGCGCGGTTTCCTCGACGATCAGTTTCTGCATCGCCTGCTGGCGCACGATCTGCCGGGCCAGACGGATGCCGTACAGCATCACCTGCATGTCGTAATCGGACTTCATGAAGTCGAAATGAATTTTCGGGGGCGCGAACGGATCGTTGGTTCCAAGCCGCACCGTGCCGCGCGCCTCGGGCCGCAGATGCACCGGGCTGATCGAGATGCCGGGATGCGGGTGCGAGATGATACCGTCGCGGTTGCGGTCGATCGTGCTCCAGCAAGAGATATTCATTTGCAGATCCGGCCGTTCGAAGCGTGGATCGGTGCGCACCAGCGCGCCGACATAAAGACCGTTGCCGGTCATTGGTCCATTGCGCAACAGCACATATCGCGCGCCCGCGACCATCCTGTCGACGAAGCTGTATTGCAGGGAATTCAGCGACAGGTTCCTGGAAATCTTGTAGGTACAGAACGTATTGAAATGGTCCTGGAGGTTGGACCCGACGCCCGGCATGTCATGCACGACCTCGATCCCGATTTCCCGCAAATGCGCGCCTGGTCCAACGCCTGATAGTTGTAGCAAATGCGGGGAGCCGAACGCGCCGCCGGATACGATCACCTCACCACGCGCGCGCGCTGTTTTCACGTCGCCCGGCGTTCGGTATTCGACCCCCATCGCGCGGCCATTCTCAATCAGCACCTTTGTCGCATGGGCCCGGGTCTCGATCGACAGATTGGCCCGCCCGCGCGCCGGGTTGAGATAGGCGGCGGCGGTGCTCCAGCGCCGCTTATTGTTGGTGGTGGTCTGGTAATAGCCACAACCTTCCTGGGTCGCGCCATTGAAATCGGGGTTTTCCGGGATGCCCGCCTGCTTACAGGCTTCCAGCAAAGCCTTGCCGATCTCCCACTCATACGGCTGGTTCGACACCCGCAACGGCCCGCCCGCGCCGTGAAAATCGTTGGCGCCGCGTTCGTTGTCCTCGGCCTTACGAAAATAGGGCAGAATCGATTCGTAGTCCCAGCCCTCGTTGCCGAGTTGCCGCCATTGGTCGTAGTCGGCGGCGTGGCCTCGCATGTAGATCATGCCGTTGATGGAACTTGTGCCGCCCAGTACTTTGCCGCGCGGTTGATACATGGTGCGATTGTTCAAACGTGCTTCGGGCTCGCTTTCGAACATCCAGTTCACCTTCGGATCGACGAACGTCTTGGCGTAGCCCATGGGGACGTGAATCCAGAAGCTGGAGTCCTTACCGCCCGCCTCCAACAGTAGTACTTTGTGTTTGCCGTTTTCAGACAGCCGATTGGCCAGGACACAGCCCGCCGACCCGGCCCCGGTCACGATGAAATCGAATTCGTCAGCCATGCTAAATCCCTTTCGTCGTCACGCCGCGTCTTCCAGCATCATGGAAGCGCATTTTTCGCCGATCATGATGGTTGGCGCATTCGTATTGCCTCCCACGACGACCGGCATGATGGAGGCATCGGCGACGCGCAATCCACCGATCCCATGCACGCGCAGTCTTGGATCGACCACGGTGTTCGGCCCGTGCCCCATCGCGCAAGAACTGGTGGGATGCTGGTTCGAGACGCCTGTCTGACGAATATACTCAACCATGGCGTCGTCGGACTCCGTCGTCACTCCTGGTGAGATTTCGTCCATCGCGTAATCCCGCAGCGCCGGTTGCGCGACGATGGTCCGGCACAAACGAATGGCGCTCAGCAGTGCCCTTGTATCGTAGTCGGTGCGCAGATAGTCGAACAGCACGGCGGGCGGAGCCAACGGGTCTGGACTGTTCAGCCGCACCGTCCCGCGGCCGTCAGGGCGAAGATGCACCGGCATTAACGTAAAGCCGGAAAATGGGTGAGGTTTCACGCGCGTCGAGCTGCGCTCCAACGTGCTCCATTCGAAAATATTGATCTGCAAATCTGGCCGTTCCAATCTCGGATCGGATCGGGTGAAAAGTCCGGCATGGACGCCATTACTCGCCATCGGGCCGGTTCGAAACAATGCATACCGAATCGCCGCGCTGATTTTCTTCGGCCACGAGTTCTCCAGATCGTTCAGAGTGATCGCTTTGGCACAGCGCCAGCTGAGCGTCGTATTGAAATGGTCATGCAGATTCGACCCAACCGCGGGGATATCCTTCACCACCGGGATGCCCATGTCCTGCAAATGGCCAGCGGGACCCAGGCCGGAGAGTTGCAGGAGTTGCGGCGACCCATAGGCTCCGCCGGACACCACGACTTCCCGCCGTGCCAACACGGTACGCCTGCCCTGGGCCGTATGATATTCGACGCCAATGGCGCGTTCGTTTTCTATCAGTACCTTGGTCGCATGGGCCCCGGTGCGGATTTCCAGGTTCGCCCGTCCGCGGGCGGGTTCCAGATAGGCTTTCGCCGTGCTCCAGCGCCGCCGCCGGTTGGTTGTCGTCTGGTAATATCCGCACCCTTCCTGCTGGGCGCCGTTAAAATCCGGGTTTCGCGGAATGCCCGCCTGCTCGCAGGCAGCGAGCGCCGCCTCGGCGAGTTCGAACTTCGATGGCTGATCGGACACGTGCAACGGCCCGCCGACGCCATGGAATTCATCTTCGCCTCGCGCCTGATTTTCGGCTTTCCTGAAGTAAGGCAGCACGGAATCCCAGTCCCAGCCTTCGCAACCGCGCTGCCGCCACTCGTCATAATCGGCGTGGTTGCCACGGATATAAACCATGCCGTTGATCGAACTGGAGCCACCCAGCGTCTTGCCGCGCGGCAAATAAAGCTGGCGGTTTTTTAATTGCGGTTGCGGTTGGGTCTCGAACTTCCAGTTTATGGTCGGGTTGACATAGGTCCGCGCGAAACCCAACGGGATGTGGATCCACGGATTTGTATCACGCGGTCCCGCCTCCAGTAGTAACACGCGGTACTTGCCTTGTTCTGACAAGCGCGCGGCGATCGCGCAGCCCGCCGAGCCGGCGCCGGTCACAATGTAATCGAAAGTGTCCTGCGTCATGCGGCTGCCCGCGAAAGTTCGCCGGCGTCGGGCGTATCCGCGATCGACCAGGTCCGTGCGATCAGCTCCTTGGAACGGGCAGCACCAACGACAGGTTCGGCGAGGCCCGCGAATTTCTGTTCCAGATCGGTATCTGACATCGGATTGAGTCTGCTGCCGATGCCATGCTCGATCCGGCACGTATGTGTCGTGCCATCGGTCATGGCGATCGTGACCTCCGTCTGATCGGCGGCGATCGCGGGGTTCAGCGTGGCGTTCACCTTGTCCTGGAACGCCATCAGAGCGGGATCTCTGACCGCGGTTTCGGTGTCCATGTCCTGGATGCGCGCGGTGCCTCGGATGAAGGCCAGCGCGGTCCAATGGTGCAAGCTGACATGGGCCTGCATTTCGTCCTTCGGGTTACGGTTGTTACATAGCTTCATCGCGCCGGGCGACGCCTGGATCGACACGCTGGCGATCCGTTCTGGATCCGGCGCGTGGTCGGCGCGCAGTTTCAGGCACGCGTCGATGATCGGATGGATCACGATGCCGCATGGATAGGGCTTGAAGGTATTGCTCAGCAGCTCCCACCGCTCGCCAAACCCGCCGGCCAGCGCGTCCAGATTTGGCTGAGTGCAGAACACCGACAAATAACCGTAATGTCCCTCAAGCGCACTTAGCCCGGCGGTGAAGCCGCGTTCCGCCATCAGCGCTGCCCGCAATCCCATTTGACCGGCATGGGCGGGCATGAACGCGACAGCGGCGGTGCCGTGCATGGCACGAAACCCCGATGCCTGTGACAAGGCGAGGCCCATGGCTACGCGCATCCGCTGTGTATCCAGGCGCAACATCCGCCCGGCTGCCACCGCGGCGCCGAGGCCCACTGTGATGCCAGTCCCTGACCAGGCGAAACTGCCATCGGCAGGCGGTACCGTGGTGCCCAGGCATAAGCGGCAGGTCATTTCGACACCCAGCGCGAAGCCCGCCAACATGTCCGCGCCGGATACCGGTCGCAGCTCCGTCAATGCCAGAGCGGCGGTCGCGATCGGGCCGGAGGGATGCACCACCGCCGTCTCGTGCGTGTCGTCGAAGCTGTAAATGCTCGACGCGAGGCCGTTGATCAGCGAGGCGTGCAATACATCGGCTTTGCGGCCGCGGCCGAACAAGGTCGCCTGAGGCGCGCCCGCGAAGGCGCCCAACGTCTTATCGGCGATGTCGACCATCCCATGGCGCGCGCCGCCAATGGCGCAGCCGACGACATTGAAGAACGATCGCAACGCCTCTCGCCGTACGGCATCGGGCCACATGGTGGGATCGGTGGTGACCGCGAAATCCGCCATTCGCGCGGTGATCTCGTTCGGCGTGTATGCCATGACGATGGCTCCCTGTCAGAGTGAGCGTGTCGCGCCACCATCGATGTCGATGATCGAACCTTGCATGAAATCGGCTTTGCCGGACGCGAGGTACGCGGTCAGAGCCCCGATTTCATCCGCCCGACCGGCGCGCGTGGTGCCGTGGGAGGACAGTAGAAAAGCGATCGCGCCTTCGCGATCCAAGGAACGGTCACGCATGGTGCGCTCAATATTTCGAGTGAAACGGTCGGTTTCTACCAGTCCGGGGTTGATCGCGTTAACTCGTACCCCATCTTTGACACCAATATCGGCCATGGCCTTGGTGAAATTGAGAATGGCGACATTCACGGACCCACCGATGGTAAACTCCGCTGATCCGGCGCGCGAACCGATGCCGACGATATTGACAATGTTTCCTTTGACTCTTTTCAGGTGCGGCCAGGCGGCGCGGGTCATCCGGACATAGCCATGGAATTTCAGCGCGAAACCGTCCTGCCAGTCTTCCTCGGTCAACGCGAAGAAGTCCGCGCGTTTGGTGGCGCCGGCGTTGTTCACGAGGATATCGAGCCGGCCGAATGCGTCAGTCGCGGCTTTCACCGCGGCGGCGGCAGCCTCCGGTGGCCGCAGGTCGGCGGCATGCACCACGACATGAACATTGGCGGCAGCGCGAATCGCGGCGGCGACCTCATTGAGCTTCTCCAGATCGCGCGCGACCAGACAAAGATTCACCCCTTCCTTGGCCAACTCCCGCGCTATGGCGGCGCCGATGCCGCGATTGGCGCCGGTTATCACCGCGGTTTTTCCGTTAAGGCCAAGCTCCATCGAGGCGTTCCCCGCGCGTTATCCTCGACAAGCATGCCGGGATTGGCCAAAAGGGGCAACTTGCACGGGAATCCACGTCACGGCTCACGGCAAAATGTTGGAACGATGTGGAAGGTTCGGGTACTTAAAGCAACCTAATGAATGGGAATCGCCTCAATGTCAGAGGATCTACTGGCCCTCACGGCGCAAATCGTGAGCGCTCACGTCACCAAGAATTCGGTCGAGGTTGGGGATCTTCCCGAACTGATTCGCGATGTCTTCCAGACCCTGTCAGGTCTTGGCGACGCCCCTCCGCCCGAGGCCGCGGCGGTCAGGTCGGCGGTTCCGGCGACGAAGTCAGTCTTCGCGGCCCATATCATTTGCATGGAATGCGGGAAGAAGATGACCATGTTGAAGCGTCATCTGATGACGGAACACAGTCTGACGATCGATCTATATCGTACCAGACACAACCTGCCCGCGACCTATCCGATGGTCGCGCCGGATTACGCGAAGACGCGGTCTTCGCTCGCCAAGAAAATGGGGCTCGGTAAAAGCCGGACCGCCGGACCGAAAAAAGCCGCGCGGCGGAAATAGGGCAACCGGGCGCTGACCCCGCCTCAAGGGGTTGGGTCGGCGATCGCGGATTTTATCGGCCCTTGAATGGGCGCGGCTTGCGCTTTTCTTTGAATGCCAGCGCGGCTTCGTGGAAATCCTCGCTCAGATACAACTTCATGGGCGCTTGCTGGTGCGCGGCTTCTCGGACGACCTGGCCGAGCCGCCACCGCCGGGTTCTGACCGTTGCCCGCACGCTCAGCGGCGGGTTCGAAGCCACTTCCTCCGCCAGTTTCCGGGCTTCTTCCATCAACCGGCCGGTTGGCGCGACGCGGTTGATCAGGTTGCCGGCTTTGGCCTCTTCCGCAGTGAAGTAGCGGCCGGTCAGAGCGACCTCGTCTGCGAACGCGCCGCTCCGGAAGTGCAACTGCGCCCATTGCTTCGCCGAGCCCAGACCGCGGGAGGTTTCTGTCAAATGAAACTTTGTCCCGGCTTCGGCGACGATCAGGTCGCAATCCAGCATCATGCCAAGGCCCAGGCCAAGGACGTAGCCGTGGACGGCGGCGATGACGGGCTTCCAGTTGACCGCCTGCATCAGCAGATCGCCGGAGTTCGCGCCATGACCCTGGGGGCCGCCCAGACGCTCGAACTCCTCGCGGGAGCGTAGCTGGCGTTGATGCACGTCGGCGCCGCTGCAAAATGCCCGGCCCCGGCCGCACAAGATCGCGACATGTGCTTCCGGATCGGCATCGAAATTTCGAAATGCGGTCATCAGTTGGCGGACGACCTCGTCGCTGACCGCGTTGAGTTTCTCCGGGCGGTTCATCGCGATCGTCACGATGTTGCCGTCGCGTTCGTAATCGACGTATTGGCGTTCCTCGGTCATCCGTATCCCCCTCAGCATGGCTTTTCTGGCCATGTCGTGTACCGTAGGCAACAGGAAGCAAGACTGCAAACGGGGAACGGTGAGATGCCATTGCTCTGCGAGAAACGCGGCCATGTCGCGGTCCTGACATTGAGCCGGCCGGAAGCGCGTAACGCCTGGTGCCAGGAGTATAATGAGCGGTTCATCGAGCTTATGCCTCGGTTGGAAGAAGATCGCGACGTCCGCTGCGTCGTGCTGACCGGCGATCCCGCGGGCAATGCTTTCAGCGCGGGGGCCGATCTGAAGAACCCGAAGACTCACGTGCATGAATCGGTCGCCAGTTTCATCGAGGAACTGCCGAGCCGCCGCCGCCAGAGCGCGATCGCGCTGGTCACCGATTTCGCCAAACCGATTGTCGCGGCGGTGAATGGTTACGCTATCGGCATAGGGTGCATCGTTACATATTGCTGCGACATGATCGTCGCCTCCGAGGCCGCCGAGTGGCGTCTGCCGCAAGCCGGCCTGGGCATTATCCCGGCGCAGGCGGGCACGGTCCGGCTGGCGCGATGGGTAGGCAAGGGGATGGCGATGCGTGCCGCCTACGGGTTTCCTCTGACCGGCGATGAGGCGTTCCGCATCGGCCTCGCGCAGTTCCTGACGAAACCGGACGCGTTGATGGACAAGGCGATGGAGGTCGCGAACCATATCGCCGCGCTGCCGCCGCTGGCCGCGCGGCTGACCAAGGAATCGTTGCGCTCCGGGATGGAGACGCCGCTACCGGATGCCGTCCTGGGCGATCTTTACCGGTTCGCGGTGCTGGAAATGACTGAGGACAAGGCGGAAAGCCATAAGTCCTGGCGCGAGCGCCGCAAACCGGCTTTCAAGGGACGTTGAAACATGGCGATGCCGCTGACAGGAATAACCGTATTGGATTTCGGCCAGATCTATCAGGGATCCTACGCGACGCTGTTGATGGCCAAGGCTGGGGCCAACGTCATCAAGATCGAGCCTCCGGGCGGCGAACCGTTGCGGCGGCGCGTGGTGCCCGGCAAGCAAACGACGATGCCCTTCGCGATGCTGAACGCGAACAAGCGCGCAGTGACGCTGAACCTGAAGACCGAAAAGGGTAAAGCGCTACTGTTCGAAATGGTCAAACGCGCCGATGTACTGCTGGAGAATTTCGCCCCTGGTGCCATGGACAATCTGGGCGTCGGTTGGTCCGTGCTGCGGCCTTTGAATCCGCGTCTGATCTATGCCACCGCCTCCGGATACGGCATCACCGGGCCGCGAAAAGGCGATCTGGCGATGGACCTGACGGTTCAGGCGGCATCGGGCCTCATGAGCGTGACGGGTTACGCCGATGGCCCGCCAATGCGCGCGGGCGTCACCGTCGCGGATTTCTCCGGCGGCATCCACGCCTATGGCGCGATCATGACCGCGCTGTTCGAGCGGGAGCGCAGCGGCGAAGGCCGTTTGGTGGAAACGGCGATGTTGGAGGCGATGTATTTTCCGCTGGCCGGTCCGATCGAATCGTTCTCGCGGCGCGGCACGGTGCCGCCTCGCAGCGGTAACGGAGCGAACGGGTCCATCGCGCCCTATGGCGTCTTTCCGGTGAAAGATGGTTACGTTGCGATCCACACCGGCACGGATGGGCATTGGCTCAAGATCCTGGAAGCCGCCGGGCGAAACGATCTGAAAGACGATCCGCGGCTGCAAACCATGTTCGGGCGGGCACAGCATGACCAGGAAGTGTCCGAGGTCGTCACGGCATGGACCGCGACTTTGACCAAAGCAGAAATTCAGACGATTGGCCGGAAGCTTAAAATTCCGCTCAGCCCAGTGCGCGATGTCAGCGAAGTGATGTTGTGCGAGCACATGCACGAACGCGGCACGCTGGAATGGGTCGATCACCCCGATCTGGGCCGCGTCGTGCTGCCGACGACGCCTCTGCGCTTGCATGGCCTGGATGTCGCGCCAGCGGTGCCGAGCGCTCGGGTCGGCGCCCACAACGATGAAATTTTCGGTGGCTGGTTGGGACTTTCCGCAGCCGAACTTGAAACGTTGCGCGCCGAAAAGGTGATCTGATGCCGGATACGCCGCTGGATGGTTTTGTGATTCTGGATTTCACTCAATTCTACCAAGGGCCTTACGCGACCATGATGGCCGCCAAGGCAGGCGCCGATGTCATCAAGATCGAGCCACCGAAGGGTGAAAGTCTTCGCGGCATGGCACCCCCCGGTAAGACCGGTTCGTACCCGGTCGCCGCGTTAAATGCCAATAAGCGCGGCGTCACCCTGGACCTGAAACAGGAAGCGGGCCGCGAGCTGCTGAAACGCATGGTGCTGAAGGCCGACGCCGTCGTGGAAAATTATTCCCCCGGCGTGATGGATCGGCTGGGAGTTGGCTGGTCGGTACTGAGCGAGATCAATCCGAAGTTGGTCTATGTCTCCGGCACCGGGTTCGGGTTGTCGGGGCCCGACCGGGATAACCTGGCGATGGATTTCACCATCCAGGCCGCCTCGGGCGTCATGAGCCTGACCGGCTATGCCGACGGTCCGCCGCTGCGCACCGGCGCGCCCTATGTCGATATCCTCGGAGGCGCGCATCTTTACGCGGGCCTGGTGACCGCGCTGCTGCAACGCGAGCGCACCGGCCGCGGCCGCCTGGTCGAAATCGCGATGGTGGAGGCGGTGTTTCCCGCCCTCGCCACCGCCATCGATCAATACCACCGCGCCGGTCAGAAGGTTCCAGGACGCACCGGCAACGCCTTCGCGAATTTCAATCGCGCGCCGTACAATGTCTATGAGGCATCGGACGGCCACGTCGCGATCATTCTCGTCACCGAAGCCCAATGGCAAAATCTGTTGGGCGCGATGGGCCGGGATGACCTGAAGGACGATCCCAAATTCATCAAAAACGACGCCCGTGTAACGCACTATCAGGAAACCGAGGCGCTGGTGTCCGATTGGACGAAAGCCCACACGCGCGCCGAAATATTCGAAGCCACCAGCCGCTTCAAGGTCCCCTGCGCGCCGGTCCGCGATCTGGAAGAGATGTTGAACGACCCGCATATGCACGGCCGCGGCATGCTGGAGGTCGTGGATCATTACGACTATGGTCCGGTCGTGCTACCGAATTCGCCCCTGCGTTTCCATGGCGCGGACAAAGTGCCGACCAAGGTCAGTCCACGCGTTGGGGAGCATAATGACGAGGTCTACGGCGGCTGGCTTGGCCTGTCCGCCGGCGAAATGGCGCGATTGCGCGAAACGGGAGCGATTTGACATGGACCATGCGCCGAACGGCCGCGTATTGCTGGAGATTCAGGATAACGTCGCGGTCATGACGTTGAACGACCCCTCCGTCCTTAACGCCTTCGGCTACAAACTTCGTCACGACATCACCTGGGCCTTGGACAATGTGGAAGCCAGCAGCGCTCGTTGCCTGATGATTACCGGCGCGGGCCGCGCGTTCTGTTCCGGGGCGAACCTGAACGATCCCGACCGCCCGCCACGCGATCGTGCCGCCGAGGCGCGCGGCGAGGTCAAGAGCGACCTGGAGGCTTGGTACAACCCAACCTTCATCCGCCTCCGCGACCTGGCCATGCCCGTTGTGACCGCGATCAATGGCATCGCCGCGGGAGCGGGCATGAGCCTCGCGCTGATGGGTGACATTCGGATCGCGGCGGCCTCGGCGTCGTTTCTTCAGGCCTTCGCGCGGATCGGACTGGTGCCGGACTGCGGCTCTTCCTATGTGCTGCCGCGCATGATCGGCATGGCGCGGGCGATGGAACTATCGTTGCTCGCGGAACGGTTGCCCGCGGAAACGGCGCTGGCCTGGGGGATGATCAATCGTGTCGTGAACGATCCAGACCTACCCGGCGCCGCGATGGCGATGGCGCGGACACTGGCGGAGGGACCGGCCTCGCTGGCGCTTATTCGCAAAATGTATTGGGCCAGTCTGGAGAATACCTACGAACAGCAACTGGACGTCGAGGCAAAACTTCAGATGCGCGCCGGGATGACCGAGGATTATACCGAGGGCGTGACGGCGTTCCGGGAGAAACGGCGGACGCGATTCTCCGGACGTTGAACAATCCGGCCGTGGCGTCGCTCAATCCCCCCCTTGCGGCGCCCGGAATCCACCAACCCCACGCTCGATCTCGGTGACATGCCGCGGCAGGAATCCACTCGGGTCCTGGAGCCCACAGGCATGCGCGATGATCTCCACGTCTTCCCGAAGGCTCGCGGCGTAACGGGCCACCCGCGCGGCTTTGTCGGTAGGGTCGAGACCGGAAATCAGCCTCGGCTCCGAAGACGTGACCCCCGTCGGGCATTTCCCGCTGCCGCATTTCATCGCCTGGATACAGCCCAGGGAAAACATGAAACCGCGGGCTGAGGAGACAAAATCGGCGCCCATGCACAAAGCCCAGGCGACCTTGTCGGGGGTGATGAGCTTGCCGGCGGCGATGATGCGGATACGGTCGCGTAGTCCGTGCCGCTCACGGGCCAGGGCCACTAGCGGCAACGCGAGGGTGATCGGCATGCCGACGTAGTCCATCAATGGCGCCGGCGCCGCGCCGCTGCCGCCCTCGCCGCCGTCGATCTGGAGGTAATCCGGACAGCCCTCGGGGTGAGCGACACAGTCTGTGAACCAATCGTCGAGGAACGTCGGATCGCCTGCGACGAACTTCACGCCGACCGGCTTGCCGGTGATCGTCCGGACCCGTTCCACGAATGCGCCGAGTTCGCGGACATTGCCGATGTCCTTGTGCCGGTTGGGGCTGATACTGTCCTCGCCGATCGGAATTCCCCTGATCGCCGCTATTTCCGCCGTCACTTTGATTCCCGGCAAAATCCCGCCTTTTCCCGGTTTCGCTCCCTGGGCCAGTTTCACCTCGAACATCCGCACCTGCTCGTGCGCGGCGATTTCGCGCAGCCGGTCCTCCGACAGGTTGCCATTCGAGTCGCGGACACCGTATTTCGCGGTACCCATTTGCATGATGACATCGCAACCGCCCTCCAGATGGTAGGGCGCGAGGCCGCCTTCGCCGGTCGCCATCCAGATCCCCGCCGCTTTGGCTCCACGCGACAGAGCGGAGACAGCCGCGTGACTGAGCGCGCCGTAACTCATGCCACTGATATTGAAGAAACTTTTCGCGACAAACGGGTGGCGGCAGGCACCTGGCCCCTCAGTGATGCCGATCTGCTTGCCCACCCACGGGCGTTTCTCCTCGTCCAGGACGGGAAAGGCGGCATTGCGGAAAATGAATGGGGGAACATTTTCGCTACCGAAACTCCGTAGATTCGAGACACCCTTGGAGGATTGGTAAACCCAGGACCGTTCGAGACGGTTGAAGGGCCGCTCAGCCCAGTCGGGCAGGTACTGGTACTGCCGCATGTATTCGCCGAGCGTTTCGGCGAAATAGCGGAAATACCCGACCACCGGGTAGTTCCGCAGGATCGTATGGGTCGTCTGGCGCCGGTTATGAACATACAGCGCGGCAAAACCCAACAAGATCAGCAAGATGAAGAACGCGGCCAGCATGAGATTTCCTCCCGTGATGCACCCGCCCGCCTTCGAGAACCGGGACGAATGCCTCGGGTGACACCGATGACCGGTGTCCCATTACGCAAGCTGCCACATAGGTGTGAAAATTTCCTTGATTTCTGGCGGCTATCCACCGGCGTGGGTCAGACTCCGGAATTAAACCCCGTCACGAACGCCATCGCGGCATCCCAGGCACCTCCGGCTCCTGCCTCGCCATCAGTGACCTCTGTGTCAAAGGGATCTGACTCGCCGGAGGCATCTCGATCATTATCGGGATACCATCGTGCCAGAACACCTTCGTCGAAGCCGTTCCCAGGATTCTCGCAGGTAATCGCGCCGGTTTCCGGATCATATGACGCGCGGATACGAATCGAATGCAGATCGCCCATGACCTCCGGCGGCGGCTGGGCGCCATCCGGCACGAAGGCGGCTCTGATCACCAATGCATTTGGGTCGGGGGACGGTCGATCGGAGTTATCGCGCAACGGAACGGGTCCTTTGTTCTTGTTCCGTGCTTATCTCCCGAACCGAAATTCGCGCCAAGTGGTTTGATATCGCTCATGCTCGCGCCGCTCGTCGCTCGGCGCGACGGCTCACGTGTGGCCGATCCGGTCGGTTCTCTCGCCTGCGGGTTTCAGTTATCCGCGGCCGCTTTCCGGGCCATTGCTTCCTCGGGCGAGGAAATCCCCCCATGCGCCGCCGACCAGGCGACCGGATCCTCCAGGAAGCGCCGTACATCGGAAAGATTGACGTCGGAGAAAGCCGGCCGTTCCTTGCAGGCCTCCAGCACGTCCCACCAGGTGCAGAGGTGGTGGAGTTGGATGTCCATCCGCGCCAAGGTTTCGAAGGCACCGGGGAACACGCCGTAAAAGAACACGACAAACGCGTGATTGCAGATCGCACCCGCGTCGCGCAGCGCGGTCGCGAAGCGGATTTTCGACTGGCCGTCGGTGGTCAGGTCCTCGACCAGAAGGGTGCGCTTGCCTTCAGGCACATCGCCCTCGATCAGCGCCTGGCGGCCGAAGCCCTTTGGCTGCTTGCGGACATAGGCCATCGGCGCACCCATGCGGTCGGCGATCCAGGCGGCGAAGGGGATGCCGGCCGTCTCCCCGCCCGCGACCGCCTCGATCGTCTCGTAGCCAACATGCCGGTCGATCTTTTCCACCGCGAGGTCGCAGATTTTTGAGCGCGCCCGAGGGAAGTAGATGATGCGGCGGCAGTCGATATAGACCGGCGACTTCCAGCCCGAGGTGAAGGTGAACGGCTCCTCGGGGCGGAATTTGATCGCGTCGATCTCCAGCAGAATGCGCGCCGTGGTCAGTGCCGCGTCGCGGTCCCATTCCGTGGCGGATGTCGTTCCTTGCGCTGGCTTGGCCATCTGCTTCGACTCCTCTATCCCTGCGATTTCATCGCCCCTGATAGCATGACGGCCTTTGATAACAAGATGAAGGAGACAGTTCCCATGGCCCGCACGCACCGCATCGCGGTCCTCCCCGGCGACGGGATCGGCAAGGAAACCGTGCCCGAGAGCCTGAAAGTGCTGGACGCGGCATCTCGCAAATTTGGGTTTGGGCTGGAACTGAAGCACTTCGATTGGTCGTGCGAGACTTACAAGGAGACCGGCCAGATGATGCCGGCCGACGGACTGGACCAGTTGGCGCGATCCGACTCGGTGCTTCTGGGCGCGGTTGGGTGGCCCGGGGTGCCGGACCATATTTCCCTATGGGGCTTGCTGATCCCGATCCGGCGCGGTTTTGATCAATATGCCAATGTTCGGCCGTGCAAGTTGCTGCCCGGTGTGAAGACTCCGCTGGCCAACCGGACCGAGGCCGATATCGATTTCTACGTCGTGCGCGAAAACACCGAAGGCGAATATTCCTCCGTCGGCGGCCGAATGTTCGAAGGCACCGATCGCGAGTTCGTGTCCCAGCAGAGCGTGTTTTCGCGCGTCGGCACCGATCGCATCCTGAAATACGCATTCGAGCTGGCGATGACCCGGCCGAAGAAGCACGTCACGTCGGCCACCAAGTCGAATGGCATCATCCACACGATGCCATACTGGGATGAGCGGTTCGTCGAGATGGGCAAGGCCTATCCGGACATCCGCACCGATCAATTTCACATCGACATTCTGTGCGCCCACTTCGTCCAGCATCCCGACTGGTTCGATGTCGTGGTCGGGTCGAACCTGTTCGGCGATATCCTGAGCGATCTCGGCCCGGCGGTGGCGGGCTCGATCGGCATCGCAGCCTCGGCGAACATCAACCCGGAACGGAAGTTTCCCTCAATGTTCGAGCCGGTACACGGCAGCGCCCCGGACATCGCCGGCAAATTCATCTGCAATCCGATCGGCCAGATCTGGTCAGCCGCGTTAATGCTGCAACACCTGGGCGAGGAAACCGCGGGCCGCGCGATCGTCGACGCGATCGAAACGTTGTTGCGGGAGAGCGGGCCGAAAACGCGAGACATGGGTGGTCAGGCTGGCACGGCGGATGTCGGGACGGCGATCGCGCAACTGGTCGCGGCGGGGTAGGGCTTGTAATGCAGATATGGCAGTAATACTGTCGTATCTGCATGGACGCGACAATTCTCTCGATGACCGGGTTCGCCGTGGCGATGTACATCACGCCCGGTCCGAACAATCTGATGCTCGCGGCGTCGGCGGCGTCGTTCGGATTGCGGGCAACCGTGCCGCATATGCTGGGGGTCGGTGTCGGCTTCACACTGATGCTGGCGATTGTTTGCTCCGGCCTGGCCTCGGTATTGCTCGCGTGGCCGTTGTTGTTGCCGTTGATGCGATGGGGCGGCGCGGCCTGGATGCTGCTGTTGGCCTGGAAGATCGCCACGGCCGGGCCGCCGAACGAAAACGCCGGGCGGGTCCTGGGTTTTGCCGGCGCGATGGCCTTCCAGTGGGTCAATCCGAAAGGCTGGCTGATCGCATTGAGCGCGGCGGGCTTGTTCGCGCGGCCCGATGAGGCGTTGTGGATGCAAGGACTTCGGATCGGCGTGGTGTTCTTCGCCGTCGCGTTGCCCTGCATGGCGCCCTGGATGTTATTGGGGGCCGGGGCGCGACGCTTGCTGCGCTCGCCCGGAAGTTTGCGAGCCTTCAATATCGCTATGGCGGTATTGCTGGTGGTTTCGGTGGCCCCTGTTTTGCTGGATTGAGTGCCACCGGAGATGGCGCCCGGCCGGTCGGATCGTGGTCGCCTTCCCCCCAACCTTGAACACGGGTTACTCTTCCGGCCTACCAATCGGGAAGGAAGCCACACATGGATTTCACGGGAAAAGTCGCCCTGATCACCGGTGGCGGCGGCGGCATTGGCCGCGCGACGGCGCTTGGCTTTGCCTTGCGAGGCGCGAAGGTCGTGGTCGTCGATCATGACGAAGCCCAGGGCAAGGCGACCGCCGATGTGGTCGCGCAACGCGGGGGCGACATAAAGTTCGTACGCGCTGACGTGACCAAATCGGCCTCAGTGCAGGACTACGTCAAAGCCGCGCTCGACGCGTATGGCCGCATCGATTGCTTCTTCAACAACGCGGGCATCGAAGGCAAGGTCGTTCCGACCCAGGACTACGACGAGGATCTTTTCGACCAGGTCATCGCCGTCAACCTGAAAGGCGTCTTTCTTGGCCTGCGGCATGTGCTGCCTGTGATGTTGAAGCAAGGCAGCGGCACGGTGGTGAACACTGCCTCGGTCGCCGGCCTGTTCGGCGGGCCGGGAATGGCGCCCTACGTGGCCTCGAAACACGGCGTGCTGGGGCTGACCAAGGTCGCGTCATCCGACGTCGCGCCGCTTGGCATCCGCGTCAACGCCGTATGCCCAGGGCCGGTCGAAACGCGGATGATGCGGTCGCTGGAAGCGCAACGGAATCCGGGTGACCCGGAGGGGGTGCATCGAGCTTACAGCGCTACCATGCCCACTGGCCGCTATACGCTGCCCGAGGAAGTGGCGGGGGTGGTGCTGTATCTTTCGTCCGATCTTTCGGGCAATGTGACCGGCACGCATATCGTGATCGATGGTGGCCGCTCCGGCTCTGGCGGTCAGCCGGCGGCGCGGCGCTGAACCAATGAACGGGTGGAGAATTCCCATGGCCGATCTCAACGACGTCTTCGAAATCATGACATCGACCCGCTCCATGCGGCGGTTGAAGCCCGATCCCGTGCCGGACGAACTGATCACGAAAATCCTGCATGCCGGTCTCGGCGCGGCCAATGGCGGTAACACGCAGAAGTGGCGTTTCATGGTGATCAAGGATCCCGCGATCAAGAAGGCCGTGCAGGTCTGGTACAAGAAAGCGTTCGATGAGGTCGTGGGGCCACGTTACGCAGCCAGCGGACCGGCGCCTGGCGGGACGCCCGAAAAGCATAAGCGTCAGCATGGTGCCGTCGAGTATCTGACCGACCACTATCACGAAGCGCCTGTTTGGATCGTTGCCTGCCTGGAGGACGGTCCCACCCCGAACCGGTCGGCCGGCGCCTCGGTCTATCCCGCTGTGCAAAACATGCTGCTCGCCATTCGCGCCCTCGGCCTGGGGTCGACCCTGACGACGCGGCATCTGCAGTTCGAGAAGGAAACAGAGGCGGCGTTGGGCTTGCCACCTGGCGTGCATTCCTACGCGATCCTTCCGGTTGGGTATCCAATGGGTAAATTCGGGCCGACCGGCCGCGGCAAAATGTCCGACTTCGTCTTCGGCGATAAATACGGGGAGACATGGGCTCCCGTGGCAGGTTCGTGATGGCACGCGTTCCGCAAATCACCAGCCGCGACGATCTGCCAGACGGATCCAAGTACATCGCCGACCAGGTAAACGGGGTTTTCGGCCGGATCAGAGGCCCGTTCAGTATCCTGCTGCACAGTCCGCACCTCGCGGAGTGTCTGTTGCCGATGGTGCCCTTCAACCGCGAAAGAACCGTGGTTGAGGGGCCGCTCCGCTCGATCGGTATTCTGGCGGCGGTACGGGAAAAGAACTCGGATTATGTCTGGGCCGCCCAGGTTGGCGCGGCGCGGACGAATGGGCTGCGGGAGGCGGTGATCGACGTGCTGCGGGCCAAAGGCGATGTCAGCACTTTGGAGCCGGAGGAACGCGATGTCGCCGTCTACGCGCGGCAACTGACGCTGACCAGCAAGGTCGACCAGGCGGCGTTCGACGCGCTGCAAAAGCGTCATGGCACCAAGTGGCTGGTGGAGTTGACCACGTTCATCGGATTTTATGGCGCGTTGTGCGGCGTGGTGAATGCGTTCGAGGTGCCCGCCCCCGACGGTGGCGACCGTTTCTGATATGACCCCCAACGGCGTCTACCAGAACTTCGCCATCGATCGCGTTGTCTACGGCAAACCGGCGGCGGAAACCCTGGTGGCCGAGGCAACGCGGCTGGGGGCGAAACGGGTTTTTCTGCTGGTCAGCCGCACCCTCGATCGCGAAACGTCGTGGGTCAACGACATGCGGGCCGGGCTTGGCGATCGCTACGCGGGGTCGTTCGATGGGATGCCATCGCATACCCCGCGCCAGTCCGTGCTGGACGCGACCGCCAAGGCGCGGGAGGCGGAGGCCGATTTGATCGTGACCTTCGGTGGCGGTTCGGGCACCGACGCGGGCAAGATGATGCGCCTGGCGTTAAAGCACGATATCCGCACAATCGAGGGGTTCGACCGGTTCGTCGTTCGCCTCGCGCCGGATGGTTCTCGGGCGCTGGTGGATTACGAGGCTCCGGATGTGCCGCAGATCGCGATCCCCACGACGTTGTCAGGTGGGGACTTCAATCACTCGGCCGGAGCGACCGATACGCGGACAATGCTGAAAGAGATCTTTCGACATTCGAAATTGGTGCCGAGCGTGATTATCCTCGATCCGGCGGTCACCGTTCGGACGCCGCAATGGTTGTGGTTGTCCTCGGGCGTTCGGGCACTGGATCACGCGGTCGAAACGATCTGTCAACCCGCGGCGGATCGGCGGTCGTGGCTGGAGGCAATTCCGGCGATTTCGTTGTTGGCCAAAGCGTTACCCCGCACTCACCAGGATCCCAACGACCTCGGCGCGCGACTGGATGCGCAGCTCGCGGTGTGGCTGTCGATGGAGCATAACCGGTTCGGTATTTCCATGGGCGCCAGCCATGGCATCGGCCACGTTCTTGGTGGCACCTGCGACGTGCCGCATGGCTACACGTCCTGCGTCATGCTGCCAGCGGTGCTACGTTACAACGAAAGCGCCATCGCGGATCGCCAGGCGCTGATCTCCGAGGCGTTCGGGCGTCCCGGCGAACCAGCCTGGAAGGTGGTCCACGAATTCGTCGCGAGCCTTGGCCTGCCGCGCCACCTTGCCGAGGTCGGGGTTACGCCGGATAAGTTCGAGACGGTGGCGAAGGCCGCGATGCTCGATCACTATTTGCACACCAACCCGCGGCCGATCCACGGTGTTGAAGACATCATGGAAATCCTCCGCATGGCCGCCTGAATTCAGGCGGCCGCGGCCAGCGCCGGGCGTCCCCGGATCATGTCGGCCGCCTTTTCCCCGATCATGATCGTCGCGGCATTCGTGTTTCCCGATGCCACGGTCGGCATGATCGAGGCATCGACGACCCGCAGTCCCTCGATCCCACGCACGCGCAATTCCGCGTCGACAACCGCCATCGGATCGTTTCCCATGCGGCAAGTGCTGGTGGGATGAAACACCGTGCCGCCGAATTGCCGCGCGTATTCCAGCAATTCGTCGTCGGTCCGCACATCCTCGCCGGGCCGGAACTCCGACGCGATGAATCGCTCAAAATGCTTCGTCGCCAGGATACGGCGGATCAGCTTCAATCCATCCACGACGGTCCGCTGGTCGTTCCGATCGCTGAGATAATTCGGCATGATCGACGGCGAGGCCGCGGCATCCACTGACTTCAACCGGATTTCCCCTCGGCTGTCGGGCCGCAACTGATAGACGATTACCGTGAAGGCAGAAAACTTGTGCAACCCCGCCCCGGGATTGTCCGAGCTGAACGGCGAGATGGAGATTTTCACATCCGGTGTCGCCAGTTCTGGCCGCGTCCTGGCGAACAGCGCGCAAGGACCCGCCGCCATGGTCAGCGGGCCGTCTCGAAATATCAGGTAACGAATACCCACGGCCAGTTGTTTCAATGGATTCATCATCACATCGTTGAAAGTGATTTTCTCCTTGCAGCGCAATTTCACCGCTGCCGAGTAATGGTCCTGCAAACACTGCCCGACACCCGGTAGATCGTGCACGACTTCGACGCCTTGCGCCGACAGATGCGCCGCGGGCCCCACGCCTGACAGCATCAGAATATGGGGCGATCCGATCGCGCCGCCGCTCAGCACGACTTCCTTGCGCGCGCGGACGATTTTCGGCACGCCGTTTTCACGGAACGCGACACCCACCGCGCGCTTGCCCTCAAACAATACCCGCTCTGTCAATGCTCGTGTGATCACCCGCAGATTGGGCCGCTTCATCGCCGGATGCAGATAGCCGACGGCGGTCGAGCAGCGCCGCCCATTCCGCGTTGTGGTTTGTTGATACCCGACGCCTTCCTGCTTCTCCCCATTGAAATCGGGATTACGCGGAAACCCTAGCTCGGCGGCGGCGTCGATGAACGCGTCGCAAATCGGATGGCTGTAGGTGGCGTCAGAGATCGCCAGCGGACCATCGGTGCCATGCCACTCATCGGCGCCGCGGGTTTGATGCACGGAACGTTTGAAATACGGCAGCACATCGCCGGAGGACCAGCCTTGGTTGCCCAGTTGCCGCCAATGGTCGAAATCTTCGTGCTGGCCGCGAATATAGACCATGCCATTGATCGACGAGGATCCGCCAAGCACCTTGCCGCGAGGCCAGTAAATCGAGCGGTTGCCAGCGCCAGGATCGGGCTCCGTCTGGAACATCCAGTTCACCCGCTTGTCCGCGAAGGTCTTGCCGAAACCCAGCGGAATGTGGATCCAGATATTCGTGTCCTCGCCACCGGCCTCCAGCAGAATGACCTTCGTGCCGGGGTCCTCGCTGAGCCGCGCCGCCACCACGCAGCCCGCCGAGCCCGCGCCCACGACGACGAAATCCGCCTCCAGTGTCTCAGTCATCGCGTGTTCCCTCCTGTCTTTGCGTGGCAGGCTAGCCGCGATGCCGCCGCCGGACAAATGCGCCGGCCGTTAGCAAAATATTAACCGGGGCAGGCCATGTTACGGTACGCCCTTATGAGTATGCGGCATGACCCTGAGGACTCTTTTCGCGATCCCGATCGCCGTGATTCTACTGGCAACCTTATCCCTGGCGGGACTGATGGCTGGTCAGGGTCTCCTGGGTTATCAACGCGGCCACGTGGCGATCCTGGCTGTTGAGCGGATGCGCTCGCTGGTTATGCTCCAGACTGATTTATGGGCCGAGCGGGTTTACACGAGCGCGGCCCTGGGACAGCCGAATCCGTTGCCAGACGCGGCCCTCAGGCGGCTTACCGCGGCGCGGCGCGAAACCGACCTAACGGTCTTGGGCCTGATTGCCAAACTCAATTCTCAATCCCCGAGAATCGCGGATCCGGAGACCTTTTTTACTGAGTTCACGAAGAAACTCGGTCTGTCCCGCGGCACCGTCGACGGGTTGCTCGCCCGCGATCGGACCGAGCGAACCTATCAGGAAATGAACTCCGTATTTCCGCGCATGCTGGCGGCGTCCCTCCTCGTTGAACAACCATTGGCGCGCGCCTCGCTCGATGTCGCGGCTGCCGATCCGGCGCTTTCGGGCCTGTTGGCGGTCGCCCGCCTCGCGGCGTCACTGCGGGATGGTGTCAGCCGCATCCCCGCCGTGCTTATGCCGCGGTTCAATACCGCCCGCGCGCTGACCGCGAAGGATGTGGAAGAGGTCAACATCCTGCTTGCCCGGACAGCGCTAGTGACCAAATTATTGCGGGGAATCATTGAAATCCTGGAACCCGCGGACCGGATGCTCGCGGCGCTGGTAGCGCTGGAAGAGATCGAGGCGGGCGGCGTGCGAACGGCTCTGGTGGAGATCATGGACGCCGGTAGGTTGGACGCCCATGACCAGGCTGAGGGCGCGCGAACCCAGCGCTGGATCATTCCCTGGTCGGAACGGGTCAACGCCCTGCGTGAGGCCATCGTGGATCGCGCGCTGGAAAAGGTGACGGCGGAACAGCACGCGCGGGTGTACCGTCTCTGGATGGTGACTCTGGCGTCAATGGCGGTTGTGATGGCAGTGCTGGTATCGCTGGCATTGTTGCGCTGGCGAGTCGTGGGCCCGCTCGCGCGGCTGGGTATCGCGATCGCGCGGATCGCGGATGGAGATCGTGCCACGCCACTAACCCTCCGATCGGCCACGCGTGAAATCGCGGAAATGGTGACCGCCGTGGAAACCTTGCGTCAGGCCGCGCTGGTTGCCGACGCGACCGGGCTGCGTCAGCGCATGGCCGCCCGCCAGCGTCTGCTTACCCTGCGCGAGGCTCTGGGAATCGTGCTCACCGTCGAGGAGCCCGCCAAGGCGCTGGAACATGGCGTCGCCTGTCTGTCGGAAGGGATCGACACGGCGATAGCGCTTGTCACGACCCCTGCCTGCGTCGTGCCGCTCACTCTTGGCGCCGCCGCCAACGCCGTGCGTCTTGGACTCGCGGAGATGCGCGGCTCCGCGGCGGACCTCAATGCCACGATCGCGGCGGCACGCACGGCGCAAACGGACGATACCAGGCCGGAGGCGGAGATCGTCGCACAGATCATGGCGGTGCAGGACCATGTCGGCCGGCGGGATGCGGCGGTGCGAGGGTTCATTCAGCCCAGTTTGGTGGCGCTGCGGGATGCGGCCTCAGCCGGAGGTGGCGGGCTCGCGCTGCGCGATCTGGTTCGCGATCAGTTTCAGCGGATCGAATCCACCGTCGCGACCGTGTCGTCGATGCGAGCCCAGGCGGCGCGGGCGGCGGCGATCGTGCGGGACTTGCCGTTGGAGGATACCAAGCTGGCCGCGTGACCGGTGGTGGTTCCCTGGCCGCCGCTTGCGTGCCAAGTTCAGACCCGGAAACCAACCGGGAGAAACCAAATGGCCGTCGAGCAAAGGGCCTATCCGCACCCGCACGTCAACAACGCGTGGCTCGCGCGGCTGCGGGAGGACATCCTGGAGCCTGACCTGCCGATCGTGGACGCGCACCACCATTTGTGGGAACGCCCGTCAGGCGTTTACCTGGTGCCCGAACTGAAAGCCGATCTCGGCGCCGGTCATAATGTGCGTGGGACGGTATTCATCCAGTGCGGTTATGGTTTCCGCGCAGATGGTCCAGCCGAGTTGCGACCGGTTGGGGAAACTGAAACGGTCGTGAAGATCGCCAGTGCCGCCGGCCCAGGGGTTTGCGCCGGCATTGTCGGTTACACCGATTTCCGTCTGGGCGATGGGGTCGATGCGGTACTGGAAGCTCATGTCGCGGCCGGGAAGGGACGGTTCCGCGGGATCAGGCAAAGCGCGGGCTGGGATCCCGCTATTCTGACCCAAACATCAGCACCGGCGCAGCCCGGCCTGCTCGCCGATCCCGCCTTCCGCGGCGGACTTGCTCGCCTGGGCCGATTTGGCCTGTCGTACGAGAGTTCGTTGTATCACCCGCAACTTCCCGAACTCGCCGCCCTGGCGCGAGCCTTGCCGGACCTGCCGATCCTGGCCAATCATTGCGGGGGTTATATCGCAATCGGACCGCACGCGGAGAACCTGCCCGAGACGTTCCAGCGCTGGCGCGCGGGTCTGCGCGAACTGGCGGCCTGTCCGAACGTGTACCTGAAACTCGGCGGTCAGGCCATGAGCATCCGCGGCGTGGCATTTCACGAACAGGTGCTTCCCCCGTCGTCGGGCGAGATGGCGAATGCCTGGCGGCCGGTGATGGAGACCTGCATCGAAACCTTTGGCGCCAGCCGTTGCATGTTCGAGAGCAATTTTCCGGTCGACAAGGGCATGTGTTCTTATGTTTCTGTCTGGAACGCGTTCAAGCGGATCGCGGCGGGTTGCTCGGAGGCTGAAAAGGCCGATTTGTTCGCGGGTTCCGCGACACGCTTTTACCGTCTTGGCGAGTTGGGTGTATGATCCCGGTCATGTGAGGGAGAACGGTCATGGAACTCGGTTATTTCTCGATGCCGTCGCACCCGCCGGAGCGCGGCCTGAAAGCTGGTCACGACTGGGACCTGCAGACGCTGCGCTGGCTGGATGAACTCGGCTACTCGGAGGCGTGGATCGGCGAACATCACACCGCTCCGTGGGAGCCGCATCCGGCGCCCGATTTGCTGATCGCCCAGGCGCTGATGCAGACAAAACGAATTAAGATTGGACCCGGCGGGTTCTTGCTTCCCTATCACCACCCGGCGGAACTCGCGAACCGGGTCGCGATGCTGGACCATCTGTCCGAAGGCCGCCTGCTGTTCGGCGTCGCCGCCTCTGGCCTCCCGAGCGACTGGGCCATGTTCGACGTCGACGGTACGACCGGCAAGCACCGCGAGATGACGAGGGAATCGCTGGACATCATCCTACGGCTGTGGAGCGACGAGCCGACCTTCGAGTTCAAAGGCAAATACTGGAACGTCAACAAACCGGATCTGATGTTCGGTTTCCTGAAGCCGCACATCAAACCGTTGCAGAAACCGCATCCCCGAATTGGCGTGGCCGGGCTGTCGCCCAACTCCGACACACTGAAAATGGCTGGTGAGCATGGGTTCATGCCGTTGAGTTTGAACCTGAACGCCGGTCATCTCGTCACCCACTGGGCTGCTGTCGAGGAGGGCGCGCGCCGCACCGGAAAAACACCGAAACGATCGGACTGGCGCGTATTCCGGGAAGTGTTCGTGGCGGAAACCGATGAGCAGGCCTGGGAGTTGTCTGTCGGTGGCATGAT
Organism: Acetobacteraceae bacterium; assembly: GCA_009693865.1. Lineage (GTDB taxonomy): Bacteria > Pseudomonadota > Alphaproteobacteria > Acetobacterales > Acetobacteraceae > Rhodopila. The sequence continues at coordinate 63,301 of SHWL01000001.1, read as the reverse complement.
GGGCCGGATGATGCGGGAATATTTCCTGCCGCTGCTCGGTCAGTTCGGGTATCTGAAATACCTCAAGCATGACGAGTCGGTGCCGGATTCCGATGTGACACCGGAATATTGCGCGAAGCACAACTGGTTGATCGGCTCGCCTGAGACCGTCGCGCGGAAAATGGAGAAGATCTACAACGATGTTGGCGGTTTCGGTGGGATTCTGGTGTTCGGATTCGATTACGCGGACAATCCGGACGCGTGGCACACGTCGTTGCGGTTATTGGCGGAGGATGTGGCACCGCGGATCAAACATCTGACTCCCGCATGAGTCGCGTCCTCCATCGCACAGGTGCCATTCCCCCCGTCGCGGTCAGCGGCGAGGGGATTTACCTGCGCACAGCCGACGGGCGCACGATCATCGATGCGTCTGGCGGTGCCGCGGTCGCCGCTCTCGGTCACGGCAACCGGCGCGTGGCCGAGGCGATCGCGCGTCAGGCTTCGACCATGGCCTATGCGCACACTGGAACGTTCTCCAACCAACCGGCGGAGGATCTGGCGGAGATCCTGCTGCATGACGAACCGGGCGGGCTGACGCGCGCGTGGTTCTGTTCGTCGGGGTCGGAGGGGAATGAGGCGGCGATCAAACTGGCCCGTCAGTATTTCCTGGAAATCGGTCAGCCCGGACGTGTCAGAACCATCGCGCGGCGGCAATCGTATCATGGCACGACGTTGGGCGCGTTGGCGGCCGGCGGGAACATGATGCGGAGGGAATATTACGAACCAATCCTGAGCCAGGCCCACAGTCTGGTGTCGCCGTGTTTCGCCTATCGTTTCAAGCTGGATGGTGAAACCGACGCCGCTTATCTCGACCGGTTGTCGAACGAACTGGAGGTTGAGTTTCAACGTCTCGGCCCCGAGACGGTCATCGCCTTCCTGGCCGAGCCCGTCGTGGGCGCGACCACCGGCTGCGTCGTCGCGATCCCCGGCTACTTCAAACGTGTGCGGGAGATTTGCGACCGCCATGGCGCGTTGCTGATCCTGGACGAGGTCATGTGCGGTATGGGACGCACCGGGACCATGCATGCCTGGGAACAGGAGGGCATCGTTCCCGACATCCAGGTCATCGCCAAAGGTCTGGGCGGCGGCTACCAGCCCATCGGCGGCATATTGATCGCTGACCGGATCGTTCAGGCGCTGGCGAACGGCACTGGCGGGTTCCTGCATGGCCAGACCTATCAGGCGCACCCGGTCGCCTGCGCCGCTGCGTTGGCGGTGCAACAGGTCATCCGCGACGAAGGATTGTTGGACAACGTCCGCGCCATGGGCGTGAAACTGGAAGCAGCCCTGGTCGAGAGATTCGGCAACCACCGCCACGTTGGCGATATCCGCGGCCGCGGTCTGTTCTGGGCGTTGGAGTTCGTCGCCGACCGCGGCACCAAACAGGTCTTCGATCCCTCGTTAAAGATCAATGAAAAGGTCAAGCGCGAGGCGTTCGAGCGAGGCCTGGCGGGGTATCCCATGGGCGGTACCATCGACGGAAAACGGGGCGACCATTACATCGTCGCCCCGCCTTACATCGTCACGGCTTCCGAAATCGATACGATCGTCGACCGCCTCGGCGAAGCGGTCGACGCCGCCTTCAGGTGACGTAATCGCACTTGAACCCGTTACCCCAACGTTTCACATAACCCTTCGAGGGGGACGGGAAATGCGCGAAGCAGCATAGCGTCTCCGTATCGCAATATGTCTCCAGAAACTTCCGCCGCGACGCCGCGCCCTGAGCCGGATTGTAATCCATCCGGAACGCAAGTTCGGTATGCAGCGCTTGTAGCGGAGTGTGGATCAGGTCGCCGGTGAACACCGCGTCCTTGCCGCCTTTGCCGATTGTCACAGCGTAATGGTCGATCGTGTGACCCGGCGTCGGGATCAGCGTGACCAGATCGCTCAGCGAATGATCTGACGTAACGAGGTCGCAGGCCTTCGCTTCGACGATTGGGATCACGCTGTCGACGATCTGCGGTTGGTCGCCCTTCTTGGCGGCCTCGACCCAGAAATCCAGTTCGGTCTTGGAGAAGATATAGCGCGCCTTCGGGAACGTCGGCACCCAGCGGCCGTTCTCCAGCCGTGTGTTCCAGCCAATGTGATCGACGTGAAGATGCGTGCACAGAACGAAGTCGATGTCGTTCACCGTGAGACCCGCCGCGGCGAGGCCCTTCATGAACGCGTCGTCTTTCTTCTTGTGCCACAGCGGACGCGCTGGCCGGTCCTTGTCATTGCCGATGCAGCTATCGACCAGAATATTCTTCCCCCCGGTCTGAACCACATAAGACTGGAAGCACAGCACCAGTTTGTCCTCTGCGTCCAACGCCGCCGGATGCATCCAGGCGCGGTTGGCGTCCAGCACCTCCTGCGTCAGGTTCGGCAGGAACTCCCGCGCCGGCGTCATGCCGCATTCCATTTCGATGATCCGGTGGATCGTCGCGTCGCCGGCCTTGAACGTCATGCTCATGACACAGGTCTCCTTCCCCTTTGCGAATGCCTGATGTTAACTGACGGAGCCTGGTTCGACCAGGGGAGGGGGCACCATGACGGAAGCGGCGGCGCTGAGCCCGGAGACGGTGATGCGGCAAATGAAGCAGAACGGTGTCACCGACATCGTTTGGCTACCGGACAGTGAGACCAACTGGTTGTTTCTGCTGATGCAGGCTGACCCGGACCTACGGCTGGTTGGTGTGACGCGGGAGGGGCACGCGTGCTCCATCGCCGCGGGCCTGTTCGCGGGCGGCAAGAAGCCGATGATTTTGATCCAGAACACCGGAATGATGGAATCCGGTGACTCCATCCGCGGTTGGCTGATGGGTCTGAAAGTGCCGATCGTACTGATGGTCGGTTACCGCGGCTACACCCGCCACGGCGTCAACACCGACACCGCCGCGACCTACACCGAGCGATTCCTGATGGCCTTCGGAATCCCCTTCTACCTCGTGGAGAACGACGGCGACGCGGACCGGATCAGCATTGCCTTCAAGGAAGCCGAGAAAATCCAGGGTCCCGTCGTCGTCCTGGTCGGCGACGAATATCACGGCTTCAACCGGTAGGAGCGAATGGCCATGATGTACACAGCGGAAGTATTGAAGGTCTTTGAGCGGCATCGCGGCGACTCGATCGTGATATCCGGCCGAGGCGGCAAGCATTGGATGGCAATCTCAGATACCGTCATGGACATTCCTCTGGGCGATCCCGCCATGGGCGGTCATTCCGGTTTCGGACTCGGTCTGGCCCTGGCGCAACCCGGGAAGAAGGTCGTGCTGTTCGATTCCGAGGGCGATATCCTCATGAGCATGGGGCAACTCGCGACAATCGCCGAACAGGCGCCCGCGAATTTTTATCATTTCATCCTGGACAACGAGGTTTACGCGACGACAGGCGGACAGCCAGTGCCAAACTCGAAACACGTTGATTACGCGATGATCGCGCGAGGCGCGGGCTATCCGCGGGCGTACAATTATTCCGAACTCGACCAGTTCAGCGCTGAACTATCGGGGATCCTGTCGAAGCCGGGCCCGGTGTTCGTCGCGTTGAAGGTGTGGCCGGAGGTTGAGAACACCCCGATCGGACAACGGGTCCGCTGGCGGAAGCGTAGCTCCGATAAGGTTGTCAGCGACGTGCGGGCAGCTCTGGGCGCGGCTTAACGGCTCCCTTTTCGAGGGGTTGGCCCCCGAACACGAGGAGCCGAGCTGGCTTATTCCGCGGCCAGCTCGGGCGTAAAGGCCGGCACCTCGGCCCGCAGGGCCGCTTCCATCGGTTGTGGCCACCAGCGGTCGTCCCACTCGCTGAACAATGACTTCAGCTTCGGGATGCATTTTTCCGCGAACAGCTTCGTGTTGAACTTCGCGAGATCCTTGTTCATGTTGCCGAACTGCAACAGTAACATCAGATGCGCGACGTTCAACGATTCCGCGACCTCGGTCAGTTGTTCCACGACCTCGTCCGGGGAGCCGACGATGACATAACCCTTATCGACGATATCGGCCATTTCGGTCGCGCGAGTCTGGGTGCGGGCACTTTGCGTCGCGGCGCGGCCGACCTGGCTGGTCAGACCGGCGCGCTGCGTGGCTTCGGTGATGTAGCCCGGCGGGCCTGCCCATTTCGGATCGGTGAACAGGCAACGGCCATAAAAATATTCCGCCGGCTCGCGATATAGTTCCAACGCCTTTTCCCGGGTTTCGGCGACGCCGACAAACTGCAGGAAGGCCGCGCGGTTTGGATTGCGGTCCTTGCCCAGCCGCGCCATTTCCCGCCAGAAACCGTCCATGGTCTCCTTGCCGTCCTTGTAACCGAAATACGACAGATACGCATAAACGTAATCCATCTCGGCGCACCATTGCCAGGTCTCGATCGAGCCCCCGCCAGGGATCCAGATCGGCGGATGTGGCTGCTGCACCGGGCGAGGCCAGATATTCACATACCGCTGCTGATTATACCTGCCGTTGAAGGCGAACGTGTCTTTCTCGGTCCAGGCGCGCATCACCAGATCGTGTGCCTCCAGATACCGCTCCCGCAGCATCGACGGATTCTGACCGTAACAAAAAGTCGTATCCATCGGCGTGCCGACCGGGAAGCCGGCGATCAGCCGCCCACCGGAGATCACGTCGATCATGGCGAATTCCTCCGCCACGCGGGTCGGGGGATTATATAACGCCAGGGAATTGCCCATGACGCAGATCGCGGTGTCTTTCGTGCGGCGCGACAAGGCCGAGGCGATCAGATTGGGTGACGGCATCAGTCCATAGCCGTTCGAGTGATGCTCGTTGACGCACACCGCGTCGAAGCCGCAATCCGCCGCGTACTCCAACTCATCCATGAAGTCGTTGTACATCAGGTGCGCGCGTTTCGGGTCGAACAGCGAGGAATGGATGTCCACCCACACCGACGGATGTTTCTGCCGGAAATCGTCTGGCAATTCGGTATAGGGCATCAGGTGGAACCACATGAGGCGCATGGCTTTGACCCTGTCTGGTTGAGGCGGCTACCGGTCAGTATGACAGGCGTGGTGCCACGGTCAAACCGGCCGTGTCAGCGATGCCGGAATCACCATCCGGTGTCAGCGTCACCCGTATGCCTTGACGGCGGGCCGAGCTTCGCCTCCGTTACCCGCAAACAGGAGGATACGGCATGACGTCCCATTGGGTTGGCACCTGGGCCGCGACCCCCGCGCCGGCGGATGGCGTGGCGCTAAGCAGTCCCACCATTCGCATGTTCCCGCGCATCAGTATCGGGGGCGATACGATCCGTATCCGGTTGTCGAACGCCGCGGGCACGGGCGATTTGATCATCGGCGCGACCCATGTCGCGCTACGTGGCGCCGGAGCCGCGATCAAGCCCGGCACGGACCGAGAGGTCACGTTCAACGGCGCCGGCGCGGTCAAAATCCCAACGGGCGCCTTTGTCATCAGCGACCCGGTTTCTCTGACCGTCCGGCCATTGGAAGATCTCGCCGTCAGCATCCATGTTCCCGGCGAGATCCCGGCAAGTTTCGGGGTGACCGGACGATATGCCCGGCAATTCAATTATCTCTCTCCGCCAGGCGATTTCACCGGGATGGAGGTGATGTTCGCCAGCCGGGTCATCGACGACTGGTTCTTTCTCAGCGGCATCGACGTGCTTACAAGCCCGGACGTGGGCGGCATCGTCGCACTGGGCGATTCGATCACGGATGGCAACATATCGACGCATGACGCGTTCTGCCGCTGGCCGGATCAACTCGCCCGCCGTTTAATCGCGCGCCGCGGGAAAATGTTCGGGGTGATGAACCAGGGGCTCGGCGGTAACCGCATTTGTCACGATATTCGCGGTGACAGCGGGGTTCGGCGCTTCGACCGCGACGTGTTGTCGCAACCGGGCGTCACTCACGCCATCGTCGTTCTCGGCATCAACGACATCCGCAACCGCCGCGGCCTGAAAGAAGAGGCCGTGACGGCCGACGATCTGATCAATGGGCTGAACCAGATAGCGACGCGCGCCCGCGGCCGCGGCATCAAAATGTTCGGCGGCACCCTGACCCCGTTCGAGCACGAATCGTTCATGCTGGGCGCCTGGACACCTGAGGGCGAGGCGAAACGGCTGGCGGTGAACGAATGGATGCGCTCGTCCGGCGCGTTCCACGCGGTAATCGACTTCGACAAGGAGCTTCGCGATCCCGACCATCCGGCGCGGATGCTGCCGGTTTACGACAACGGCGATCATCTGCATCCGGGAGATATTGGCTATAACCGGATGGGGGACGTGATCGATTTGTCGTTGTTCGACTGAGGGATCAAAGACCACCGGGCCGGAATCCGGTCCCTCGCGCGACCGTCACGACTTTCAACGTCCGTCCTCGCAACGTGACGTTGGATGGTGGCAAAGGCTCGAGCCGGTCGAACTTTCCGCCCAGAGCGGGAATGACCGTGTCCGCGCGATCGGCCACCAGCACCAGGACATCGCTACCGTCCCAGCGCCGCGCGGGCGACGCGAAGCCAAATTGGCGCGAGTCCGCGTTAAGGCAGATCACGGTTACATCCGGACCAAGTGCATGGGCGATCTTGCCCGCGTCGCGCCAGTTCGGAACCCCCACGATCGTTCCGCCCGCCAACAGGCCTCGGGCGGTCAGATCGTCACGCAGGGATATCCAGTCCAAGCCCTCGGCGGTTGGATCCTTCGCGGGCATGATGGTGTGTAGCCAATCGATCCGAATATGTGTGCCGACGGTTGCCATGCTGACAACCCAGACAGCGGCGGTGGCGGCAATCACGGTGCGAACAACGCGCAGATCCCATGCCTCCGCGACGAACCGGCCCAACAAAGGAAACAGCATCAGGTAACCCGGCGAAGCCCAGTGATACATCACCCGCTGGGATGACCAGGCGGCGATCAAGGCGAAACCGATGATCGGGGGCGCGGCGAGGCAGGCCAGTAGCTTCTCGCGCCAGCCTTCCTGAAAGGCTTTCACGCCCAGAACCATCATCGGCACCCAGAACCACGGAAGGACGAACAGGGCTTCGCCACCCAGGGTCGTAAGGGTCAGCCAGGGCCGGAAGCGGAGCCCGCCGGCGCGGGTGCCCTGGAAGGCGAAGGACGCCCACTCGTGCGAAGCATTCCAGACGATGACCGGGGAGAACACCAACAGCGCGAGAACGACAGCCAGATATGGTTCCCATCGGCGTAACCACCGGCGATGCATGGGGTCGAGCAGCAGGAACAGGAATGCTCCCGCGATGGTCAGTACCGCGGAGTATTTCGAAAACGTTGCCAGACCCGCGCAGATGCCGGCGCCGGACCACCAACCGGCGGCGCTCAAGCCTCTGGCGGGCAGGGCGCGGATCAGGCACAGCGCGGCGCCGGTCAGGGCGCAGTCCAGCGGTCCGTCGGGCAACACCCAGCCTCCGCCGGTAATACCGAACACCGGGGACAGGTTCAGTGTCGCGGCGGCCCAAAAACCGGCGGAGGGGCCGGCAAGGATTTCTCCGATGCGGGCCATCATCCACGTGGTGAGGGCGAACAGCAGAATGAACGGCAGGCGGGCGACGACCGGCGCCTCGGAGCCGAACAGGTGGGTCGAAGCCCAGGAAAGCCACCAGGCGGCGGGGGGATGGTCGAAATAGCCAAGGCTGAGAACGCGCCCGGCCGAGACCATGTAGGATTCGTCGACACCCAGGCCGATGGCCCATCCAAACGCGAGCCGGCCGGCGGTGGTGAGGAGGATCAGGAGAAGGAGGGGGCGTCGCACGCGGACTCGCTTCCGTGGAACGGTCCGCCGTTCCGCGGCGCCCGGGTGCCCTGTATAACCGAAGCCTCGCGAGGGCAAAACGATGTGGTGCGGCTGTTTCCATTGTCTGCAGGTGTACGAGGCTATCGAGGTCATCGACTGGGTCGACGACGGAGAGAGCCCGCTGTGTCCACTCTGCGGCGTGGACGCCGTGATGATCGGCGTCACCGACCTGATGGAACTCCTGCGGATGCGCCGCACGAGATTCGGTCCCGGACGCGGCCTTGACCCGGCGTCGGGAACCGCTTCCGATGCCCCAAACGACAACTGAACGAGTAGCATCCTGATGCGTGTCTGTGTTTACGGGGCCGGAGCCATTGGCGGCCACCTGGCGGCGCGACTGGCGAAAGGCGGCGCCGAAGTTTCCGTCATCGCGCGCGGCGCCCATCTGGCGGCGATCCAGGCCAACGGGCTGGAGGTCCACGCCGTCGATGGCGTGCATCGGATAAAAGTTCAGGCGACCGATGACCCGCGTGAGGTCGGCCCGGTAGACGCGGTCTTCGTCACCGTGAAGGCCCCGGCGCTGCCCGCCGTGGCGGCAGGGATTGGTCCGCTGTTAAAATCTGAGACATCCGTGCCCTTCGTCATGAATGGCATTCCCTGGTGGTTTTTCTTTCATCTCGGCGGCCCGCACGACGGCCAACGGCTGCCCAGAATCGACCCCGATGACGTGTTGTTCAAGGCCATCGGCCCCGAGCGCGCCATTGGCGGCGTCGTTTACTCTGCCTCCGCCGTCATCGCTCCCGGCGTCATCGACGTCGAGCAGCCCAAATCCCGTGTTGTACTGGGTGAGCCCAACGGCACACTGAGTCCGCGCGTCGTGGCACTCGCTGACCTGATCACCAAAGGCGGTATCAGCGGCGAGGCGACGACGGAAATCCGCACCGAAATCTGGAACAAGCTGATTGGTAACCTCGCCGGCGGGACGCTGGCTGTCTTGTCCGGTTCGGCGCCGAAGACCGTCTACACCGAACCGGCCGCGCGCGAGACCTCGTTACGCGTCATGCACGAAGCCGCCGCGATCGCCCAGGCGCTGGGAGCGCGGCCGGGAGTGAACCATGAGGCGCGGGTGAACAGCCAGTCCGGCATGGATCATAAGCCAAGCATTTTGCAGGATCTGGAACTCGGCCGGCCGATGGAGATCGATGGCCTGTTCGACGCGCCGCTGGTATTGGCGCGGATCGCCGGGGTGGCGACGCCGTCGCTCGATCTGCTGGTGGCATTGTGCAAATTACGAGCCCGGGTCTCGGGCCTTTATGGGAGCTGACGAGATGGAAACGCGCGTTTACGGCCGCACCGGCATGAATATCTCGATCCTGGGGTTCGGCTGCGGCGCGGTGGGCGGACTGATGGTCCGGGGTGCCGCGGCGGACCAGGAACGGGCCGCCGGGCGGGCGCTGGATGTTGGGATCAATTATTTCGATACCGCGGTGCAGTATGGCGATGGCGCGTCCGAAACGAATCTCGGCCGCGTCTGGAAATCCCTGAAACCGAAGAATGCCTTCGTCGGCACGAAAGTTCGGATACCCCCCGAATCATTCGGCCGGATCGCCGCGACGGTCACGGAATCGCTGGACGGCAGCCTTGGGCGTCTGGGCATGGACCATGTTGACATCTTCCACTTGCATAACGCGATCACTGTGAACGGTGGTGGCGCATCGCTCACCGCGGCGCAGGTGCTGAACGAAGTCGTTCCGGCGTTCGACGCCCTGAGGAAAGCCGGCAAAACCCGTTTCCTTGGCATCACCGCCGTGGGCGACACCGCCGCTCTGCATCAGGTCATCGACTCGGAAAAATTCGATAGCGCGCAAATCAGCTACAACATGCTGAACCCCTCGCCCGCTGGGCCATTGCCGGCGGGGTACCCGGCGCAGGACTATGGCCGGATATTCGACCACACCCAGAAATCCGGAGTGGGCGTCGTCGGCATTCGCGTCATCGCCGGCGGCGCCCTTAGCGGCTCGGATCAGCGCCATCCGATCGCGTCGGCGCCCCCCGCGCCGATCGGAACAGCGGAAACCTATGAGGGCGATCTGGCACGCGCGCGCCGGTTGATGCCGCTGGCGACGGAAGGCTTCGCGTCCAGCCTGCCGGAGGCCGCGATCCGATTCGCGATTGCCCACCCGGCGATGGGCACAATCCTTGTCGGCATGGCGACGGTGCAAGAGTTTGAGGACGGGCTCGCAGCGGTTCTGAAAGGTCCGATGCCGATGGCGGCGATGGCGCGGTTGGCGGAACTACGGACGGGGTTCAACGGGGAAAGCCGTTAGGCCGCATGACGGAAAGCGCCGCCGCGCTCAGGTCTCCAGCACCAGCAGCCCGTAACCGGTCGTGAACGGCGCGGTGTAGTTGCGATGCACCCGTGTCACGGCTCCACCCAACGCCCCGCGCATCGCGAGCCACATGATCATCTCGACCCCCTCGGTGCCGCCGCGTTCCATGTACTCTTGGATCGACAATTCCGAGAGCCCCGTTGGGTCGGTCTCGAGGCGGTCCATGAATTCATTGTCCCAGGCCTCGTTGTGCTTGCCGAAATTCTGTCCGTGAAGCTGATGCGTCAGGCCACCGGTGCCGAACACGACGATGCGTTTATCCTTGGGGTAGGTCTCGATCGCATGCCGCAACGCCGCGCCGAGCCGGAACAGCCGCCGCGCGGTTGGGATTGGATGCTGGATCACATTCACCGCGAGCGGAACGACCGGCACTTTCCAGTCGGAGTCGGTCAGGATCGGCAGGAACGAAAGCACGCCGTGATCCAGCGACATTTCCTGGCAGATCGTCGGATCGAACTCATCCTCGATCAGAGACCGCGCGAGGTGCCAGGCGAAATCCGGATCGCCCGGAATATCCCCGAACGGCCGCTTTCCCCACCCCTCATCCGCCTGGGCGTGAACGGCGCCGACCCCGAGCGCGAAGGTCGGGTAGGCATCGAAGAAAAACCGGTTCACGTGGTCATTGTAAACGACCAGGAACAAATCCGGCTTCACATCCTCAAGCCACTGCCGCGCGGGGCCGTATCCATCGAACAGCGGGGCCCATAGCGGCTCCTTCTGTTGCCCCTTGTCCCAGGCGACGCCAATCGTGGGCGCGTGGGAGGTACCGATGCCGCCAATCACCTTCGCCATGTCAGTGTCCCTTTCGCGCGTGGAATTCCGCGACGGTCATGCCGCCGGTATGGGTGCCGATTTCAGGCAACGACACGCCGGTGGCGGCGCCGATCTTCAGCAACAAATAAATGCTGGCACCGTGGTCCATCATGCCCTTCCAGTCGCGGTCGCGCACCAGGTCGATTTCCAGGTCCGAGCAACCCATTCCACGCATGTAACCGGGCTCATCGGCCTGAAACCGCGCGCGGTTTTCGGGCACGCTCAGAGTGTTGGCCATCTTGTTAAGGCGGTAGCTCTTCGACGATCGTTCGCCCGTAAAGACGTATGCGCCGGATATGACGTCGTCCAATGCGGCCTCCCTGCGTTTCCGCCGTCATCGTATATGGACACGGCATGCCGCGGCAAACATGAGAGCCGCCGGGTATTCTATCATTGAGCCGGGACGCCATGGCGATCCCGGCAGGACTCGAATCCGGAACCTCGAGCGTTTTCCGGTTGCGCCTCGGGATCGCCCCGGATAGAAGGCCGCCATGTTCACTTTACGACACCATCGACCGCGACCTGCGTAATCACGCAGTCGGATGAGTGTGTCCTGGGCGTAGCTCAGTTTGGTAGAGTGGCGGACCTGGAATCCGCGGGCCGTTGGTTCAAATCCAGCCGCCCAGACCAATCCTCCGAATATGGTGGTGACTGTAGCCCAATGGTAAGGCGCGGGACTGTGATTCCCGTCACTCGGGTTCGATTCCCGACAGTCACACCGCCCCTAATCCTTCCAAGGATCGTATTCTGCCTCTCCAGCCATTGCCACGGCGAACGGACGCAATGTGTGCAACACCTTCGTCGATGCCGCATGGTGCCCCAGCACTTCCGGTAACCGGCGATAGGCCATCGGGCTTTCATCCAGTCCACCTCCAGACAGCATGACACCGCGCCCTCGCAGCCATTCGTCCATTTGCGGCCTGGTGAATGCGCGGATTGCCTGCTTGCGGCCGAACAGCCGGCCGGCGCCATGCACGGTCGAATAGAGCGCATCCCTTGCTTCCTGGCAGTCCACGCCTTCCGTGATGACGGCATCGTCGCCCATCGACCCGCCGACAAAACCGCGCTGGCCGGGGAAGCACGGTGTGGCGCCTTTGCGGACAACCCAGAGATCGCGCCCGTCATGCGTTTCGCGCCAGGCGTAATTGTGGTGATTGTGGACCATATCCGTCACCGAACCGCCGATGATCTGGCGAACACGTTCAACGACCCATTCGCGGCCCGCATACGAATAGCGCCCGGCGAGTTGCATCGCGGCGATGTAGCGGCGGCCCAGTTCCGTGTCCTCGTCCACCACGGCGGGCGCGACATTCATTCCGTCCTTTCCACCGGCCATTTTCAGGTAGCGGGTCGCGCTCGTGTGACCGAATCCCCGGCTGCCAAAATGCACGCCGATCCAGACAAGGCCGCTTTCATCCTCCATCAGGTCCACATAGTGATTGCCTGAGCCGACCGTTCCGAGTTGCTTGACGGCCTTCTGACGATATTCGGTCATATCGGCTTCGCGCCATGCGTCACCATCATCGAACAAATCATGTTCGACCCGCTCGTCGTTCGTGCGCCCAACGCCGAACGAAATGACCTTGCGGACATCCGCCAGGATCGGCGCAACGCGATCTTTGATGGCCGCAAACGGTGTGTCGAGGCGGATGGCCATGTTGCCGCAGCCGATATCGAAACCGACGCCGCTGATACTGATTTGCTTCTCGTAAGCGATGACGCCGCCAACAGGCTGTGCGTAACCAAGATGGCCGTCCGCGCAAATCACGCCCTTGATCACGTTCCCGATGGCCATGCAGTTCCGCATCTGGCTGATTGTGTTCGGGTCGTGATTGCCCATGACCGTCAGGGGCGCATTCTGAAACCGATCTTCCTGTGGACGCAGATTGACGATGCTGGCGGCGAGTTCCGCTTGCTCACGAGCGTTCTGATTGGAGCGCGCGGCATCCCGGAACTCGCACCATGCTGGCTGGCCGCGTTCGCTGCCCGGTTTCGGTACGCGCGAATCCGGGTCGAGGCCAGCGGCGACCGCCAGTTCACGAGCCGCGATTTCCAACGGGTCAGCACGTCGCGTCGTGGTCATCCTTGCTCCCTCATCCGTGCCGGGCGCTGGCGCCGTGTCGCGGGCCATACCGTCGGGTAGTCGAACGCTTTGACATCCCGCGTAAAATTGGACCAACCGCCGCCTCAGCCCAAAGTCAGCGGCGCTATGTCCTCCGGTGCGTCGGCGATTGCGTCCGCTCCGGCCGCTTCCAGTTCTGCTCGCCCGCCATATCCCCACACGGCGCCAATGGACCGGATAGCGTTTGCTTTGGCGGCCTCGATGTCGTGCAGACGGTCGCCCACCATGACACAGGCGGCGGCGTCGAAACCTTCCGCGTCGAGGATATGCGCCAGCAAATCCTTTTTGTGCTCCAGACCGCCTCCTGGCAGGGCCCCATAAACGGTCCGGACGAAGGGCCGCAGGTTGAGATGATCGATCACTCGTTCGGCGAAATCTTTCCGTTTGGAGGTCGCGATGCACATCGTCATGCCCGCCGCCCGCAATCGGTCCAGCATCGCCACGACCCCTGGATAGGCGGCGCAGTCGTATAGCCCCACTGCCGAATACTGTTCCCGATAGATCGCCAGCGCCTCCGCCACCCGATCGTCGCCATAGGGCGCCAACAACTGTTCCAGGGAGACCGCGATCGGCGGACCGACGGCCCAGGTCAGGTCGCCGGTCTGGTCCGGATCATGCCCAAGCCGCGTGAGCGTATGACGGAAGCTCGCCGCGATCCCCGGCCGCGAGTCCGACAATGTCCCGTCCAGATCGAGAAGAACGGCGCGTGTCACCCGAGCAACATCCGGTTGCGTTTCACCGATTTCGTGGTCGGATGATCCGGCCCCAGTTGCACCATGTAGACCGACAGCGACCAGTCCAACGCCTCCTTCGCGGCGTAGCGATCGCCCATGTCTCGTAGTACGCCCGCCAGGTTGTTGCAGTCGCGGGCGACGTTCACATGCTCGCGGCCCAGAGCCTGCTCATCCAGCGCCAGCGCCCTTTCGAACGCCGAGGCGGCCGCGTCCAGGTCGCCCAGGTCGTGCAGGATGAGGCCGATGTGGTTGATCGTGGTGGCGGTTTCCGGGTGCTCTGCTCCAAGGGATTCCGTGTACAGTGCCAGCGCGCGGTGCAGGAGCGATTGGGCGTCCTGAAAGTCTCCGAGTTCATGGGCCAGCCTGCCCAAAGCGCGGATGTCAGGGGCGAGGTCCGGATGATCGGGGCCGAGGTCGCGCTGCCGTGCCTCGAGGGTCAGTTCCAGTTCGGCGCGCTCGGCGCGGAGTTTGGGGAAGTCGGGCATGGCGGGCCTTCAAGGCGGAGGAGGCTGTTCGTATCAGGGGGCGTGGTGGTGGAACAAGGGGCGCTTCATCGAGCACGCTCATACTCCTTGTCGCCTGCTCAGATTTGAGCGCCGGGCGAGGTTTGTTAGCGTGACCTACCAATCCGAGGGGACAATGCAGGTCGAGCACGTCGAGACACTGGTCATTGGCGGCGGTCAGGCGGGTTTGACCATGAGCCACCAGCTCAGCAAGCGCGGCCGGCCGCATCTTGTCTTGGAACGGCATCGCATCGCCGAACGCTGGCGGACGGAGCGGTGGGACGGTTTGCGGTTTCAGACTCCCAACGCATTGGTACAGCTGCCGGATTTTCCGTTGCCTCACACTGGCCCCGACGGCTTCGCCTCGCGCGACGAGATCGTCGATTTCATCGCCGCCTATGCGAGCTTCATTGCCGCGCCAGTGCGGTGCGGTGTCGAGGTAACGGCGCTGCGGCGGAGCGACGGCGCGGCTGGCTTCATGGTCGAGACGTCCGGTGGCCGGATTGAGGGAGGAAATGTGGTCGTCGCCACCGGCCCCTTCCAGCGCCCCATCGTTCCCGCGTTATTGCCCGAGGGGATCGGCGTCCTCCAGTTGCATGCCGGAAGTTACCGCGATCCCGGCCAATTGCCGGAGGGCGCGGTGTTGGTTGTCGGCGCGGGGGCCTCTGGCGCGCAAATCGCTGAGGAACTGATGCGAGTGGGTCGGCGGGTCTATCTCTCAGTTGGCAAGCATCGCCGGACGCCGCGCCGGTATCGCGGGCACGACCATGTCTGGTGGTGGATCGAGACGGGGATGGACAAGACTCCGGCTGATAAGCGCGGGCCAGACCGGTCGCCGCTGGTGCACACGGGGGCTCATGGGGGCCATACCATCGATTTTCGGAATTTCGCGGCCCAGGGTGTGGTGCTTCTGGGGCGGGCGGAGGCGGCGCGGGATGGGATCATGGCGTTCGCGCCGGACCTGCTGGAAAACCTGGCACATGGCGATGCCGCGTTTCTCGGATTCATGGATTTCGTGGACGCGCATATCGCCCGTGTGGGCCTGGACATGCTGGAGGATCCTGATGCGCGGGTCATGACGGCGGCCCCAGCTTCTCTCGCCGAACCGATGCGGCGCCTGGATTTACGGGCCGCCGGTATTGGAACGGTTATTTGGGCGACCGGGTATGGCTTCGATTTCGGTTGGATCGATGTCCCCGTTTTGGACGTGCGCGGCGCGCCGGTTCACCGCGGGGGCGTTACCGATGTGCCGGGCCTGTATTTCCTCGGTTTGCCATTCCTGTCCCAGATGAGTTCCTCATTCCTGTTCGGTGTCGGGGATGACGCGGCCCGCCTCGCGGATCATATCGCGGCGCGCGTCTGACCCAGAAACATCCCCTGGGCTGGTTCGTATTCTGTCTGGACCGCGGAGCGGGGCCGAATATTCTGAACCGGGGGGAGCGTCCAGGGACGGCCATGGCGCGGCTGAAAATTGCCCCTGGACAAGCCCGGGGGGCATCGCTACATACGCCCCCTCACTTGGAACGCGGGAGACACCAAGCCGTCGATCTATGACGGCCCGTTGTCGTTGGTACCGCGGTCCCCGGCGTTCACATAGGATACAGGAACCAGGGATCATGGCGAAGAAAATCGTCGGTTACATCAAGCTTCAGATACCTGCCGGCAAGGCGAACCCGTCCCCGCCCGTGGGACCGGCGTTGGGCCAACGCGGCCTGAACATCATGAATTTCGTCAAGGAATTCAACGCTTTCACGCAAAATATGGAGCCGGGAACACCGACTCCCGTCGTGATCACGGCCTACGCCGACCGCAGCTTCACTTTCATCACCAAGACCCCACCGAACACGTATTTTCTCAAACGGGCGGCAAAGATCGACAAGGGCAGCCCCACCGTCGGCAAGGGTGCAACGGTTGGCCGGGTCACGACGACCCAACTGCGGGAAATCGCCGAGGTGAAGATGAAGGACATGAACGCCAACGACATCGAAGCCGCCATGCGCATGCTGGCCGGCTCCGCGAAGTCGATGGGACTGACAGTGGTGGAGGGCTGACCGATGAAGCGGGGCAAACGTCTGAAGGCGGCCTATGCGGCCGTCGATGCTACCAAGTCCTACACGCTGGATGAGGCGATCCACCTGATCAAGACCAACGCGAAGGCGAAGTTCGACGAAACGGTGGAGCTCTCGCTCAACCTGGGCATCGATCCGCGCCACGCCGACCAGATGGTGCGCGGGCTGACCAACCTCCCGAACGGCACCGGAAAGACGGTGCGCGTGGGCGTGTTCGCTCGCGGGCCGAAAGCCGATGAGGCGACGGCGGCTGGCGCGGATGTCGTCGGCGCCGAGGATCTGGCGGAGAAAATCCAGGCCGGCGAGATCGCCTTCGACCGCTGCATCGCGACACCGGACATGATGGGTTTGGTCGGCCGTCTGGGAAAGATTCTTGGCCCACGCGGCCTGATGCCGAACCCCCGTCTGGGCACCGTCACCATGAACGTGAAGGACGCCATTACGGCCGCCAAGGGTGGGCAGGTCGAATTCCGCGCCGAAAAGGCGGGCATCATCCATGCCGGTATCGGCAAGGTCAGCTTCGACGAGGCGAAGCTGCTGGAAAATGCTCGCGCGCTGGCGGATGCGGTGCAGAAGGCCCGCCCGACAGGGGCGAAAGGGACTTACATGCAGGGCGCCGCCGTCAGCAGCACGATGGGACCTGGCATCAAGGTCGAAGTCAGCTCACTGGGCGTTTAACAAGATACGCCGTTGTCCGGACCGGCTCCGGGTGGCGGTGGGCAGGACGTCAAGGCTTATCGCCTTGGGCGTCCGAACCTGTCCGAGACCACACGTTATCCTCAGGCGGATATTAAGGGATCTTCGGATCCGCGGGTGGGAGACGGGGTGCCAGATTGATCGCTCCGGCGATGAGTTTGGTGGTTCCGGCTTGAGGTGGCGTCCTCCAGGGAACCTGCCAGGGGGATCTGATGGACGGCACGGGACAGGCGAACCGGATCGGGCGGGTCACCGCTCCGGTCCTTGGGCAACCCGGTTGCTCACGGCATCCGCCGTGGGGGACCAAAACGGAGACGATGCGTGGACCGTACGGAAAAACGCGAATTCGTCGCTGAGCTCAATCTGGCGTTGCAAGCCACCACGATGGTCGTGGTCGCCCGAAATGGGGGACTGACGGTCGCCGAGGCCTCGGACTTGCGCCGCAAGATGCGGGCATCAGGATCGACGTACAGAGTCGCGAAAAACCGGCTGGCCCATCTCGCTCTGGCAGGGACCCGATTCGACGGTATCGTCGCGATGCTGAAAGGCCCGACCGCGCTCGCGTGGTCGGCCGACCCGGTATCGGTGGCGAAGACGGCCGTCGAGTTCGCCAGGACCAACGAGAAGTTCGAAGTGATTGGGGGAGCTCTTGGAGCCCGGATGCTGAACGCTGACGGGATCAAGGCGCTCGCCGATCTGCCGAGCCTGAATGTGCTGCGGGCCGGTCTGCTGGGGATGATTTCGACCCCCGCGACCCGGATCGCCGCCATCCTTCAGGCGCCGGGCGGGCAACTCGCCAGGGTCTTCGGGGCCTTCGCCAGAAAGGATGAAGCCGCCGCCGCTTAATCGTGGGCCGCTTCTGGCGGCTTGCGAGGAACCAACCATAACTCTATGATACTGTTGAGGACGAAAGAAAATGGCCGATCTACAAAAACTCGCTGAGGAGCTGTCTGGTCTGACCGTTCTGGAAGCCGCCGAGCTGTCGAAGCTGCTTGAAGAAAAGTGGGGCGTCTCCGCTGCCGCCCCGGTGGCCGCCGCGGCCGCGCCTGTCGCCGTGGCCGCCGCGCCGGTCGAGGAACAGACCGAATTCACCGTCATGCTGACCGCGCACGGTGACAAGAAGATCAACGTCATCAAGGAAGTCCGCACCATCACCGGCCTCGGCCTGAAGGAAGCCAAGGACCTGGTCGAAGGCGCGCCGAAGGCCGTCAAGGAAGGCATCGGCAAGGACGAAGTGGCGAAGATCAAGAAGATGCTGGAAGACGCCGGCGCGACCGTGGAGGTCAAGTAACGCGATTTTTGGCGATGACGCTCTGGTCCGGGAGGCGGCTCCCGGACCGGTTCGATCCGGTGACGGGTGGGAATCAAGACGATTCCCGCCCCCGTCACGCTTTTTCGACCGACGACGGCACCCGGTTCCCCGGGTGTGGCTGAACGCAACGGCAGGCAGGATAATCCATGAACGCGATCAACGGGTCGTTTACCGGGCGCAAGAGAATCCGCAAAAGCTTCGGGCGGATACCGGAAGTGGCGCCCATGCCAAACCTGATCGACGTGCAGCGCGCCAGCTATGAGGCGTTCCTGCAATCCGACGTGAAGCCGGACAATCGAACGCATACCGGCCTGCAGGAAGTGTTCAAATCCGTCTTCCCGATCGACGATTTCGCCGGCCGCGGCCGGCTGGAGTTCGTCGACTACGAGCTGGAAGAGCCGAAATACGATGTCGAGGAGTGCATCCAGCGCGGCATGACCTATGCCGCGCCGTTGAAGGTCACGCTGCGTCTGATCGTGTGGGATGTCGAGGAAGACACCGGCGCCCGCTCCATCCGCGACATCAAGGAACAGCCTGTCTATATGGGCGACATGCCGCTGATGACCGACAACGGCACGTTCATCATCAATGGCACCGAACGCGTCATCGTCAGCCAGATGCACCGCTCGCCCGGCGTGTTCTTCGATCACGACAAAGGCAAGACGCACTCGTCCGGCAAATATCTGTTCGCCGCCCGCGTGATTCCGTACCGCGGGTCCTGGCTCGACTTCGAGTTTGACAGCAAGGACATCGTGTATGTCCGCATCGACCGGAAGCGGAAACTGCCTGTCACGACGCTGCTGTATGCGCTTGAAGGGGTCGCGACGGAGCAACTTCGCGCTGCCCGCGAGGCGAAAAGCGAGGCAGTCGAACTCGGTGAAATTCACGGCATGGATCCCGAGGAAATCCTCGGCCGCTTCTACACTCAGGTCATTTTCGAGCGAACCCCCAAAGGCTGGGCGCGCCCCTTCGATCCGGACGCGTTCCGCGGCATTAAGCTGTTGGAGCCACTGGTCGACGCCGCGACCGGTGAAATCGTCGCCGATACCGAAGCCAAGCTGACCCTTCGCCAACTGCGCCGCATCGCCGAAAACACCAAGGAAGTGCTGGTCGGCCGCGCGGACCTGCTTGGCCGCTTCGTGGCCGAAGATCTGGTGAACATCGATACCGGCGAGATCTACGCGGAGGCCGGGGAGGAACTGGCGGAAGCCCGCCTCGCCGCCTTGGAAGACGCGGGAATCACTCGCCTGCCGACGCTCGCCGTCGACCAGTCGAACGGCCCGTGGATCCGCAATACCCTCGCGGTGGACAAGAATACGAACCGTGACGAAGCGCTGATCGATATCTACCGCATCATGCGTCCCGGCGAGCCGCCGACCCCGGAAACCGCCGAGGCGCTGTTCCGCGGCCTGTTCTTCGATGCCGACCGTTACGATCTTTCGGCCGTCGGCCGCGTGAAAATGAACATGCGGCTTGGCTTCAACGATGTGGCCGATTCGATCCGTATCCTCCGCAAGGAGGATCTGGTGTCGACGGTGAAGACCCTGTGCGACCTTAAGGACGGCCGCGGCCAGATCGACGACATCGACAATCTCGGCAACCGCCGCGTTCGTTCCGTGGGCGAGCTGATGGAGAATCAGTACCGCATCGGATTGTTGCGCATGGAGCGCGCGATTCGCGAACGCATGGGCTCGGTCGATATCGACAGCGTGATGCCGCACGATCTGATCAACGCGAAACCGGCGGCGGCGGCGGTGCGGGAATTCTTTGGCTCGTCGCAGTTGTCGCAGTTCATGGATCAGACCAATCCGCTGTCGGAAGTGACGCATAAGCGCCGCCTGTCCGCGCTTGGGCCGGGCGGTCTGACCCGCGAGCGCGCCGGGTTCGAGGTGCGCGACGTGCATCCGACCCATTACGGCCGCATCTGCCCGATCGAGACGCCGGAAGGCCCGAACATCGGTCTGATCAACTCGCTGGCCACGTACGCGAAGGTCAACAAGTACGGCTTCATCGAGACTCCGTACATGCTGGTGAAAGATGGCGTGGTCCAGAAGGAACCGCTCTACCTTTCCGCGATGCAGGAGGAGCGTCTGGTCGTGGCGCAGGCTGACGCGCCAATGGACGCGAACGGGAAATTCACCGAGGAACTCGTCTCCGTGCGCAAGCAAGGCGATTTCCGGCTGGTCAAGCCGACTGATGTGACCGCGATCGACGTATCGCCGAAACAGCTCGTCTCGGTGGCCGCGGCTTTGATCCCGTTCCTGGAGAACGATGACGCCAACCGCGCTCTGATGGGTTCCAACATGCAGCGTCAGGCGGTGCCGCTGATCCGCGCCGACGCGCCGCTGGTGGGCACGGGCATGGAGGCCGCGGTCGCACGAGACTCCGGCGCGACCATCGTTGCCCGCCGGGCCGGCGTGATCGATCAGATCGACGGCGCCCGCATCGTGGTGCGCGCGACCAGCGATGACGCGACGACCAAGGGCGTCGATATCTATCGTCTGCGGAAATTCATGCGTTCCAACCAATCGACCTGTATCAACCAACGGCCGCTGGTGCGCGTCGGCGACGTGGTGGACGAAGGCGATATCATCGCCGACGGCCCCTCCACCGAACTGGGCGAACTGGCTCTGGGCCGCAACGTCCTCGTCGCGTTCATGCCATGGAACGGCTACAACTTCGAAGACTCGATCCTGATCTCGGAGCGGATCGCGCGCGATGACGTCTTCACCTCGATCCATATCGAGGAGTTCGAGGTCATGGCCCGTGACACCAAACTGGGCCAGGAGGAAATCACCCGCGATATCCCGAATGTCGGTGAAGAGGCGCTGAAGAACCTGGACGAGGCCGGCATCGTTTATATCGGCGCCGAGGTGAACCCGGGCGATATTCTGGTTGGCAAGGTCACGCCGAAGGGCGAAAGCCCGATGACCCCCGAGGAAAAGCTGCTGCGCGCGATCTTTGGCGAAAAGGCCTCGGATGTGCGGGATACGTCATTGAAATTGCCGCCTGGCGTGACCGGCACGGTGGTCGATGTGCGCGTGTTCAGCCGGCGCGGTGTCGACAAGGATGAGCGCGCGATGGCGATCGAACGCGCCGAGATCGAACGCCTCGCCAAGGATCGCGACGATGAACAAGCAATCCAGGAGCGCTCATTCCTCAACCGCCTGCGCGAGAAGCTGCTGAGCCGCAAGGCCGCCGGTGGATTCCGCGGCATCAAGGCCGGCACGGTGCTGGATGAGGCGGTGCTCGCGGAGCATCCCCGCGGGTCGTGGCGGCATATCGCCGTGCAGGACGATGCCGTGATGACGGAAATCGAAACTCTGCGCCGCGAATACGACGTCGCGATCAAGCGGTTGCAGGACAGGTTCGAATCCAAAGTTGAAAAGCTTCAACGCGGCGACGAATTGCCGCCCGGCGTGATGAAGATGGTCAAGGTCTTCATCGCCGTGAAGCGCAAGCTGCAACCCGGCGACAAGATGGCGGGCCGGCATGGCAACAAAGGTGTCGTTTCCCGCGTCGTGCCCGTGGAGGACATGCCCTTCCTGGAAGACGGCACCTCAGTCGATCTGGTGCTGAACCCCCTTGGCGTGCCGTCGCGCATGAATGTCGGGCAGATCCTCGAAACCCACCTCGGGTGGGCCTGCGCCACCCTGGGCAAGCAGATCGGCGAGCTGGTCGATGAGTACCGCCGCACTGGTGCCCGCCGGGACGATCTGTTGCAGCGTCTACGGGAGATCTATGGCGAAGAGGTCTACGCGAACCAAATCGCCAACTTGTCCACAGAGCAATTGGTCGAGTTGTCGGAAAACCTGAAGAAGGGGATTCCGATCGCGACGCCGGTGTTCGACGGCGCCCGAATGTCGGATATCGAGGGCATGCTGACTCGTGCCGGCCTCAATACCTCCGGCCAGGTGGTGCTGACCGATGGCCGCACCGGTGAAACGTTCGAGCGTAAGGTGACAGTTGGCTACATCTACATGCTGAAGTTGCATCACCTTGTGGACGATAAGATCCATGCCCGCTCGATCGGTCCGTACAGCCTCGTCACTCAGCAACCTCTGGGCGGTAAAGCGCAATTCGGTGGACAGCGTTTCGGGGAAATGGAGGTCTGGGCTTTGGAAGCTTACGGCGCCGCCTACACGTTGCAGGAAATGTTGACGGTGAAGTCGGACGACGTGTCCGGCCGCACCAAGGTCTACGAAGCGATCGTGCGCGAGCAGGACAACTTCGAGGCCGGCATCCCCGAGAGCTTCAACGTCCTGGTCAAGGAACTTAAATCCCTGGGCTTGAACGTCGATCTCGATAATCGTGCCGCCTGAGGAACGTGGCCGTGCCTGAGCAAACTCCGGCGCGGCCGCTGTCGCAACTTTGAAGGATCGGTCGCATGAATGAACTGATGAAGATCCTTGGCCAGACCGGCCAGGCGATGACATTCGATCAAATTCGCATTCAGATCGCGAGCCCGGAGCAAATCCGCTCCTGGTCCTTTGGCGAAATCAAGAAGCCGGAGACAATCAACTACCGCACGTTCAAGCCCGAGCGGGACGGCCTGTTCTGCGCCCGCATCTTTGGTCCGATCAAGGACTACGAGTGCCTGTGCGGCAAGTACAAGCGGATGAAGTTCCGCGGTATCATCTGCGAGAAATGCGGCGTCGAGGTCACGCTGGCGAAAGTGCGCCGCGAGCGCATGGGCCATATCGAACTCGCCTCTCCGGTCGCGCACATCTGGTTTCTGAAGTCGCTGCCAAGCCGCATCGGCCTGATGGTCGATCTGACGTTGAAGGAACTTGAGAAAATCCTGTATTTCGAGAGCTATGTCGTTCTCGAACCAGGCACGACTGACCTCAAGCTGCTGCAACTCCTGACCGAAGATCAATTGCTTTCGAAGCAGGATGAGTTCGGTGAGGATCAGTTCGAGGTCGGAATTGGCGCCGAGGCGATCAAGAAGGTGCTGAACCGCATCGATATCGACGCGGAAAAGGTCAAGCTGCGCGCCGATCTGAAGGACACCACCTCGGAAGCCAAGCGCAAGAAGCTGGTCAAGCGCCTGAAGTTGATCGAGGCATTCGGAGAATCCGGCAGCCGCCCCGAATGGATGATCCTGGATGTCGTCCCGGTCATCCCGCCGGAACTGCGCCCACTGGTGCCGCTGGATGGCGGCCGCTTCGCGACGTCGGATCTCAACGATCTGTATCGCCGCGTCATCAACCGTAACAACCGCCTGAAGCGGCTGATCGAGCTGCGGGCGCCCGACATCATCGTGCGCAACGAAAAGCGGATGCTGCAGGAATCGGTCGATGCGCTGTTCGACAACGGCCGCCGCGGCCGCGCCATCACGGGTGCCAACAAGCGCCCGCTGAAGTCGCTCTCCGACATGCTAAAGGGCAAGCAGGGCCGCTTCCGGCAGAACCTGCTTGGGAAACGCGTCGATTATTCGGGCCGTTCCGTCATTGTGGTCGGTCCGGAGCTGAAACTGCACCAGTGCGGGCTGCCGAAAAAAATGGCGCTCGAGCTGTTCAAGCCGTTCATCTATTCCAAGCTGGAGAAATACGGCCACGCCACGACCATCAAAGCCGCCAAGCGGATGGTGGAAAAGGAACGGCCTGAGGTTTGGGATATCCTGGAAGAGGTGATCCGCGAGCATCCCGTCATGCTTAACCGCGCGCCGACCCTGCATCGCCTTGGCATTCAGGCCTTCGAACCAGTGCTGATCGAGGGCAAGGCGATCCAGCTTCACCCCCTTGTTTGCACCGCTTTCAACGCCGATTTCGACGGCGACCAGATGGCCGTGCACGTGCCGCTGTCGCTGGAGGCGCAGCTGGAAGCCCGCGTGCTGATGATGTCGACCAACAACATCCTGAGTCCCGCGAACGGCAAACCGATCATCGTGCCGAGCCAGGACATCGTTCTCGGGCTGTACTACCTGTCGCTCGAGACACCGATGTTCCGCGACACGCCGGATGAGAAGGCACCCGCTTTCGGCATGATCGGCGATATCGAGCATGCGTTATTCGCCGAGGCGATCACGTTGCACGACAAGATTCGCGCGCGGATGGAAACGATCGACGCCGGCGGCAATGTCGTGCGCTCCGTGGTGGTCACCACGGCGGGCCGCATGATGATCGCGCAGATTCTGCCGAAGCACCCGAACGTGCCATTCGATCTGATCAACCGGCAGCTCACGAAGAAAAGCGTCTCAGACGTGATCGACATGGTCTATCGCCATTGCGGTCAGAAGGAATGCGTGATCTTCGCCGACCGGCTGATGGGGCTTGGATTCACCCAGGCGGCGCGCGCGGGCATTTCCTTCGGTAAGGACGATCTGATCATTCCCGTCGAAAAGGGCGAAATGATCCATCGGACCCAGAACGAGGTGAAAGAGTTTGAGCAGCAATATCAGGACGGTCTGATCACGTCCGGTGAGCGATACAACAAGGTTGTCGACGCCTGGTCGCGCTGCACCGATGAGGTCGCGGGCGCGATGATGAAGGAGATCAGCAAGCAGGAACCCGGCGTTCCCACCAACTCGGTCTGGATGATGTCGCATTCTGGCGCGCGTGGGTCGCCCGCCCAGATGCGCCAGCTCGCTGGCATGCGCGGGCTGATGGCCAAACCGTCCGGCGAGATCATTGAGCAGCCGATCATCGCCAACTTCAAGGAAGGCCTGTCGGTTCTGGAATACTTCAACTCGACCCACGGCGCCAGGAAGGGCCTCGCGGATACGGCGTTGAAGACCGCGAACTCCGGCTACCTCACCCGCCGTCTGGTGGACGTGGCGCAGGATTGCATCATCGTCGAAGAGGATTGCGGCACGACCCGCGGCCTGACGGTGCGCGCGGTCATGGATGGCGGCGAGGTCGTGTCGTCGTTGTCCGAGCGTACCCTTGGCCGGACCACCGCGGAAGACGTGCTCGACCCCGCGGGCGGTGCAGTGCTGGTCCCGGAAAACACGCTGATCCAGGAGGACGAGGCGGATCTGATCGAACGCTCCGGTGTCGAGCAGTTTCGCATTCGCTCGGTGCTGACCTGTGAATCCGCTGTCGGCGTCTGCGGTCATTGCTACGGCCGCGATCTGGCGCGCGGCACCACCGTCAATATCGGCGAGGCGGTCGGTGTCATCGCCGCGCAGTCGATCGGGGAGCCGGGCACGCAGTTGACGATGCGCACGTTCCATATTGGCGGCGCGGCGCAGCGCGGGGCGGAACAGTCCAGCGTCGAGGCCAGCCATGACGGCTCCGTTTCGGTCAAGAACCGCAACGTCGTCATGAACAGCCAGGGCGCGCCGATCGTGATGAGCCGGAACTGCGAAATCGTGCTGGTCGACGAACGCGACCGCGAGCGGGCGCGCTTCCGTGTGCCTTACGGCGCGCGGCTACTGGTCGACGAAGGCCAGACCGTCACGCGCACGCAGAAACTGGCGGAATGGGATCCCTACACGCTTCCGATCATGACCGAGCGCGCCGGTAAGATCGAATATCTCGATCTGATCGAGGGCGTGACACTGGTGGAACGGATGGACGAAGTGACCGGCCTGACCTCTAAGGTCGTCGTCGATTACAAGTCCGGCGCCAAGGCGGCCGATCTGCGCCCGCGGTTGCAGCTCAAGGACGAGAAGGGCGAGGTCGCGCGACTGGAAACCGGCAACGACGCGCGCTACTTCCTGTCTCCGGACTCGATCCTGTCGGTCGAAAACGGCGCTCAGGTGGCGGCGGGCGATGTGCTGGCGCGTATCCCGCGTGAAGGCAGCAAGACCCGCGACATCACCGGCGGTCTGCCGCGCGTGGCCGAGTTGTTTGAGGCGCGCCGGCCCAAGGACCACGCCGTCATCGCCGAATGCGACGGCCGTGTGGAATTCGGTAAGGACTACAAGGCGAAGAGGCGCATCATCGTGAAGAACGATGAGACGACCGAGGAAACCGAGTATCTGATCCCGAAGGGCAAGCACGTTTCGGTGCAGGAAGGCGACTTCGTGCGCCGCGGCGATCCGTTGGTCGACGGGCCGCGCGTGCCGCACGACATCCTCAAGGTGCTCGGTGTCGAAGCGTTGTCCGATTACCTGGTCAACGAAATCCAGGACGTCTACCGGTTGCAGGGTGTGAAGATCAACGACAAGCACATTGAGGTGATCGTTCGTCAGATGCTGCAAAAGGTCGAGATCACCGATCCGGGCGACACGACGTTCCTGGCCGGGGAACAGGTGGACCGCACCGAGTTCGATTACGTCAACAACCGTCTGTTGAAGGACGACCGTCCGGCCGTGGCGATGCCGGTGCTGCAAGGCATTACCAAGGCCTCGCTGCAAACCAACAGCTTTATCAGCGCCGCCTCGTTCCAGGAGACGACACGGGTTTTGACCGAGGCGTCCACCGCGGGCAAGACCGATTCGCTGATGGGTCTGAAGGAGAACGTGATCGTCGGCCGTCTGATCCCGGCGGGCACGGGCGCGGTGATGAACCGCCTCCGCGCCATCGCCGCCGGCCGAGACGCCCAGCATCTCGGTGGGGTGGCGCAGCGGCGGATCGAAGAAGTTAAAGCGGCGGAGTAACGGCTGGTCTGAAGCCGAAAAAGCCGGCGGCCTCCCGAGGGGGCCCCAGCTTTTTCGTGCGTCACGTTGACGTTATTCGAGCCTGACGGTGCTGCCCGTTCCAGTGTTTAATGGCCGTCGCCCTGGCATATCGCGCCGATCGGGTAAGGCGGCTCAGGCGCGCCGGCCACGCGGATTGCTGGCCATGTGGCGCCAGGTATCTTTGATGATCGAAAGCAACATCGTTTCGGCTCCGTCCGGACGGCCACAGACCCACCATATCGCCAGCACGACCCCGCAATAGGTCGCGGCTCCGGAGGACACGGCGATCCCCTGATCGACCAGCAGCGGCACCGTTTCATGGGACGCGGGCGCCCAGCCTATGCCTTCGGCGTAGACCACGAGCGCCATCACGGTGGCGGCCAGGAAGCTGCGCCATGTCGTCCGGAGCAGATCGATGGTGCGTAGTTTGAACACATGAAACGTGACCACCAAGTACAGAACTTCCTCCACCATCGCGCAAGCGGTCGCGGAGATAAGCGCCCCGATCAGGCCCAGAGGCCCGATCAGCGCCAGCATTACGACAACGCGCACGAAAAGCCCGATGGCGGAGATACGAAATTGGGTGTGCAACATGCCGTGAGCCGACAGCAAAACCGAACTGAAATAGGGAATGAGCCTTGTCACGCCAAGTAACGCGAACACCTGCACCAACAGAATCGCCTCCGACCAGCGCGTGCCGAACAGAAGGTTAATGACAGGCGCGGCGACCAGGGAGATTCCGATGCCGATTGGCAGCGTCAGCATCAACGTGACGGAGATCGCTTTGAAGAAGCCTTGGCCGTTGTCGGCACCCTCCCGCCGTCCGGCGGCGAAGCCGGAGAACATCGCGGTGGCGAGCGGCTCCAGCAACTCGGTCGATGCCAGGGTGCCGATTTCCAGCCCAATCGCGTAGATGCCGACCGGCCCCGGTCCAAGAACTCTGCCGATCACAAGCGCGTCGATCCGCTCTTTCATCATGCCAATGATTGAACTCAGCCACGTCCAAAACGAAAACACAATGATCCGCCGCCACGCGCGCAATGTTATCCCTGGCCGGTACGGATGCATCCAGTAAGTCAGGATCAGGGCAAGTCCGCGCATGCTCACGAGCCCGGCCACCAAAGCCCAGTAATTCGCGAAGATCACAGCGCAGACGATGGATGTCAGGATGCCCACGATGCGAGGCACCATTCCGATCACGAATTCCTTGTCGAACGACAGGTTACGCCTGAATTCAACGACACCGATGTTGCTGAAACCGCTGATCAGGATCATGCCGGCGACAACCAGAAGCAGGGGCGTTAATCTGGGGTCGCCGAAAAATTGTGCCGCCGGGACCGCGCACGCCAGGATGGCGAGGGAAACGAAACTACACCGTAACAGGTTCATCGTGAATCCGGTGTCGTACAGCGCGCGATCCGGCTCGGTTTCGCGTATCAGGGCGTCGTTGACGCCAACGGATACAAGTGCTTCGAGCGATACCGCCAGGGAGGTGGCGAGCGCGACCAGTCCGAAATCCGCCGGTGACAGCAGCCGCACCAGGATGATCGTGTTCACGATGCCAAGCACACGCGAACACATCCGCCCCGCGATGATCCACCCCGCCCCTTTCGCCATGCGAACTGCCAGGGAGGGCGCTGGAGTATCAATTGACATTAAGGGCCGCGGTAATTCCCAACATCGCCGATGGCTTCTACCCGCTATCCAGGCTCGCCGCAATGTGACGGCCTGGCCCAAGACCTGTGAGCGTTGGGCTCCCGGCTGGAAATCGCCAGATTGGCGCGGTAATGGTAGCAGGTGGCAGCACAGCCGAGGAACACGATGTCCCGACACGTGGTCGTGATCATCCCATTTTTTCAAAGGATACGCGGCCTGTTGTCCAGTGCCTTGCGGGGTGTCTTCGACCAGCGGGACGCCCCGGAGATACGTGTCATCGTGGTGGACGACGAATCGCCAATTCCCGCCGCCGTCGAATTGTTGGATATCGATCCAGGGTTTCGCCACGCCATCACCGTTATCCGGCAGCCCAATGCGGGTCCGGCGTCCGCGCGGAATACCGGGCTGGCGGCGGTAACGGCTGGCGGCGCCTGGATTGCATTACTCGATTCCGACGATTTGTGGACGCCCGATCATATCGCGCGGGCAGTCACCAATCTGGAGAAGCACGGCAACATCTATTTTTCCGATGGTTCGCTTCCGCGAACCGGATCGACCTTGTTCGAAACGGCCGGTTTCAGGTCTGCTGAGCATCACCCGATTGATGGTCAAAGCGATATCTTTGCTCTTCAGGGCGATTACCTGTCCTTGCTGGTCGACCGATCTCCCTTTGTGACATCTTCCGCTGTCTACCGGGCGGACGTGTTTGGCGGCCTGAGATTTGAGCCATCGTGCGGAATCTGCGACGATCTGGCCTTCTGGATGAGCATCGCATCCTTGTCGCCGTCCGTCGTATTCAGTAGCCGGGTCGAGGTGTTCGGCGCCGACGCCGCCGAGCATATTTCGATCGTCGAAGATTGGAAATCTAACAAGGCGCTACGGGTCTCACGGGATTTGATACGGTATTATAACTTCGCCCTGCGTACTGTGCCGTTGTCTGAGGAGCACCGGGCCAAGATCCGGCGAAAGGCCGCCAATGAGAGGGCGGGTACTGTGATCACGGCAATGGCGATGGTCAAGGACCGCATACCGCTTGATCGCGGTCTGGTTCGCGATTGCCTCCGGGAATCTCCGGCGCCCGCCATCGATTTGCTCCGGGGGGTGACGCAGTTGATCAGGAGCCGGATAATCAAGCGTTGGGGCGCGCCAGAAGGCGGCTAATTTCATCCGAATTCAGGCAGCCGCTTGCCGGTGAACAGAAGCTGATATCCGAAACCACACGTAACGGCGGGGAACCTTCGTGCTTCGCTGCTCAATGTGCCATCCCCTGCACGATTTCCTCTGTCATCTTTTTCGCGTCGCCAAACAGCATCATCGTGTTGGGCCGGAAGAACAGCTCGTTATCCACGCCCGCATAACCAGATGCCATCGACCGCTTCACGAACAGCACGGTCGCCGCCTTCTCCACATCCAAAATCGGCATCCCATAAATCGCCGACGATGGATCGGTCTTCGCCGCCGGGTTGGTCACGTCGTTCGCCCCGATGACATATACGACGTCGGCGGTGGCGAATTCGTTGTTGATCTCCTCCAGCTCGAACACCTCGTCATAGGGCACGTTCGCCTCGGCCAGCAGCACGTTCATGTGGCCGGGCATGCGGCCGGCGACAGGATGGATGGCATATTTTACCTCCACGCCTTCCTTCTTCAGCGTATCCGCCATCTCCCGCAACGCGTGCTGGGCCTGCGCCACCGCCATGCCGTAGCCGGGGACGATGATCACTTTGGACGCGTTCTTCATGATGAACGCCGCGTCGTCCGCGTTGCCGTTCCTCACCGTCCGGTCGCCCGCCGGACCACCGGGCGCGGCGGTCCCGCTCCCGGTTCCGAACCCGCCCAGAAGCACGTTGACGATCGACCGGTTCATGCCCTTACACATGATGTAGGACAGGATCGCACCCGATGCGCCCACCAGGGACCCCGTAATGATCAGCGCGAGGTTCTGGATGGTGAACCCAATCCCCGCCGCCGCCCAACCGGAGTAGCTGTTGAGCATGGATACCACGACCGGCATGTCCGCCCCGCCGATCGGAATGATGATCAGGAACCCCAGCGTCAGCGCCAGCAGCGCCACCATCCAGAAAAGCACCTGATGGCCGCCCGTGAGCACGAAGGCCAGGATCAGGACCGCCAGCAGAATCCCCAGGCCCAAATTCAGGTAATGCTGCCCCTGGAAGGTGATCGGGGCGCCCTTCATCAATGCCTGTAGCTTGGCGAAGGCAATCAGCGAGCCGGAAAAGGTGATCGCGCCAATGCCAAGGCCCAGGGACATTTCCACCAGGCTCTGCATGTGGATTGCGCCGCGCGAGCCAATGCCGAAGGCTTCAGGCGCATTCAACGCGGCGGCCGCGACGAATACCGCCGCCAGACCGACCAGCGAATGGAACGCCGCCACCAACTGCGGCAGCGCCGTCATCTGAATCCGTAGCGCCAGCACCGTGCCGGTCGTGCCGCCAATGATCAGCCCCAGGGCGATCAGCCCGAAACCGCCAAGGCCCATGCCGTGCTGGAGCAGGGTCGCCGCGCCGGCGATCCCCATGCCGACCATCCCAAACCGGTTACCCTGGCGTGATGTCACCGGGGACGACAGGCCGCGCAAAGCCAGAATGAAAAGTACCGCGGCAACCAAATACGCGAGCGAGGTGAGACTGGCGGACATCGGTGCTGCCTATTACTTTCTTCTGAACATCGACAGCATGCGCTGCGTCACCACGAACCCGCCGAAGATATTAACCGAGGCAAGCACGACCGCGATGAAACCGAAAGCGATCGACCAGTTCGACGTGCCCAGTCCGGTCGCGAGCATCGCGCCCACGATGATCACCGACGAAATTGCATTGGTCACCGCCATCAATGGCGAATGCAGCGCAGGTGTCACGTTCCACACCACATAGTATCCAACGAAACAGGCCATCAGGAAAATCGCCAGCAGGAACACAAACGGCTCCACCGCCGTCGCCACCCCGTTCACCTGGGCCGTGATCGACTGCGCGTGCATGGCGAGCGCGGTCGCCTGCTCCGCGAGCCGTCGTGCTTCTTCCGCGATCTGTGTTGGATTCATGTCGGGTCGGGTCTCCGATGCTCAGGCGGCCTGGGAGGGCAGGAAGCTCGGGTGGACGATCGCACCGCCCCGGGTGAGCATGACGCCTTTGACGATGTCGTCCGTGTCCGGGAGTTTGGGCGCGTTCGCGTCCTTGTCCCAGAACGTGGTCAGGAAGGTCAGCAGATTCTTCGCATACAGCGACGACGCCGCCACCGGGATTCTACTGGGCCAATTATTGTAGCCGAGGATGGTTACGCCGTTCACGTCGACGCGGTGACCAGGCATCGTCGCTTCGCAGTTGCCGCCGGCGTCAGAGGCCAGATCGACGATCACGCTGCCCGGCTTCATCGACGCGACCATCGCGTTGGAGACAATGACCGGCGCCTTGCGGCCCATCACCAGCGCCGTACAGATCACCATGTCGTTCCTGGCGACGGCGGCGGCCATGAGATCGGCCTGCTTTTGGCGAAAGGCCTCACTCATCTCACGGGCATACGCACCGGTCTGGCCGGCGGTTTCGTCATCCTCGACACCCACAAAGCTGGCGCCCAGAGACTTGATTTCTTCCTTCGCCGCGGGCCGGACATCGGTGGCGGAGACGATGGCGCCCAGACGCCGGGCCGTCGCGATGGCCTGCAGGCCGGCGACGCCCGCGCCGATGACGAACACCCGAGCCGGCGGAACGGTGCCCGCGGCCGTCATCATCATGGGGAACCCGCGTTGGAAGGCGAAGGCGCCCTCAATCACCGCGCGGTAGCCCGCGAGGTTTGCCTGGCTCGACAATACGTCCATCGATTGCGCCCGGGTAATACGGGGCAGCAACTCCATCGCCGCGGTGTCTATTCCGGCCATTGCCAGCGACGGCACGAGGTCCGCTTCGGCGAAAGCGCCGGCCGTGCAAATCAACAACGCACCGCGTGGGATCAATGCGCGCTCGTCGGGCAGCGGTGCCTGGACCGCGAAGACGATCCCGGCGCCCGCCAGGGTCGCTGCTGGATTGGGGGCTATTTCCGCGCCGGCCGCGGAGAATTCCGAGTCGGGGATGGAGGCGGAGGCTCCGGCGTTGGTTTCGATGGCGACGGTCAGGCCGAGACCGATAAGGCGTTTGACTGTGTCCGGTGTCGCGGCAACCCGGGATTCCGGCACACGGCGTTCCTTCAGCACCGCGAGGCGCATCCAATCCTTCCTTTACGCATCTGGGAACCCGGGGCGGGGCGGGGCGTCGCGTGGGTTGCCCGGTATATTCAAGGGTATTTTCTTGTCGAGGAGCAATGCACCGAGCGTGCGCGCGTTGCAAGGGGGTGTCGTTGGAATCGCGATAGTCCAATGATCCCAAGCCGCTGATTGGCATCTGGGCGGGGACCGGGCAAGCCCGGCGAGCCTCCTGACCCGTTGGCGCTGCGTGAAGCCGGTTACCGCGGAATGCCGGCCGACGCCGTCAGCCCCCCGTCCACCGGGATGAAAGCGCCATTGACGTAGCCCGCCTCGGGCGAAACCAGAAATCCGACCACGGCGGCGATTTCCTCGGGTCTCGCGTACCTGCCGGCCGGAACTCGCGCCTCTGTCGCCGCGCGGTGTGCGGCGAACGGCGCCATCATTTCAGTATCGACGAAGCCCGGCGCGACGTAATTCACCGTGACCCCGCGCCGCGCGCTCTCGATCGCCAGGCCCTTCACGTAGGCCAGCAACGCGGCCTTGGTGGCGCCGTAAGCCGTATTACCCTGGCTCGCGACCTGGCCGATCACCGATCCGACCGCGACGATCCGTCCATTTCGTGCTCGCATCATCGGCCGTACCACCGCGCGCGCGATGCGAGTGAACGCGAAATAATTAACCTGCATGGCCTGCTCGGCCTTGTCCTGGTCCATCATCGCCGCCAGCGCGTCGTAAGTCGTACCACCCACCTGCACCAGAGCATCCCAGGCCGGGCCGTCCTCAAGCGTCTTCGCGAAAGTCTCGACTTCGGTGCGATCGGAGAGGTCCAGCTTCAGCGCTGTAGCTGGTAGATCGTTAGCATCGGTGCGATAGGTGAACGTGACCTCAAACCCCCGCTCCGTCAGCGTTCGCACCACGGCGGCGCCAATTCCGCGACGCCCGCCAATGACCAGCGCGCGAGTCACGACGGTTCCGCGCCGACGACGATGCAGACATTCTGTCCGCCAAATCCGAAGGAGTTCGAAATCGCGTGCGACACCTTCGCCGCTCGGGCCGAGTTCGGCACGCAGTCGACTGGCAGCGCCGGATCGGGAATGTCGTAATTGATCGTCGGCGGCAGCAAACCGTTCCGGATCGTGTACAGTGTGAATATCGCCTCGACGACGCCCGCCGCCGTCAACGTGTGACCGATCATCGATTTGTTGGACGAGACCGGCAACGAACTCACCCGCTCCCCGAACACGGCGGCGATCCCGACATATTCCATCCGGTCGTTTTCCGGCGTGCCAGTGCCATGCGCGTTGACATAACCAATCGCATCCGGCGACAGGCCCGCGTCCGCCAGGGCCCGTTGCATGCATGAGACGATCGGTTTGCCGTCGGGCGACGACCGCGTGCGGTGGAACCCGTCCGCCGCCTCGCCGCAGCCTTCCAGAATGCCCAGGATGGCGGCGCCCCGGGCGCGCGCATGGGCCAGGCTTTCCAGGACCAAAGCTCCCGCGCCCTCGGCCATCACAAAACCGTCGCGATCCTTGCTGAATGGCCGGGCCGCGGAGGACGGCGGATCATTGCGGGTCGATAACGCCGACAGCAGGCTGAACCGGATCAGACTTTCGGGATTGACCGAGGCATCGGTTCCCACCACCAGAGCCGCTTCGCATTCACCCCGGCGAATTGCCTCTACGCCCAGTTGAATGGCCGTGCCGCCCGAAGCGCAGGCGGTCGAAGTCGCGATCGGTGACCCCTTCGTACCAAATCGCGTGGCGAGGGCCTCGCCGACAGAACCGAACAGGAACCGCTCATACCAGGGTTCAAAATGTCCGCTTTCGGCGGCGCGGATCAGGTCGGTGTAGCTCAGGCCGTCATTCACACTGGACGCGGCCGCCAGAGCGCTGCGTTGTGGCCATTCTATTTCCACCGGCGGCAAGGCCATGAACAGCGGGCCCGGAAAATCCCCAGGCCGATCCACTCCCGATTCGGCCAGGGCTTCCGCGACGACGAGTTCCGCGAGGCGTTGGGCAAAGGCGGGGGCGGAGGGGTCGGCGACCGGGATGAAATCGATCGTTCCGGCGATTGTCGTGCGCATGCCGGCGACCGGAAACCGCGTGATCCGGTGGATGCCGGAGACGCCGGCGGTCAGCGCCCGCCAGTTCTTCTGTTGCCCTTGCCCGAGCGACGTAATGATCCCCGTCCCGGTGATGGCGACGGTGGGGCGGCCCAGATGATCGGTATCCGGCATGACCGGTCTCCTATGCCGGGGTGACGAGGGCGGTGGCCTCGCCACGCCACATGCCCCAGGATGTGACGAGCAGGCCAGCGAGCTGTCCCTCGAACGGTGCCTCGGCGGGTTCCAGCGGTGGAAACAGTTTTCGGCGGGCGATGCTCATGGCCGCCAGGGCGACCGCGGCCGGGAACGACGGTTCCAGCGAATGGCCGATGGCAGAGGCCACGGCGCGCACCGGCAGACCAAGTCTATCCAGAAATTCCCGTTCCTCGGCCGTCGCGCGCGCGGCGCCGCTCGCCCCGGAGATCACGGCGCTGGCATTCCCTAGCGCGGCAGCCTGACGCGCGGCGCTGGCGGCGGCTTCTCCTGGCGCGCGGCCGCAGCGATCCGTCTCGATACCGGCGATGCAAGCCTTGGGGATGACACCTCGGGCGAGCGCATGGGCGCGGCTTTCGATCACCAGAAAGCATCCCACCGACCCCAGGATGGCCCCGCCGCCTTCGGCCTGGCGCGCCCAGACCGGCGCATGACCGCCGCGGCGCAGCGCGTGCCCCATCGCATGATGCAGAAACGTGTCCGGCCGCTGCGCGTTGAACGAACCGCCGGCGAGGCAAATCTCGCTCTGACCAGCCTGGATGCGGGCGCAGGCGATGCGCAGCGCGTCGGCGCCCGAGGCTTCTTCGCCCATGAATGTGCGGGACGAGCCGATCACGCCATGCACGATGGAGATATTGCCCGCCAACAGGTTCGATAACTGCGCCAAAAACAAAGTGGGGCGGAGATCTGACAGCAAATGCTCGTTCAGGTAGACGTCGGGATCGTCCGCTTTCGGCATGGCCGCCAGGATCGCCGCGTCGACCGCGTAATCCCGCTCCCCGCCACCGGCGGCGACGATCATGTCCATCCGCTCCAACAACGCCGTATCGCCTTTGACCTTCGCCTGGTCCAGCGCGAGGCCCGCGGCGTAAACCCCGATCCGCTGCCAGGGCTCCATCTGCCGCTGATCGCCACGTTTCGGGATTTGCGTGTCCAGCGCCAGCGCCGTCATCGGATGTACCGGATAAGGCGCGAATGTCGTTACATCGACGATGGGGACGAACGAGTCGAGCGCGGCGAGGTGTGCTTCCTCGCCTTCGCCCAGGCAGGTGATGAGGCCGATGCCGGTGATCAGCGGGTCCCGGTCAGACGGCATGCGGTCAGGGGACATGGAGGAATTCCTCGGCGAACCCGATCTCCCGGGCCTTGGCAATCATGGCGGCGCGGATCGTATCATTCGGGAAGGGGCCGACGGCATAGCGGATTTCAGCCGACGCGACCTTTTTCCCGGCGGTCGAGATCGCCGCCTCGACCACCGCGTACCCGGAGCCGTCGTGGGTCAGCGAGGCGGTGCCCTCCAGCGTTTCGCCAGGCTCGACGAAGCGGCGCATTTTGGCGCTTTCGACCCTGGTCAGGAACGGCATGCTGGCAAAACGCCGCGCCGCCAGAATCAGCCAGCCACCGGTTTGCGCCATCGTTTCGATCATCAGGGCGCCGGGAAGACGGGCGAAGCCAGGAAAGTGTCCGACGAAAACCGGACTTTCGGCGGGCACCTGACAGTGGGTCCGAATTGTCCCCGCGCTGGGATCGAGCGACTCGATCCGGTCGATCATTTGAAAGTATTCGAGGATCATCGCGTTACCTGACCCTCACCGGAGGACCGAATTGGGCCTCAGGCGGATTTGGCCGCCACCAGCTTGTCGATGTTGGCGCAGAGATTGCCGAGGACGAAATACTCGTCGGTCGGAACCTTGCCGTCGTTGACGTCCTGGGTCCACTGCTCCAGCGGCATCTTGATGCCGAATGCTTTGTCGGTCGCGAAGGCGATGTCGAGGAAGTCCAGGCTGTCGATGCCAAGATCGTTGATCGCATGGCTTTCGGGCGTGATCTTGTCACGCTCGATATCGCACGTATCGGCGATGATATCGGCAACGGTTTCGAACGTGGACGGCATCAGGCAACCCCTTGTCGCATGCGGCGGGACTAACATCCTGAGGCCGGGTGCCGCAAGAGAGCCTGCTCGGACGTTGAAACGCCGCGCCATGCTTTCTCCTGATAAATTGAGCCCCTGACGACGTTCGCGGCGGGGATCCAGCGCTTCCTACCCCGGAAGCAGGACCATCGCCACCGCCTGAGCGGCAATGCCCTCGCCACGGCCGGTGAAGCCAAGCCTTTCTGTCGTGGTGGCCTTGACCGAGACAAAC
The DNA here is from genome assembly GCA_009693865.1 of Acetobacteraceae bacterium. Taxonomy (GTDB): domain Bacteria; phylum Pseudomonadota; class Alphaproteobacteria; order Acetobacterales; family Acetobacteraceae; genus Rhodopila. The sequence goes on along the minus strand of SHWL01000001.1, from coordinate 26,043 downwards.
CCCACGTCGACCCCCAAAATCGACGCCAGCCGCTCGCGCATCGCCTGGGCGTGGGGGGCAATCTTTGGCCGTTCGCAGATCAGGGTGACGTCGGCATTGACCAGCCGTCCGCCTCGCGCCGCGATCCGGGCGGCGGCATGGGCCAGGAACAGCGCGCTGTCGGCATTCTTCCAACTGGCCTCGGAGGGCGGGAAGTGGCGGCCGATATCCCCCTCGGCCAGCGCGCCATAGATCGCGTCGCACAGCGCGTGGATCCCGACATCGGCGTCGGAATGACCGGAGAGCCCTTTGTCATGCGGCACCGTGACCCCGCACAGCACCAGCGGCCGGTTGTCCGTCAGTACATGTACGTCGAAGCCGGTGCCGGCCCGGGGAAGCATCGGAATTGTCATCGCGGCCTCCAATCGGGCGAGATCGTCGGGGTAGGTGAGTTTGATGTTGAGTTCCGAACCGGGGACAACCGCAACCGACTGGCCGAGGGCTTCCAGCAACGATGCGTCGTCGGTCGCCCCGGTCACGCCGGCGTGATGTGCCGCGAGTAACGCCGGAAAGCGGAACGCCTGGGGGGTCTGAGCGCGGAACAGGCCCTCGCGCGGGACGGTTTCCAGGATGAGGCCATTTTCCGCGCGTTTCAGGGTATCGGCGACCGGCGCGGCCGGGATGGCGCCGGGGGCATGAGACAACGCGGCGAGCAAAGCGGGGACGGTGCCTGGTGGAATGACCGGGCGGGCAGCGTCATGCACCAGCACGAAATCCGGCGCGAACGATCGCAATGCCAGAAGGCCGGCGCGAACACTTTCCTGGCGGGTCGCGCCGCCCGGAACGGTGGGCAGATGTGGTAGTCCCTCGAGGGCCTTGGCGATCGGGGTGGCCTCGCCCACGGGTTGGAGTGTCGCTCCGGCCTCGATCAGCGCGCGCGCGGCATGGCGGATGACCGGCTGACCGAGAAGTGTAAGAAATTGTTTCGGAATGTCCGCGCCGAACCGGCTTCCGGTGCCGGCGGCGACGAGGATGGCGGCGAGGTGCATCGGGGAGACGTGGCCCACGGAAGGGCGCGGGTCAATTGGCCGGTCAGTAATACCCCACGTCCATCGGAACTTCCTCTTCAAGTCCGGAAACGCGCCGACGCCAGTCGTCCAGCATCGCCTTTCGTTCGTTGTCCCCAACTCTGGCCGGCGAGCACGACAGTTGCGGACGCAACACATCGAACCCGACGAACTGAAGGATGCCGCGATGGATCGGGCGGAGGATGGCGTTGATGTCCCCGTGGGTGCCGCCCGGCAGCCAGCTTTCCGGAGGCGCGCCGGTTGTCAGCGACAGCATCGCGCGGCGGCCGCGGAATACGCCGGTGTCGTAAACCCGCCCGCCGCCATAGGTGCGGCCCATGACGAAGGCCCGGTCAACCCAGCCTTTCAGGATCGCCGGCAGACCGAACCACCAAATGGGAAACTGGAAAATCAGTAGGTCGCAGGCTTCGAGCTTCAGGATTTCGGCCTCAAGCTCCGGAGCGAAGCCCGCGTGCCGCGTGGCGTGGGACTCTTCCGCCTGCGGTTTGAAGTAGGCGGCGTCGGCGACGGTGGCGAAGTTGGAGCGGTCCGACGGGGCGTGAAACTTCATCGCGTACAGGTCGGAGACGGTGACGGAGTGGCCCAGGTTGGTGAGGGTCTCGACCGCGGCGCGGGTCAGGGCGCCGTTGAAACTGTTCGGCTCGGGATGGGCATGGACGATCAGGACTTGCATGAGGGATTCCGATGGTGCGTGCTGGGGCCACAGGCTGACCGTGACACGCCCATCCCGCGAGACGCGGACTGGGTGGTGGTCAGCGACGCCTGTGGCTCAACGCCAGAGTTGCCGGCTCGCCAGCGCCCCCCCTGGGCGAGGGCTTCGAGCTTGGCCCAGGCGATTTGCGGATGAATGCGGCCGCCGAGACCGCAGTCGGTGGAGGCAATGACGCGTTCCCGCCCGACGACGCCGGCGAAACGAAGGATGCGTTCGGCGACGCTCGGGATGCTCGACCACGTTGGTGGCATGACTGACGACGCCTGGAAGGATCAGCTTGCCGTCTGGCAGTTTCACGTCTTGCCAGACTTTCCACTCGTGCTCGTGGCGGACGTTGCCGACCTCAAACGAATAGGCATGCGCGTTGATCGCCAGCATCACCTCGACGATGTCGCGCATGGGGATGTCGGTCGTGTGCGGACCGTGCCAACTGCCCCAGCACAGATGAAACCGGACGCGGTCCGCCGGCAGGTCGCGGATCGCGTGGTTCAACGCCTCGACGCGGAGCATGGAGAACTTCTTATAATCGTCCAGGGTGGGCTCGGGTTTGATCATGTCCCAGTTCTCGGCGAGCGCCGGGTCGTCAAGCTACAGGACGAAGCCCGCGTCGACGATCGCTTTGTATGCCTCGCGCATCGCGTCGGCGCAGGCGAACAGCAGTTCCTCCTCGGTTTTGTGGTATTCGTTGGCGATGCGTGAGGCGCTGCCCAGGGCGACCGCGCTCATGAAACCTTCCTCGAGGCCGGTCGCCTGCATCGCCTGTTTGAACCTGGCGATGTCAGCCTGGATCGCGTCGTGGCCGGTGTAGACGATCGGCTCGACGCAGACTGGCCCGGGCGGGCGAGGGCCGGTGGTGATGCCGGAGTCGGGATCGGCGTAGGCGGCGGCGAACTGGCTTCGATCCCGCCGGTCGCCAAAGCTCGTCAGCACGACATTTCCGGGTCGGGACTGTCGCGGTGTGGAGTCAAACGTGGCGGGTTTGTCGAACGCGAGGCCGCCGAGGCGTTGCCATGAATAGCGCCACCAGGAACCGTACTGCACTTGCGAAGCCATCGGTTTGCCGAACTCCCCGTCGCCGGGGATGTCGATGCCGAGATCGTGTTGATGGCGCACGACCTCGTCGACCGCTTGGCGGAGCGTGAGTTGGAACGCCTGGTCGTCGATCGGTTGGCCGGTTTCATGGGCTCGGTGCGCCGCGATCAGGTTGTCCGGGCGCGGCAGGCTGCCGACATGGCTGGTGAGGATGTGATCCTGACTGGATTTCATGATTTTGCCCCCCCGGTGATGCGGATTATGGCGCGTTGCGTGGGGCGGCGTAAGCGTGAGCCATTTTTGGGTTGGCCGAGATCGGCTGGGGACACGTCGGCTGATATTACGGCGGTCGGTCGCGGTCTCACGGAACTCCGCATAGGATACCCTTCAGTTTTCTTCACGCAGAGTCTGCGGGCTATTCAGTTTCATTCTGAAAGCCGTCTGTTTTCACGATAAAGTCTATATATGGGAGCATCCATTGTAACTGTCGCGTATTCATTGCGATTCGGCGCAATTGTTGTTCATTAGCCCGAACAAATCTTCTGAAGGGGGCAAGCTTAGCCAAACGATTTTGCGCCGCAGCCCCGCCGACCTCCAACACCTTATTGAAATCCTCACCAAGACCCGCGGTCGCCGCCGCAAAAATCGGCGACTTTTTGATTGCTTCCCAAGCGGCCATTGTGAGGCCGACACCAAATACACCGCCAATTAGACTGGCGGGGGCCGCGATTATCGCTGCACTGATTAGCACGATTGAGGTATGTTTGATCGTTGCGATACCAAAGATGGTACCTCTCTCCGGGTGGCGACCCTCGCCGATAGCAGCAGCGGCCTGAACGATGATGGCGGCGGCTTCCGACTCGATGATTTCCTGGTCCTGTTGAAGCGTGATTGACAGAGCTACCGCGTCTTCACGTAACGCCGCTTGCTCCTCACGCGTCATGCGAAGGCGATCACTTTGTTCTTGCAACTCCCGACCCGCGGTTGTGGCCAGGATAAGGGGAGCGTGAAGGCTTCGCAGCGATTGCAAAGCTGCCAGAGTTGAATCCTCTAGTGGTGGTGCCAGTTGGTCGCCAATCTTGCGCTCAGCGGCGGCGGCGGCTTCCTCAAGGCGCACACCGAGACCCCAAACTAGACCCCACGCGATCTCTGGCTCGGCGTTAGAAAGCGCGCCCCGGTAATACGTGACATCACGAGCGAGTTCGGGATACGCGTTATCGTTGGGTTTAAGACCTGCTGCGAGGTCGTTCACGGCGTCTCGGACCAGCGGGAGCAATTGCCGAATGCGACGGGTATCATTGCCATCGGCATCGATCGATGAGGGTGGCGCCTGCGCAATCCTGGAAGTGACACTTACAGCGAAGTGTGGACCTGCCACTTGGACCGGGATGGGATCTGATGGCAGTGATTGGTTGTAGGCTGCGTCCATGGGCGGATTAAGTAGACTGGCTTCGAGTTTGGCGCGGGAGATTTCCGTACTTATCTCAGCATTGGTCCGGCCCAACCTTGCAAGCACGAGTCGGTAGTTTTGGATTGCCGTATCGTGGAGCGGATGCGGGCCTGACTCAACTCCTTGGGGTATGAGGCAGATCACTAGGAGCCGCCGCGCCAGCCGTTCCGCCTCATCCATGCGGCTAGTTTCATGAAGCAACTCAACGAGATTGTTCAGAACAATCGCTACGTTCATATGGTTGGGGCCGAAACTTGCCTCGTTGATCGCGAGCGCACGGCGGATTAACGGCACTGCCTCTTCCGGGCCTCGGTTGCTCTGGACGACCTGCGCAAGCTGGATAAGTCCTGTAGCTACGCTCGGGTGTTGTCGGCCACGGCTAGCCTCGAGGAGAGCCAGCGCACGGCCCAGTAACGGCTCTGCTCTTTGTGGTTGATTTCGGGACTGGAATAGCGTCCCGACTGCGCTCATTAACCTTCCTGTCGGTTCAGCGATCCCCGCCTTATCGGCGGCCACGGCCACAGCCTCGGCATGAGGGGCTAATCGTTCCAGGTTGGGCCAGGTTCCCGGATCCAGGGGGTTGCCATCAAACGCCGCGTTGAGCCAGATCAAGACCTCGTTCAGGCGAGTGAAGTGCCTTTCGGGATCTGCAGCGAGACGTGCGTAGGCCAGATCGCGGACCGCAGGATCAACGATGGTAGTGCTGTGAACCGGACTGGGTCGCCCGATAAAGGAGTTCTGTTGCAGGTTGAAGGCCACCAGTTGGCCTTCCAGTGGCGTGGCTCCGAATGGATACACCTCAAACAAGAACTCCGGTATCGGGTCATTTGTGAAAAACGAGAGCCTCTCGATCATGGTCCGGGTCTGCTCCGACAAGTGGCCGATGCCGGTCGAGATAGCAGCGTCGAGAATCGGGTCTACGCCTCTTGTCGCCTCAAGCGTCAGTTCCGCAAGGTAGCGGGAAAAGGTGACGCGCCTTTGCGAGATGATGACTGAGGCTCCATGCAGGACAGAGGGTAAGCGATTTAGCGCCTCCGCCAACGCCCCCGCCCAAGCCTCCGCGTCCCCCTCCGGCTGCCGCCGTCCCTCCGTCGCCCTCATCAAATACAAAACTGCGTCCCCCGGCGTCAGCAACCCGAGTTCCAGCGTCTCGATATCCTGGGCGAACGCCCTCTCCAGCCTGCTGGTCAGCAGCACATGCCCGGACCGCAACGACCGGCCGAGGTCGGTCGCCGCTCGCAAAGCCTCCGGCGTATCGACATTGTCCAGGATCAGCAGCCAGCCGGAATGCGCCCTCAACCAGCGCAGCACCGCGTCCTTGCGCACATTGACGTCGGCTGTTTCCCGTTCCGGCAGCCGCAGCACCCCGGTCAGCGCGGCCAGTTCGCGGTCTAGCGTGGCCTCGTCATAGGCTCGGACGAACAGCAGGGCGGTGTACTCGTCCTGGTATCGCAGAGCGTATTCCATCGTCGCTTGGGTCTTGCCGATGCCAGCCATTCCATTCAGGGCGCGGATGGCCGAGACACCAGCGCTCTGGCGCGTGAGGCTGGCGCGGAGGCGAACCAGAAAGTCGTCGCGGCCAGTGAACAGATCGCCAATGGAATGGATGTCCGGGTGGATGGGTTTGGGACCACCGGTGAATCCTTGAAGCGAGGCCGCAGCCTCGGCCTGGCAGTTACCCGAGCTGTCGACCGGCGTCAGGTCGATATCCGGAATACCACCGGCGCGGCGCCATGCCTCCAGCATTGTCTGCCGCGCTGCCAGGTGTTCCGGCCGATCACCATAGAAGACGCGTAACAATGGCATGATCCCCAGTGGCCTTTGAGGCCGCTTCTCGTCACGCCATCCTTGCACCGCTCGGATATTCGACCCGACCGCATCAGCAAGGGTATCGGCTGTCCACCGCCGGATTTCCTGGTTCTGCTTCATGGGCTCGGCACGCTGTCCATTCTCCCAGGCCGTGGCGATCAGGCGCGCGAGAAACCGCTTGTGCTTAAGCAATTCGGGTCGCGATCGAGGTGCCATGACAATACTCCGCGATAGGTCGCCAAAGGTCGCCAATGTCACGAAGGATCGGGACGACCGGCGGCTGGGTTCCTTCTAATTGGATTGCGGTTTTAATGGAAAAGGAACCGCTCCATGGACGTCCCCATACTGTTGTCCCCCGACGATCTCGCGTTGCAATGGGTCTTGTTGAAGACACTGGTCGTGGAAAACCGGCCAGGATACCGCTTGCGTGGAGATTGACCCGGCACGCAATGTCGGCAAAAGATAAACGCGGCGTGACACCGCCCCCGCAGCCCCGTTGCATGCCGCGTGCTCACGCGCTAATTTGCCCAAATCATGGGCAACTACCGGTCAGAAAACAACCTTCCTGCCCTCAGACCAATCGATCTGGGGGGTGGCGTCCGAATCGACACGCCGGTCATTCTGGCGCCGATGTCCGGTGTTACCGATCTACCGTTCCGCCGCACCGCCAAATCCCTCGGCGCCGGTATGGTCGTTTCCGAAATGATCGCCTCCTGGGCGATGATCCGCGAAAATCAAAAGACCCTGACCATGGCTCAGGTCGATGGTGACGGTGGCATATCCGCGGTGCAACTGGCGGGCTGCGATCCGACCGCGATGGCCGAGGCCGCGCGCATCGCCACTGGCAAAGGCGCCGACCTCATCGATATCAATTTTGGCTGTCCCGTGAAGAAGGTCGCAATTGGCCAGATGGCCGGCTCAGCCCTGATGCGCGACGAACGCGCAGCCGCCGCGATTTTGGAGGCCACGGTCAACGCCGTCCGAGTCCCGGTCACGCTGAAAATGCGCATGGGCTGGGATCGCGACAACCTCAACGCCCCCAACCTGGCGCGAATCGCCCAGGAGTCGGGGATCAAGATGGTGACCGTGCATGGGCGCACGCGGCAGCAGCTTTATAACGGCACCGCCGACTGGGCTTTTGTCGCCCGCGTCAAACAGGCCGTCACCCTGCCGGTGATCGTCAACGGCGATATCCTGACCGAGGACGACGCCGCCACCGCGTTGCGCCTGTCGGGCGCCGACGGCGTCATGATCGGCCGCGGTTGTTACGGACGTCCCTGGTTCCTGGCGCAGGTGGCGCATTTTCTGGCAACTGGGGTAAGGTTGCCCGACCCCGGACTGGCGCGGCAAAAAGCGATCGTTCTGAACCACTATCGCGCCTTGCTGGACCAGTTTGGCCGCTCGGCCGGCGTGCGGCTCGCGCGCAAGCATTTGTCCTGGTACTCGAAGGGCCTCCCGGGCTCGGCCGAATTCCGCGCCCTGATGAACAGGCTGCCGGACGCCGAGCCGGTCATCGCGGCCTTGGATGCCTTCTATGACCCGCTGATTGCGCGCGGCGTGACCCGCGCGGTGGGACAAGGAGGCCTCCATTTGGATGAAGAGGTTCTGGAAGCGGCATGAGTTCCGTCCTCTCCCGCGCGGTTGGCTTGCTCCCTGGCCGAGGCCCGCGCGCAATCGATAGCGCGGCGATCCTCAGCGCGCTGCCGGTTCCGGTCGTCGTGCTGGACGCGGACAACCGGTTTCGCCAGGTCAATCACGCCGCCGAGCAATTTCTCGGCATCTCCGCCTCCGGCCTCGCGCAAATGCGGTTGAACGACCTGGTTCCTGCCGACAGTCCGCTGTATTTGCTGATTGAACAGGTGCGCCAGACCGAAGGCACGGTGTCCAACCACGATCTGTCGCTGGAAAGCCCACGCCTCGTCAAAACGGGCATCACGGTACTGGGCTCAGCCATGGCGGAGGAACCGGGCGCGGTCGTTCTGGTTTTGCAGGATGCTTCGGCTGCACGCTCGCTGGATCGCCAACTCGCGTTCCGGGGCGCGGCACGCAGTGTCAGTGGCATGGCGGCGATCCTGGCGCATGAGGTGAAGAATCCACTGTCCGGCATTCGCGGCGCGGCCCAGTTGCTGGAGGCGAGCGTCGATGAGGCGGACCGCGAGCTTACGGTGCTGATCCGCGACGAAGCCGACCGCATTCGCGCGCTGGTCGACCGGATGGAGGCGTTCTCGGAAAAGCCGATTGCGCGCACCGCCGTGAATGTCCATCGCGTGTTGGAGCACGTGCGGCGACTGGCGCAATCGGGCTTCGCGGAAACCGTGCGGTTTCAGGAGAATTACGATCCTTCGCTGCCGCCGGTATGGGGCAACCGGGACCAGTTGGTGCAGGTCATCCTGAACCTCGTGAAGAACGCCGCCGAAGCGATTCTCACGGCCGGTGTCGCGCATCCAGAAATCGTGCTCACCACCGGGTTTCAACACGGCATGCGGATCGCCGTGCCCGGCACGTCAGAGCGGGTCGATCTGCCGCTTTATGTCGGGGTCCGGGACAATGGGCCGGGCATCCCCGAGGACATCAGACCGCATTTGTTCGAACCCTTCGTGACCTCCAAGGCATCGGGCAGCGGATTGGGCCTGTCGCTGGTCGCCAAGATCGTTGGCGACCATGGGGGGCTGATCGAGGTCGACTCCCGGCCTGGGCGTACAGAATTTCGCCTGCATTTGCCGGTCGTTTCGGAAAAGGATCCTGCTTGATGACGCCGCCGACCGTTCTCGTCGCCGACGACGACCGATCGATCCGAACCGTCCTGACCCAGGCCCTTGGGCGCAGCGGTTATCAGGTTCGCAGTACCGGGAATGCGGCGACGCTCTGGCGTTGGGTGGAGGAGGGGGAGGGCGATCTTGTCATCACCGACGTGGTGATGCCCGATGAAAACGGTCTCGATCTGATCCCGCGCATCAAGCGCATCCGCCCTGATTTGCGGGTGATCGTCATGAGCGCGCAATCGACGCTGATGACGGCGGTCAAGGCGGCCCAGCGCGGCGCCTTCGAGTATTTGCCGAAGCCGTTCGACCTGGCCGAATTGATCTCCGTTGTCGGCCGCGCGCTGCAGGTGCCCGCCGAACACACAATCTGGGCTCCTGAGGCGCGCGACTCGGAGGAGCGTCTGCCGCTGATCGGCCGTAGCCCGTCGATGCAGGAGATTTACCGGACCATCGCGCGGCTCACGACCGCCGATCTGACGGTGATGATCAACGGCGAGTCCGGCACCGGGAAGGAATTGGTGGCGCGCGCGCTGCACGATTACGGCAAGCGCCGGGCCGGACCTTTTGTCGCTGTCAACATGGCTGCGATCCCGCGCGAACTGATCGAAAGCGAATTGTTCGGCCATGAGCGCGGCGCCTTTACCGGCGCCACCAACCGTACCCAGGGCCGCTTCGAACAGGCCAACGGTGGCACACTGTTCCTGGATGAGATCGGCGACATGCCGCCCGAAGCGCAAACCCGCTTGTTGCGCGTGCTGCAAGAGGGCGAATTCACCTCGGTGGGTGGCCGCCAGCCGATCAAGGCCAATGTCCGCATCATCGCCGCCACCCACCGCGACCTGCGCAACGCCATAAGGCTCGGGCAATTTCGCGAAGACTTGTTCTACCGCCTGAACGTTGTCCCAATTCGTCTGCCGCCGCTGCGCGAACGGGCGGAGGACATTCCATTGCTGGCTCGCCACTTCATGGATCGCGCGCGGGAAGACGGCCTGCCCCCGAAGAACCTGGATCAGACCGCCGTGGACAGGCTGAAACAACATCCCTGGCCCGGTAATGTGCGGGAGCTGGAAAACCTGATGCGGCGGCTCGCCGCGCTGTGCCCCGAGGAAACCATCACGGGCGATATCGTCAACGCGGATCTGGCCGAAGCCGCGCCCACTCCGATCCAAACGCCGGATCAGCCGGCCCGGACCGGTCCGGACACGCTATCTCGCGCGGTGGAACGTCACATCAAGGAATTCCTCGCGGCCCATGACGACGGCATGGCGATCACTGGGGTGTACGACCGGATCATCGCGGAAGTGGAGCGGCCGCTGATCCGCCTGACCCTGGCCGCGACACGTGGCAACCAGATCAAGGCCGCCGCCATGCTGGGCCTCAATCGCAATACGTTGCGCAAGAAAATCCGCGACCTGGAAATCCCCGTGATCCGGGGCGTGATGTGACAGCCCGCGCCGGGAGGGCGCCGGGGTTTCACCCCGGACCCCGACCAGAGGGCGCCGCCCTCTGGACTCCCGCCAAGGGCAGTGGCCCTTGGAACCCCTCAATTTGGTTGGGAGTGAGAGGGGGGCATCAGAGACCTTTCAACATCCGAGCAGGCCCCCTCTCACTCCCAACCAGAAATGGACGGATTGCGAAGGCCACTGCCTTTGCCGGAGGTCCAGGGAGCAGAACCTCCTGGCGGGTTTCGGGTCGGAGCCCGGACGCTTCCCCGGCGCAAGCCCCTTCCGGTGGCCGGACGGGATGAACATCTTCTCCCCCAGAAGCGCATTGGCCCCAGACGAAATGACGTCCGGCCCGCCCGTGCCCGCCGCGCCGGGCCTGGGTGCCACGCTACTGTCCGGCCTCAGCCGGGTCCTGGTCAGCAAGACGATGACTTTCATCCTCGCGGCCATCGCGTTGTGTGTCGGTCTGTCGACGTTCATCATTATCGCGCGCGGTTCGCCATTCGGCCTCAGGCCCGGGGTTGGCACGACACTGGTGCTGGCCAACGTATCGGTACTGTTGCTGTTGGGGGCGGTGGTCGCGGGTCGGCTGACGCGGGTCTGGGTGGAGCGGCGGCGCGGCTCGGCCGGCTCGCAACTGCATGTCCGCCTTGTGCTGTTGTTCAGTGGTGTCGCCGCGGCACCGACCATCCTGGTCGCCTGTTTCGCCGTCGCCTTCTTCCATTTCGGCATCCAGGCCTGGTTCAACGATCCGGTGCGCGCGGCGTTGGCGGAATCACTCCAGGTGTCCCACGGCTACCTGGAGGAACACCGCAATACGATCCGCTCAGATGCGCTGGAAATGGCCAATGACCTCGCGCGGGCCGGCCAATATCTCGCCGCCGACCCGTCCGTGTTCGTCAGTGTGCTGGACAATCAAACGACGCTGCGCGGCCTGACCGAAGCAGTGATTTACGAGCCCAATACCGGCCAGATTCTTGCGGCGGCCGGGCTGTTCGTGGGGTTTGGCGTCGATCCACCGCCGCCGGCTGTGTCGCGCCAGGCGCTCGACGGCGATGTCCAGGTGCTCAATGGCGGCGATGGCACGCGCGTTCGCGCGGTGGCGCGGCTGAATGCGACGCCGCCGTTGCTGCTGATGATTGGCCGTCCGGTCGATCCGAAGATCCTCGGCTACATGACCCGCACCGAACAGGCGGTGTCGGAATATCAGCGTCTGGATGAAAGCCGGTCCTGGCTGCAAATCGCCTTCGCATGGATTTTCGCGGTCGTGGCGCTGCTGGTGCTGCTTGCCGCCGCGCTGATCGGTCTGGTCATGGCCAACCAGATCGCCCGTCCCATTGGCACGCTGATCAACGCCGCCGAGCGGGTTCGCGGCGGCGATCTGGGCGTGCGCGTCACGGAGGGTCAGACGCGTGACGAACTCGCGGGCCTTTCGCGCGCGTTCAATCGGATGACCGGTCAGCTCGCCGCGCAACGGGCCGAACTGATGGAGGCCTACAGCCAGATCGACGGCCGCCGCCGGTTTACCGAGACCGTGCTGGCGGGCGTGTCGGCCGGCGTGATCGGCCTGGATGCGCGCGGCCGGATCGAACTGCCAAACCGCACCGCCACCGAACTGCTGGCGGTCGATCTTCTCGCCGCGATCGGCCGCGACCTGGAGGTCGTGGTGCCAGAATTCGCCGGCCTGATCGAAGCCGCGCGCGCCGCGCCAGAGCGCCCGCGCACCGAAGAAGTCCGGATCGGGCCGCCGAGCAAACCTCGCACGCTGCTGGTCCGGATCGGGGCGGAGATGACGGCTGGAAGAGTGAACGGCTTCATTGTAACCTTCGACGACATCACTGAACTTCAACTTGCTCAACGCAAGGCGGCCTGGGCCGATGTCGCGCGGCGTATCGCGCATGAGATCAAGAACCCGCTGACCCCAATCCAATTGGCGGCCGAACGGCTGAAGCGCCGGTTCACCAAGGAAATCACCTCCGATCCGGAAACGTTCGGGATATGTGCCGACACGATCATCCGTCATGTCGGCGATATCGGCCGGATGGTCGACGAGTTCTCGGCCTTCGCGAGGATGCCGCAGCCGGTGATCAAACCGGAGGATGTCGGCCTGATCGCCCGTGAGACGCTTGTGTTGCAGAAGACGGCGCTCCCGGGGATCGCCTGGTCCAGCGACATCCCGGCACGTGGGCCGGTCGTACCATGCGATCGGCGCATGATGAGGCAGGCGATCACCAATTTGTTGCGCAACGCGGCTGACGCGGTGGCGATGCGGGACGGCGCCGGGGCGATCACCGTGTCCGTGACAGACTCGAACGGTCTGGTATCACTGCGCGTCACCGATGATGGAATCGGACTGCCGCGCGAAGACAGAGGCCGGCTCATGGAGCCGTATGTGACCCACAAACCGAAAGGAACCGGATTGGGACTCGCGATCGTGAAGAAGATCATGGAGGATCACGGCGGTCATGTAACTCTGGAGGATCGGCCGGACGGGCCTGGCACGGTAGCGGCCTTGGTTTGGCCGTCCACCTCCGTCCCAGGGGCATCGTATATGCCGTCGCACGCCGGAACCTCTCATGGCGTTTGACATTCTGATCGTCGACGACGAGCCCGATATCCGGATGCTGATCGACGGCATCCTGGCCGACGAGGGCTACGAAACCCGGGCCGCTGGCGACTCAGATACCGCTTTGGCCGCGTTCCATGCGCGCCGTCCGTCTCTGGTCGTTTTGGATGTCTGGCTACAGGGCTCAACGCTCGATGGAATTGGATTGCTGGAATCATTCCACGCCGAGGAGCCAGCAGTGCCGGTCATCATGATCTCCGGCCATGGCACGATCGAGATGGCGGTAGGCGCCATTCAACACGGGGCCTACGACTTCATTGAGAAACCGTTCCAGTCAGACCGCTTGCTGCTGGTGGTTCGTCGCGCTCTGGAAGCCGCGGCCCTGCATCGGGAAAACGCCGAACTCCGCCTTCGCGCCGGCCCCGAAGCCGGGCTCATCGGCGAGTCCGCTGCCATGGCACAGGTGCGCGGTCAGGTGGATAAGGTCGCACCCACCGGTTCCCGCGTGCTCATCGCCGGGCCGGCCGGATCGGGCAAGGAGGTCGTGGCGCGAATGATCCATGGCCGATCCCGGCGGGCCGACGGGCCATTTGTCGTCATGAATTGCGCGACCATGGCGCCCGCCCGTTTTGAGGAGGAACTGTTCGGGGTCGAGCCCGGCCCCGACGCGTCGGCGCAACCCCGCCGCGCCGGTGTATTGGAACGTGCTCACGGCGGGACACTGCTTCTGGACGAAGTGGCGGATATGCCGTTGGAAACTCAGGGCAAGATCGTCCGCGCGTTGCAGGACCAGAGTTTCGAACGCGTCGGAGGCTCCAACCGGGTCAGGGTCGACGTCCGGGTGATCGCGACCACCAATCGCGATTTGCAGGCCGAGATCGGCACCGGCCGGTTCCGCGAAGACCTGTTTTACCGGCTGGCCGTCGTGCCGGTGAAACTGCCTGCGTTGAAGGAACGGCGGGAGGATGTGCCGGACCTCGCCCGGCATTTCATTGGACGCTCGGCCGAGACTTCCGGGATGGCGGCGCGGGAATTGTCGGCCGATGCGCTGGCGGCGCTACAGGCCTACGACTGGCCAGGCAACGTGCGGCAGTTGCGAAATCTGATGGACTGGCTGCTGATCATGGCGCCGGGTGGGGCAACCGAGGCGATCCGCGCCGACATGCTTCCGCCCGAAATAGGCTCGAGCGCGCCGCGCGTCCTGACCATCGATCCCGGTGCCGACATCATGTCGCTTCCATTGCGGGAGGCGCGGGATTTGTTCGAAACGCAATATCTTCAGTCGCAGTTGTTGCGATTTGGCGGCAATATTTCGCGGACCGCGCAGTTCGTCGGAATGGAGCGCAGCGCTCTGCACCGGAAGTTGAAGCAGCTTGGGGTCAGTTCCGATGAACGGGTAGGCGGCTGATCGGACGCCAGCAATTCTCATTATGGCGATGCCGCTTGCTTTTTCGTCATCCTCCGGCGTGACCGGAGGATCGGTAGCGGCACATATCCGCGTATAATAGCGCCGGAAAGCAAGGCGTGGTGCCGCTCCGGATCCTCCGGTCGCGCCGGAGGATGACGATTTGGGAGAGGTCAGCAGCCATGATGAGAATTGCTGACCGGACGCCGCTGTCCTTGACCTGACCCGGCACAAGTGGCGTTGTCACGCGATAACGAGAACCGCTGAAGGGAGTGCCACGCCATGCGATCCTGGATCCATCACGCCCGCGGCCGCCATGTCCGTCAGGCCCGCGTCGGTCTGGGCGACCTCCGTGAGGAACATATCAGCCGTCAGGGCTTTTTTGGCCCGGTGGCGATGATCTACCGCGAACACGGTCCCAATGAGATCGTCCGTGTCGATGGCCCCTTGGTCCCGCGCCGGGTCGCGGATACCACGCGGGTCGAACCGTCCGACCAGTTCGATCCGCGCGGCGAACCGGAGCCGATGCTGTCCAACGCCGATGTCAGCGTCGCCATCAGCCGGCGCGCGGCGGCGATGCCCTATGCGTTTCGAAATCTCGACGGGGACCTTCTGTATTTCGTGCATAAGGGCACAGGGATGTTCGCCACCGAGTTTGGGCGGCTGGACTACGAGCCTGGCGATTATGTGCTGATCCCGAAGGGCATCACATTCAGCCTGATGCCCGAGAAGGGCGAGAGTCACATGCTGGTGGTTGAGTCTCCCGCGCCGCTGTCGCTGACCGAGCACCACCAGACCGGGCGCCATATGCCTGTCGATCCAACGATTTTGGTGTTGCCGGAACTGTGCGATTACGGATTTCCGCAGCGTGAAGAACATGAATTGCGTGTGAGGCATCGCGGGATTCACAGTTCGATCTACTATCGGAATAATCCTCTGGTGTCGGTCGGCTGGAAAGGCGATCTGTTCCCCTTCAAACTGAACATTCGCGACATCATTCCGATCAGTTCGGATCGCATTCATGTGGCGCCTTCCGCGTGGTGCACGTTCCAGGCCTCCGGGTTCGTCGTCATTTCCTTCGTGCCGCAGATCGCGGTGGCCGACCCGAACGCGGAAGAACTGCCGTCCTATCACCGTAACGTCGATAACGACGAAAGCGTGTTCGTCCATCACGACGAAGGCAGCTCTCGCAAACCCGCCACGTTGTCGCACGTGCCGCAGGGCATCCTGCATGGCGCGGATGAGGCGGCGCGCGCGGCGTTTCAGAAACGCCGCGTCCCGGGAATGCGCCGGACCCTATGCGGGGTCAGCGTGGATAGCGACCGGCCACTGATCGTTTCGCCCACGTTCGAATGGTTGAGCGGGGAGTAACCGTTTCCGGGCGCGCCGCTCGCGCATTTGCATCCCGCTTTCATGGGCCCCGCCGGTCGCCCTCTCAATCCGCGTCTCCGGCCCGAACGCCTGGCTGCGTCAAAGGCAGCCACACGCTGACGGTCGTGCCCAGGCCTTCCTCGCTCACGATCAACAATTGGCCACGGTGGCGGTTGACGATGTGCTTGACGATCGCGAGCCCAAGGCCGGTCCCGCCGGCGGCGCGGGAGCGGCCCTTGTCGACGCGATAGAATCGCTCGGTGATCCGTGGGATGTGGGTTTGTGGAATGCCCGCGCCCTCATCGGCCACGGCAACTATCACGCCGGGACGCGACGGCCATGAATCGCCGGGCCGGGGCAAGGTGGCATTCAGCCGCACCGTACCCCCCTCCCTGCCGTATTTCACGGCGTTATCCAGCAGGTTCTGTATTACCTGCGCGATCTGGTCAGCGTCGCCGGTCACCACGGGCAAATCCGGTGGAATCATGGTCTCAATATAAGATCCGCCCGCCAGCCTCGGTTCGTACCCCGCGACGATCCTGGGCAGCAACGCAACGAGATCGACCCGGTCGGACGGGGTTTGATGCTCCGCCATCTCGATACGCGACAGGCTCAGCAAATCGTCGATCAGCCGGTTCATCCGCGCGGCCTGTTCGGCCATGATGGCCAGGAAACGCTTGCGGGCGGGAGGATCGTCCTCGGCGGGACCAAGCAGTGTCTCCGTGAAACCGATCAACGAGGCAAGCGGTGTGCGCAATTCGTGGCTCACATTGGCGACGAAATCCGCGTGGGATCGTTCGATGCTGTGCTCCCGGGTGCGATCGGACAGGACCGCCAGGGCGCAACCGCCGTCCCGTAGCGGCGGGTCGATCGGCACGACTGTTGCCCGCAACTCGCGCGCGACCGGCGCGGCGATCGCCAGATCGGCGGCCTTCGTCTCTCCCTGGGCGATCGCGTGATCCAGGGCATCGCGTAGCGCGGGGTGACGCAGGACAGCCGCCAGGTCGGCCCCGAAAATGGCCTCCGCGGCCAGGTTCCGGCGGCTGACCGTTCGATCGCGGCGCAGCACGACGACCGGGTCGGGCAAACGTTCCAGGATCAAGGTGTCCGCCAGGCGTTCCTGCTCAATTCGGGCTGCCCTCGCGGCGAGATGCCGTGCGAGCCGCGCGATTTCCCGGCCGAGGGGTTCCATGAGGGTGGGACCCACACTTTCGGTGCCGCCACCGCCATCACCACCGGCCTCCATCTGGCGGACCGCGGCGGTAAGCAGGTTGAGGTCGCGGGCCCAAAGCAGGCTGAACGCGGCGGCCGGTACCAAAGTGACGGCGATCGCGACGGTGGCGGGCCAAGGCGCGGCCAGGCCGGTCAACGCCATGGCCAGAAGCGCGGTGACCGGCGCCGCCGCGACGACAAGAGCTATCATAAAGTGGGGCATGGCGGGGTCCTGGCCAAACGTTATCGGAGGGCCGCCGGCCCATCGGCGTCAGATTAAGCCCGTTTCGGGGCGGGGGGCTCTACCTTCCATGGTCATCACCGTCACAAAGGGCCGGGATGGCAGGGGAGGCAGCGTGTCGTGCCCCAGACCCTCCCTTAATCGTGACGCTCCCGGAATTGCGGCCAATCGGCGGTCCGCGCGCGAAGCGCCTGCGTCAGCGCGTCCCGCCGCCGCCACAAATCCCGGTACCACGCTATTCTCGGCGCAACCTGATCCGCCAGCATGCGGTCGCGAATCACCACGCGGCGAGCATTGTTCCCGAGTTCCAATGCGAGGTCCGGGATCGCTGCCAGGCGCAGGAATTGCCGGTGAAACGCGTCAGGCCCATCGAACAGCAGTCCGGTCTCGCCCTCGGCGATGCTATGCCGGTACACGACGGTGCTGGCGAGCGAGGCGACCCGGCACGCACCGGCTTCGATGAATTTCAGATCGGACTTCGCGCGATTGAAGGGCGTGTCGTCCAGCGGCATGAGCGAGATTTCCGAGGTCCCGAGAAGATCCAGATATGTGTCGTAGTCGCAGAGTGGAGTGAACGTTTTGTGACGGGTTTCCAGGGCCTGAAAAAACCCCTCGTCGTGCACGACCCGGAACCGAAGCCGCCCACCCATGTGGGCGGCGATCGCGTTGATCGGTCCCATGACCGGACGCCAATCCTGCTCGCGGTTCAAAGCACCGAAAAACACCGTCAGGACGCCGGGGTCGGTGAAATTGCGGATATCCGGCAGCGACGCGATCGCATTGGGGAACAGCGCCAGTTCAGGGTTTCGTTGGCGTAGCACCTCCGCCAGAATCGGGGTCGTGGTCTGCACGGCGTGTACCCCCCGGAAGGACACCAGGTCCGGAGTGTCCAGCCCGCGCATGAAATCCGGGTGGTCGTCGAACTCGGTCACCACCAGCCATCCCCGGTCGATAAGACGATCGACGACTGCCTGGCCCCCGGCCCCGAACAGAGCGGGCCGGTGCAGGATGAAAATCCGCGGAACGTCCGCGCCGTCCGGTTTGGCCTCCGAGGGATCGGTGAACTCAGGCGGGTTCTCCGGCGGAGCCAGGTTGGTGACGACTTCGGGATCGGACGCCATGGCCGCCAGCGGATGGAGGACCCGCAAATGCGATACTCCGCCGATCGGATGCAACATATCGCCCGCGACGATCAGCCGGCGAACCGGTTCACGCCTCGCGCGCCAGACATGCTGTAGCGGCAACGCATTCCGAACGTAGTTGGCGGGGTCGATGCCCAGATTGCGCAACGCGGGCGCGATCGCCTCGACGAACGCCTGGCCTCCGGGTTCATCGAAAATTCTGGGTTGCACATCGATCGGCACAAGCCCGGCTTCGAGCAGGCCCGTCCCCATGGTTTCAAGACTGAACCAGCGCAGGTGCCGGCGGTCCATCAGGCCGGCGTCCTCATACCGGAAGTCGCCCATCAGCAAGCGCCGCGCGAGGCTCCAGTGTTCCACATTGGAGACGCAAATCAGCATGGTTCCGTTTGGGGCCAGCAACCGGGCGTGGCGCCGGAGGACGTCGAAGGGGGAGGCCAGATGCTCCAGGATCGCGCTATAGACGATGCAATCGACGCCCTTTGGGACGTCGAAAGGCAGGATTTCGGCTTCCGCGCCGGCCAGGACGCACTCGTCGTAATGACGGCGGGCTTCGATCACCATCTCCGGATCGTTGTCGATGGCCAGCAGGCGCGCATTGGGGTTTAATCGGCGGTACGCGGCGCCGACGTCCCCCCGGCCGCAACCGACATCCAGTACGACGCGGGCGCTGAGCGGAATGAGCCGTGACAGGTCGGGCACGGACGGCATCAGCGACAGAAGCTCCCACGCGGTGGAACGGCACCGGAATCAGGCGATGAGCCGGCCGGGCATCTCGTGGTAGGCGGAAACCGCGCGGCGGTGCAAGGGTGGCGGGTCGATCTGGACCTGCTCTGTCTGGTGGGGTCGGCGCATCGGGTCGCGCCGCAGGGCAGCGATCGCGTCCACCATCCTGCTCTGACCGCGATCCAGCGCCCCTGCGCCGGACAATTGGGGCGCCGCGCGCGCGACCTTCCGCAGTGCCTGGGCCGCCCGGTCAATATATTGATTTCGCGCGATGGCGCGGAGCCGCGCGGCCTGCCGGTTCAACAGGCATCTTCCCGCGTGAAAGCGCGCCATGCCCGAGAGATGGGCCCGCTCCAGTAACGTCGAGGGCGGGAGCCGATGGAACGCGATCGTCAGATCGACGGTCTCGGCCCAGTCGAGCCATTTTGGGCGGTGGATGGGGGCGAGCGGTTCGACCGCGATCCAGGGAACTCGCAAGGCGTCGGCGACGATGACACCATGCAGCGCTTCGCTGAGTATCACACGGCACCGGGAAATCGCGGCGATGACCGACCGCGGATCGTCGCGCGGGTCGATCAGAGTTATGCCCGCCAGCGCCGCTGCTTCCCGCCAGGCGCCCCGGATCGCGCTTTCGAAATGCGGCATGAAGCCGATATCCTGATTTTCGCGTGGGGGCGCGAGGCCCGCGAGCGGGATCAGAGAGGCAGGGTCACCAATGCCAAGGCAAAGCGGCAGGCCGAGCATCCGCGCGGTACGGCGTCCCCGGACCCAGTGCACGACCCATGTCTCATCGAGCACGATCGGCGCCTCATAACCACCATACCCCGAGCCTGCGACCAGTTTCAGCGCTGTTGGATCGTGGCGTCCGTCGAGAATGGAACCGATGCCAAGGAACCGTGCCGCCCCGTCGTGGTCGAAGAAATCCGGCAGCAGCCTTGGCCACAGCAGGGTGTTCAGTTCGTCGCCGAAATTCTGGGCCGGGCCCCGCCAGTTATAGAGGATCATGAAATGGCTGGGGCGCGGGAGGCCGCGTGGTGCGCGGTGCCGGCAATGCGGCGGGCGGCATTTGCCGCGCGCCAGCCAAGCGCGGCCCGAAGGAAGCCGGCGGCGTACGCCCAACGCCAGCGAACCGCCAGAAATCGGGTGGAATCACGGGGCCAGAGCGCGACAGGGGCATACAAGATCGCCACAAGGAGGCGGCGTGGGAACTCGCGCCAGAGCGCGCCGCGATAGTGTAACAGCCGCCGGGTCAGCACCGTCGAGGCTCCCTGCCAATATAAACGCGATAACAGCCAGTCCGGGTTCAGGCGGCGAGCCTGAATCTGATGGAACACCACGATTCGTGAGTCGTATCGCGCGGACAGCCCCATGTCCTGCAACCGCCAGGCGAGTTGGACCTCTTCATCCGATAACAAGGCGGTCCCGATCCTGCCTATTCCGCATCCGAAACCGCCTACGCATAATAAGGTGGGCGCGTGCACAACCATGTTGGCCGCGTAGGGTTCCAATCCAGCCGGTAGTGCCGCCGAGCGATACTCACCTACGCCCTCGTGCTCGATGATCGACAGAACGCCGCGTAAACCGGGCGGCCACCACGCGGGCAGCGGCGCCTCCCATTTTGGCAGGATGCGGCCTCCGAGCACGACCGGGGGTCGAGTGTCACCGCTGAGCGCGGCAAGAATTGCCTCGATCCAGTTCGCCGCGGGAATGGCGTCATCGTCGATGTAGGCGATGAAGCCTGTCGCTGCCGCGGCGGCTCCGGCGTTGCGGGCGGTGCTGACCCCGGGTTCGTCGACCCGGAGCAGCCGGGCGCCTGGATAATCCCGCGCAAGGACAACGAGATCGGAGCGCGCTGGCTCGGACGAGCCGCTGTCGACGATCACGAGGGCGAAACACTCTTGCGGTACGCTCTGGCGGCGTAAGCCCTCGAGGCAGTCGCGCACGTACCGTGGCCGGTTATGCGTACAGACACAGACGGTCAGCTTCATGACCGCGGCATAGCGCCTCACGGTTGATGAAACCTTAATGCGGAGCGCAAAATTCGATGATCGGCCGGTTGAAACCTGACATTCGGCCGGGCGCGGTGCCCCGGCGATTGGCCGGGACAATCGCCGGTCGGGCACGGGAGCGAATAATGGCGTGGCCGGAAGTGGCTCGCGGGCTCAACCGGGCCGGCCAATTCCATGGTAATCGAACCCAGCCTGCCGCATCGCCACGGGGTCCCATGCGTTGCGCAGGTCGACCAACACCCGGCCGCGCATGGTATCGCGCAGCCGGGTCGGGGAAAGCGCCCGGAACTCGTTCCATTCCGTGATCAGGATCACCGCATCCGCCCCGGTCGCTGCATCCATCGCATCACGGCAATACGTGACCGACTCCGGCAGCAAGGGTTTTGCCTGTTCCATTCCCTCGGGGTCGAAGGCGCGGATCGCGGCACCGTCGCCCGCCAGCCGGGAGACGATCGGCAACGACGGCGAGTCGCGCATGTCGTCGGTCTCCGGCTTGAAGGTCAGGCCCAGTACACCGATGGTCTTGCCGCGGACGGACCCGCCGCAGGCGTTGATGACACGCATCGCCATGCTGGATTTGCGGGCTTCGTTGACGAGGACCGTTGCCTCGACCAGCCGGGACGGCGCCCCGTGGTCTTGCGCCGTGCGCACCAGCGCCAGAGTGTCCTTCGGGAAGCACGATCCGCCATAGCCCGGCCCGGGGTGGAGGAATTTCCGGCCGATCCGGCCATCGAGACCGATCCCGCGCGCGACGTCGTGAACATCGGCGCCCACCTTTTCACACAAATCGGCCATTTCATTGATGAACGTGACCTTCATCGCCAAGAACGCGTTGCCGGCGTATTTCGTCAGTTCAGCCGTCTCTATTCCGGTATGCAGGATCGGCGTCTCGATCAGATTGAGCGGGCGGTAGAGGCGGCCCAGAACCTCCCGCGCGCGCTCGGTTTCCGAGCCGATGACCACGCGGTCCGGGCGCATGAAATCGGTGATGGCGTTGCCTTCGCGCAGGAATTCGGGATTCGAGGCGACGTGAATCTCCAGATCGGGCCGGACCGCGGCCACGATTTCCTTGATCCGGCGTCCCGTGCCGACGGGCACCGTGGACTTTGTGACGATGACGGTGGAGGTGGTCAGCGCGCGCGCCACCTGTTCGACGGCGGCATAGACATATGTGAGGTCGGCGTGGCCATCGCCCCGGCGGGCCGGAGTGCCGACGGCGATGAACACAGCCTCGGCATCCTGCACGCCCTCGGTCAGGTCGCCGGTGAAGGACAGGCGGCCGGCGGCGACATTTTCCCGCACCAGTTTTTCAAGCCCGGGTTCGAAGATGGGCATGCGGCCGTCCCGCAAGGCGGTGAGCTTCCCCGCATCGGTTTCCACCACGGTCACGTCGGTGCCGAATTCCGCGAAACAGGCGCCGGAGACGAGGCCGACATAGCCACCTCCGATCATCGTGATACGCACCAGGAGATTCCTTTTCGCGGGTGGGGCGGAGGTAAAGCACAGGTTGGCCGACGGATTCCAGAATTTGCTGGCAGCCGCGCGGGTCTCATCCCCACCTAACGGCCAGGCCGCTCCGTCATCGCCGCATTCTGGCGCCGCCTGACTTGCGAAGCCGTTACGCGGCCAGTGTTTCCGTGATCTGCGCCAGGCCGGGTACGCGCGTGGCGGGACCCATGGCGGCCAGGGTTGGCTTCCCGCGGAAATGCCTGACGGCGGCGCGCTGGATATCTTCGGGCGTGACCGCCACGATTTTTCGGACGGTCTCCTCGGTGGACAGCACCCGGCCGAAGACCTGGAGCTGCCGGGCTAACTGCTCGCACCGGCTGCCGGTGCTTTCCAGCGACATCAGCACGCTGGCCTTCACCTGCGCCTTGGCGCGCGCCAGTTCGGACTCGGTGACGGAGGTCTGCACTTTGCGTAATTCTTCCAGGGTCACGGGCATCAGTTCTTCGGCCTCGCTTTCCCCTGTGCCCGCGTAGATGCCGAACAGGCCGCCATCCATATACGGCTGGGCGAACGAGTAGATCGAATAAACCAGGCCGCGCTTTTCCCGGATTTCCTGGAACAGCCGGGACGACATGCCGCCGCCCAGAAGGGTAGAGAGCAGCAGCGTCGGGTAGTAATCCGGGTCGGAAAAACCGATCGAGGGAAAGCCAAGAACGATATGGACCTGGTCCAGGTCGCGGGCTTCCCGGAACTCGCCGCCCCGATACGTTCCGGTCTCCATGCCCGGCGCCGTCTGGGCTGGCAGGTCGGCGAAATGGCGCTGGACCAGGTCGAGGACCTGCTGATGTTCCAGGTTCCCCGCCGCGGCGACGACCACGTTGGATGGCGCGTAGTGCCGCTTCATATATGCGGTCAGGATCGCGCGGGGCATTTCCCGGATCCCTTCCTCGGTCCCCAGAATGGGCCGGCCCAGGGATTGGGAGGGGTAAGCGACTTCCTGGAAATGGTCGAAGATGATGTCGTCCGGGGTGTCGTTGGCCTGGCCGATTTCCTGCAGGATGACGCCGCGTTCGCGCTCCATCTCCTCCGGTTCGAACGTCGAGTGGGTCAGGATGTCGCCGATGATGTCGGCGGCCAGCGCCGTGTCCTCCTTGAGGACCTTGACATAGTAGGCGGTCTGTTCGCGGGCGGTGTAGGCGTTGATGTGGCCGCCGACGTTCTCGATCTCCTCCGCGATGGCGGCGGCGGAGCGCGTTTCGGTGCCTTTGAAGGCCATATGCTCGAGGAAGTGCGAGACGCCGTTCTCCGCCTCGGTCTCATTGCGGGAGCCGGTGGCGACATAGGCGCCGAAGGAGACGGTTTCGACCCGGTCCATGCGTTCCGTCACGACGGTGAGGCCGGAGGGGAGGCGGGTGGTCTGGATGAGCTCGTTCACTGGGGGGTTGATTCCTGGGCCAACGGGGGGATGGGACGTTGGAGTCATCAATATGGGTGTCTCGGGCCGGGTGCAACATGGTGCATGCGTTGGGGCAGGGTCAAACGGCCCATCGGACTGGGCGACGTATGCGACGATTCTGAGATCGGCGCGCTATGTTTGGTTTGACACCGCGTTGTCATCCCCGCGATGGTTGATTCGGATCGATGCCCGGAGGATTCGATGCCTGACTTTTCGGCCTACGACCTGATTGTTGTGGGCAGTGGCTTTTTTGGCGCGACGATCGCCGAGCGCTGCGCCGCGGAACTCGGGCAGCGGGTTTGTGTGCTCGAGCGGCGGCCGCATATCGGTGGAAACGCCTGGTCCGAAGTGGATACTGCCACCGGAATCGAGGTTCACACCTATGGTTCGCATCTGTTCCATACCAGCAGCCAGGCGGTATGGGACTACGTCAACCGGTTCTCGGCGTTCTCCAATTATCGCCATCGCGTGATCGTCCGGCATCTCGACCGGTTCTTCACCATGCCGATGAACCTGGGCACGCTGTCCACCTTGTTCGGCCGGTTTCTGAGCCCCGATGAGGCTCGCGCCCTGATCGCGAAGGAAGTCGCGGTGTCCGGAATCGTCAACCCCGCGAACCTGGAGGAGAAGGCGATCTCGCTGGTTGGGCGGACGATGTACGAGGCATTCATCAAGGGTTACACAGCAAAGCAGTGGCAGACCGACCCGCGGGAGCTGCCCGCCGATATCATCTCGCGGCTTCCTGTCCGGCTGACGTTCGAGGATTCCTACTTCGACGACCGGCATCAGGGGTTGCCGCTTACTGGGTACGGGGAGATATTCCGGCGTATGCTGGCGGCCGGGGGTGTCAGCGTCCACACCGGCGTCGATTATTTCCATGTACGTGCGAACATCCCGGCGAATATACCAGTGGTCTACACCGGGCCAATCGATCGCTATTTCGACTTTCGAGCCGGGGAACTTGGCTGGCGAACGCTGGATTTCGAACGGGAGGTCATGCCGGTCGGCGACTTCCAGGGGGCCAGTGTCGTGAACTATCCCGATCCGGACGTCGAGTTCACCCGGATCCACGAATTCCGGCACCTGCATCCGGAGCGCGATTATCAGCGGGAGAAAAGTGTGATCTTCCGGGAGTACTCACGTTTTGCGCGGCAGCATGATGAACCGTATTATCCGATCAACCGGACCGCCGATAAGGCGGGCTACGATGATTATCGGACCATGGCCGAGGCGGAACAAAATGTGATCTTCGCGGGGCGGCTTGGCACGTATCGTTACCTCGATATGCATCAGGCGATTGGCGCAGCTTTGCGAGTGTACGAGGCTCAGTTGGTTCCGTATTTCCGGGACGGGCGGCCCATCAAGCAATGATGACCCGCCATAATCGGTTAAAATACCGTTTTAGATATAAATAGGATCGGCGAGCTTGTGATGGTATGCACATATCAGGTTCCGGCATTAGTATGAACGCCGATCCTGATGCCACTGAATCGTATTTTTGAGTATGCGCTTGCGCTGGGAAGAACAGAAATGGTATTGTTGATGCGAGCTCAGGATGAAATCATGATCAACAGAACAGCCAAGGCGATTGTAGATGCTACATTGGTTGCTCTCATCGCGTATATCCGTAGGCGTCTCCCTCCAGCCCCGCCAATGGCGGAGAGTCAACCTCAGGTCGTTTCCGAAACCGTGCGGCGTGCGATCGCCGACTCGGCAGATTACGCGGAAGCAAGAATGGCATCCGCCTTATGTTTTAGTGATATCCATGCCTTATGGCGCTATGCGTTTTCTCGCCGTACCATTGATGGAATGATCGTTGAGTTTGGTGTGTATAAAGCGAAGTCGACCAATTACATAGCTGGATTGACCAGCGAAGTAATATATGGGTTTGATTCGTTCGATGGGTTGCAGGAAGATTGGATCGGATGGAGTTTTGCCAAAGGACATTTTAATCTTTCAGGAAAATTACCCAAGGTGGCGTCGAATGTTCGGTTGATCAAAGGTTGGTTTAACGAGAGCCTCACCAAGTTTCTTGCTGATAACCCAGATCACTATTGTCCGGTCAATAGCTGAATAAATTCAATTGGTTATCGTCCATGACATGTTCGGAACTGTCAGCTGTTTGAGAAATCACAGATTCTATCGAGGCCTTTTCAAATACTGTCACCGAAAACACCTGCATCAATGTGTAG